>NZ_JACAPT010000022.1:209903-371143 GCF_013385565.1 Pseudomonas sp. E6002 | reverse complement strand
CGAAGCCGCCGAGCGTATCGCGCGCGTGCTGCACAACGACCCGGCGACCGGCGTGATGCGTCATGCGGATGCGGGCTACCAGATCGCCATCGACTGCGCCAAAGAGCAGGGCCTCAATCTCCCGATGATCAAATAACTAATGTGGGAGCGAGCTTGCTCGCGAATGCGGTGTATCAGTCACTGAAGTCGTTAGCTGACCCATCGCTTTCGCGAGCAAGCCCGCTCCCACATGTGATCTGCGTTTCACCCAAAAACAATCCATCAGAGGTTGAACATAAATGGCAGTAAAAGACGCTCGTGCAAGCACCACCCCGTTGATCGAAAGGCGTTCGATCGACTACATCCCGGAAGCGGAAAGACACGGCCGTCTATTGAGTCAGTTCACCCTGTGGTTGGGTGCCAACTTGCAAATCACTGCGATCGTCACCGGGGCCCTGGCCGTGGTGCTGGGCGGTGATGTGTTCTGGTCGTTGATCGGTCTGTTGATCGGTCAACTGCTGGGCGGTGGCGTCATGGCCCTGCATGCGGCGCAAGGCCCGCAACTGGGCTTGCCGCAGATGATCTCCAGCCGCGTGCAGTTCGGCGTGTATGGCGCGGTGATTCCACTGGTGCTGGTGTGCCTGATGTACATCGGTTTTTCCGCCAGCGGCTCATTGCTGGCGGGGCAGGCGGTGGCGCAGTTGCTTCACGTTGAAGACTGGGTCGGCATCGTATTGTTCGCGGGGCTGATCATGGTGTTTACGATCTTCGGCTACCGGGTGATCCACGGCATCGGTCGCATCGCCAGCGTGCTGGGGGTGGTTGCCTTCGTGTACCTGTTCTACAGGCTGCTGGCCGGTAACGACATCGGTGCGTTGCTGGGCAACAAGCATTTTTCCCTCAGCAGTTTCCTGCTGGCGATTTCCCTCTCGGCGTCCTGGCAGATTGCGTTCGGCCCGTATGTAGCGGACTACTCGCGCTACTTGCCGCGCAGCACGCAGGCCTCGAAAACCTTCTGGGCCGTGGGCCTCGGTTCGGTGATCGGCGCGCAGGCTTCGATGGTGTTCGGTGTGTTTGCGGCAGCCCTGGCAGGCTCGCAATTCGCTCACCACGAAGTGTCGTTTATCGTCGGCCTGGGCGGCACCGGGATCGTCGCGGCGCTGCTGTATTTCAGCATCGCCTTCGGCAAGGTCACCGTCACCACCCTCAACGCCTACGGCAGCTTCATGTCGATCGCGACAATCATCAGTGGTTTCCGTGGCAGCCGGCATATCGGCAGTGGCACGCGGCTGTTGTACATCTTCGTGATGGTGTCGATTGCCGCCGCGCTGGCGTTGCTGGGCAAGGACTCGTTCCTCAAGGATTTCTCCGCGTTCATCCTGTTCCTGCTGGCGTTTTTCACGCCCTGGAGTGCGATCAACCTGGTGGACTTCTACTGCATCACCAAAGAGCGCTATGACATCCCGGCCCTGTCCAACCCCAACGGTCGCTACGGTCGCTGGAACCTGATGGGCATCAGCATCTACGTGTTCGGCGTGCTGATTCAGATGCCGTTCATCTCGACGCATTTCTACACCGGCCCACTGGTCGCGAGCCTGGGCGACACCGATATCTCATGGATCATCGGGCTGGTGGTGCCGGCGGCGTTGTACTACTGGGCTGCGAAAAAATGGCACAGCCCGATTCCTGAGCGCCTCGTGCTGCCCGATGTGCAGGGCGCCGCTGCTCAACCTGCTTAACCAGAACCCGGTACGCATGACAAACAGCGAATTGAAACAGCAAAACTGGCGAAAACTTTCCTCAAGGGACATCCTGAACTCTGGCACGCATGGTGAGCGACAACGCAGCCAAGAAAATCGACGCGGCCTTGTAGGTTGAGCGTTTCCGGTTGCCGCCACAGGCAACCGGGCGCCCGGCCACAATCCACTGGATCGAGAGCACACTATGTTTCCTGAGAGTTTTACGTTTTCCATCGCCGACTGGGTCAACAGTTGGGTCGATGCGCTGGTGACCAACTACGGCGATGTGTTCCGGCACATCTCCGATACGTTGCTGTGGGCCATCGTTAACCTGGAAGGTTTGCTGCGCGCAGCGCCCTGGTGGTTGATGTTGCTGATTGTCGGCGGTATTGCCTGGCATGCCACTCGCAAGTGGTTCACCACCGTCGTGATCGTCGGCCTGCTGTTTCTGGTGGGCGCGGTCGGGCTGTGGGACAAGCTGATGCAAACCCTGGCGCTGATGATGGTGGCCACGGTGATCTCGGTGCTGATCGGCATTCCCCTGGGGATTCTGTCGGCCCGCAGCAACCGCCTGCGTTCGGTGCTGATGCCGCTGCTGGACATCATGCAGACCATGCCCAGCTTCGTGTACCTGATCCCGGTGTTGATGCTGTTCGGCCTGGGCAAGGTCCCGGCGATTTTCGCCACGGTGATCTACGCCGCACCGCCGCTGATTCGTCTCACCGACCTGGGCATTCGCCAGGTGGACGGTGAAGTCATGGAAGCGATCAACGCCTTCGGTGCCAACCGCTGGCAGCAACTGTTCGGCGTGCAACTGCCGCTGGCCCTGCCGAGCATCATGGCCGGGATCAACCAGACCACCATGATGGCCCTGTCGATGGTGGTGATCGCTTCGATGATCGGCGCCCGTGGCCTGGGTGAAGATGTACTGGTGGGCATCCAGACCCTCAACGTTGGACGCGGCCTTGAAGCCGGTCTGGCGATCGTGATTCTTGCCGTGGTCATCGACCGCATTACGCAAGCCTATGGTCGTCCACGGCATGAGGCGAGCAAATGACTACTGTCAGCAAAATTGAAGTCAAAAACGTATTCAAGATTTTCGGCAACCGCTCCAAGGATGCACTGGCGTTGATTGGCCAGGGCAAGACCAAGGACGAGGTGCTGGCCGAGACTGGTTGCGTGGTGGGTGTGAACGACCTGTCCCTGAGCGTCGACACCGGTGAAATCTTCGTGATCATGGGGCTGTCGGGTTCCGGCAAGTCGACCCTGGTGCGTCACTTCAACCGGCTGATCGACCCTACCAGCGGTGCGATCCTGGTGGACGGTGAAGACATCCTGCAACTGGACATGGAAGCCTTGCGCCAATTCCGCCGGCACAAGATCAGCATGGTGTTCCAGAGCTTTGGCCTGCTGCCTCACAAGAGTGTGCTGGACAACGTTGCCTACGGCCTGAAAGTGCGTGGCGAAACCAGGCAAGTGTGCGCCGAGCGTGCGCTGCACTGGATCGAAACCGTGGGCCTCAAGGGCTATGAAAACAAATACCCGCATCAACTTTCCGGCGGCATGCGTCAGCGTGTAGGCCTGGCCCGGGCGCTGGCGGCCGACACTGACATCATCCTGATGGACGAGGCGTTCAGTGCGCTCGACCCGCTTATCCGTGCCGAGATGCAAGACCAGTTATTGGAGCTGCAAAAGACCCTGCACAAGACGATCGTGTTCATTACCCACGACCTCGATGAGGCGGTGCGCATCGGCAACCGCATTGCGATCCTCAAGGACGGCAAGCTGATCCAGGTCGGCACGCCCCGCGAGATTTTGCATTCACCGGCGGATGAGTACGTGAACCGGTTTGTCCAGCGGCGGGTGGCGGTGGTTTGATCCGATATTTGTGGTGGGTTGGCTGAGGCTGTCGCAGGCAAGCCAGCTCCCACATTTGGAATGCGTTTCCCCTGTGGAAGCTGGCTCGCTTGCGATGAGGCCAGTGAAGCTGCACAACAATTGCGAATTTCATGAAGAGGTCAACGATGTCCCAGGCTGAAAAAATCATCATCGCCGACGCCCCGATGCGTTGGCAGGACGTGGTCGCCGTGGCTCGCCACGGTGCGATCCTCGAACTCTCGGGCCAGGCCTGGGCTCGCATCGACAATGCCCAGGCCATCGTCCAGCGCATCGTCACCAGCGGCGAGCGCGCCTACGGCATCAACACCGGCCTGGGCGCCTTGTGCAACGTGTCGCTCAAGGACGAACAACTGAGCCGGCTGTCGCGCAATACCCTGCTCAGCCATGCCTGCGGCGTCGGTGCGCCACTGAGTGTGGAGCAAACCCGCGCGATCATTTGTGCGGCGATCATTAACTACAGCCACGGCAAATCCGGCTTGCATCCGCAGGTGGTGCATTCGCTGCTGGGGCTGCTCAACCATGGCATCACGCCGCAAGTGCCGTCCCAGGGTTCCGTGGGTTACCTGACCCACATGGCGCACATTGGCGTCGCCTTGCTCGGCGTCGGCGACGTCAGCTATCGGGGCCGTATCGTTCCCGCACACCAGGCGCTGGCTGAAGAAGGTTTGCAGCCGGTAGTGCTTGGCGCCAAGGACGGGCTGTGCCTGGTCAACGGCACGCCGTGCATGACCGGCCTCAGCAGCCTGGCCCTGGCCGATGCGCACCGCCTGCTGCAATGGGCCGACGTGATCGGTGCCATGAGCTTCGAAGGCCAGCGCGGCCAGATCGACGCCTTCGACGAAGAAATCATCGCGCTCAAGCCGCACCCGGGCATGCAGCAAGTGGGCATCAACCTGCGCGCGTTGCTGGACGGCAGCGAAGTGATCGCCAGCAGCAAAGGCATTCGTACCCAGGACGCCCTGAGCATCCGTTCGATTCCCCAGGTGCACGGCGCGGCCCGCGACCAACTGGAACACGCCACCCGGCAGATCGAAACCGAACTCAACGGTGCCACCGATAACCCGCTGGTGCTCGGCACGCCAGACAACTACCGCGTGGTGTCCCAGGCCAATCCCCACGGGCAGTCCGTCGCCCTGGCGGCCGACATGCTGGCCATCGCCATGGCTGAAATCGGCTCCATCGCCGAGCGTCGCCTGGACCGTCTGATCAACCCGCACGTCAGTGGTTTGCCGGCGTTCCTGGTGAGCAACCCCGGGGTCAACTCCGGGATGATGATCGTGCAGTACGTCGCCGCCTCGCTGTGCGGGCAAAACCGCCAGTTGGCGCAACCGGCGGTGCTCGACAACTTCGTCACCTCGGGCCTGCAGGAAGACCACCTGAGCATGGGCACCAACGCCGCGCTGAAGCTGTATTCGGTGCTGGAAAACGTCACCCAGATCCTCGCCATCGAGTACTTGCTGGCGGCCCAGGCGTTCGAGTTCCTCCAGGAACAACGCTTCGGCGCCGGCACCGATGCCGCCTGGCGTTTGCTGCGCGAACACGTCCCGGCCTACGACCAGGACCGCTGGCTGGCGCCAGACATCGCAGCCACCGCCGCGTTGCTCAAGGACGCCGACTTACTGCAACGCACGCTACCGAATTTGCACTGACCTTTTCCCAACAATAACCAGCGTGCCAAGCCGACTGATCCTCTAAAAGAGCACAGCGGCGGATAACGGAAGCATCCGGAGCGACTGGTAGTTAACAACACTCTCAAAAGGAGCATGAATGTGACTGCGCTAAACCTGATTCCAGGCCAACTGAGCCTTGCCCAACTGCGGGCCATCTACCAGCAGCCGGTAACCCTCAGTCTGGATGACAGCGCCTCGGCCCAGATCGAAGCCAGTGTCGCCTGTGTGGAACAGATTCTCGCCGAGAACCGCACCGCCTACGGCATCAACACCGGTTTCGGCCTGCTGGCCTCGACCCGCATTGCCAGCGAAGACCTGGAAAACCTCCAGCGTTCCCTGGTGCTGTCCCACGCCGCCGGCGTCGGTGAGCCCATCAGCGATGCGCTGGTACGGCTGGTCATGGTGCTCAAGGTCAACAGCCTGAGCCGGGGCTTTTCCGGGATTCGCCGGCAGGTGATCGACGCGCTGATCGCCCTGATCAATGCCGAGGTCTACCCGCACATTCCGCTGAAGGGTTCGGTGGGCGCCTCCGGTGACCTGGCGCCATTGGCCCACATGTCGCTGGTGCTGCTGGGCGAAGGCAAGGCCCGCTACAAAGGCGAATGGCTGGAAGCTACCGAAGCGCTGAAAGTTGCCGGCCTGACGCCGCTGACCCTGGCGGCCAAGGAAGGCCTGGCGCTGCTCAACGGCACCCAGGTTTCCACCGCTTATGCATTGCGTGGGCTGTTCGAGGGCGAAGATCTGTTCGCCGGTGCCCTGGCCTGTGGCGCCCTGACGGTGGAAGCCGTGCTGGGTTCGCGCTCGCCGTTCGACGCACGCATTCACGCTGCCCGGGGCCAACGCGGCCAGATCGACTCTGCGGCCGCGTATCGCGC
The DNA here is from genome assembly GCF_013385565.1 of Pseudomonas sp. E6002. Classification (NCBI taxonomy): domain Bacteria; kingdom Pseudomonadati; phylum Pseudomonadota; class Gammaproteobacteria; order Pseudomonadales; family Pseudomonadaceae; genus Pseudomonas; species Pseudomonas sp. E6002. The sequence continues at coordinate 364,981 of NZ_JACAPT010000022.1, read as the reverse complement.
CCTGCTGGGTGAAAGCAGCGAAGTGTCGCAATCCCACGAGAACTGCGACAAGGTCCAGGACCCGTACTCCCTGCGTTGCCAGCCACAAGTCATGGGCGCCTGCCTGACCCAGTTCCGCCAGGCGGCCGAAGTACTGGTGGTGGAAGCCAACGCTGTGTCGGATAACCCGCTGGTGTTCGCGGCTGAAGGTGACGTGATTTCCGGTGGCAACTTCCACGCCGAACCGGTGGCCATGGCGGCGGACAACATGGCGCTGGCCATCGCGGAAATCGGCTCCCTGAGCGAGCGTCGCATCTCGTTGATGATGGACAAGCACATGTCGCAACTGCCGCCATTCCTGGTGGGCAATGGCGGTGTGAACTCCGGCTTCATGATCGCCCAGGTGACGGCGGCGGCATTGGCCAGCGAGAACAAGGCACTGGCGCATCCCCATAGCGTCGACAGCCTGCCGACGTCAGCCAACCAGGAAGACCACGTGTCGATGGCCCCGGCGGCGGGCAAGCGCCTGTGGGAAATGGCCGAGAACACCCGCGGTGTGCTGGCGGTGGAATGGTTGGCGGCTTGCCAGGGCCTGGACCTGCGCAATGGTTTGAAAACCTCGCCGGCGCTGGAAAAGGCGCGCGGGATCCTGCGCAGCAAAGTCGCGTTTTATGAGAAGGACCGCTTCTTTGCGCCGGACATCAATGCCGCCAGTGAGCTGCTGGCAACGCGTTGCCTGAACGAGCTGGTGCCGGCGAAATTGCTGCCGAGCCTCTAAGGACATCGAACCCCTCTTTGTGGCGAGGGAGCTTGCTCCCGCTGGGCTGCGTAGCGGCCCCAAAAGCTTGCCGGCGCTGCGCACCCGAGCGGGAGCAAGCTCCCTCGCCACAAAAAGATTGTTCGCACCGCTTCGAATTTTCTCAGGATAAAAATAATTAGGGACGAGAAATGCACTCGGAAAAAGGTTTAAAACGCGGGCTCTCCGCCCGACATATTCGCTTCATGGCCCTCGGTTCCGCGATCGGTACCGGGCTGTTCTACGGCTCTGCCTCCGCCATCCAGATGGCCGGCCCGGCCGTGCTCCTGGCCTACCTGATCGGCGGCGCCGCGGTGTTCATGGTCATGCGCGCCCTCGGCGAAATGGCCGTGCATAACCCGGTGTCCGGCTCCTTCGGCCAGTACGCCAGTACCTACCTGGGCCCGATGGCCGGCTTTATCCTCGGCTGGACCTACGCCTTTGAAATGATCATCGTCTGCCTCGCCGACGTCACCGCCTTCGGCATCTACATGGGCTTCTGGTTTCCCGAAGTCGCGCGCTGGGTCTGGGTGCTGGGCATCGTGTTGCTGATCGGCGGCCTGAACCTGTGCAACGTCAAAGTCTTTGGCGAAATGGAGTTCTGGCTGTCGCTGCTCAAGGTCGGTGCCATTGTCGCAATGATCCTCGGCGGCTTCGGCATCATGCTGTTCGGCATTCACTCGGCGGGCGAAGCACCCGCTACCGGCCTCAGCAACCTGTGGGCTCACGGTGGCTTCATGCCTAACGGCGTGGGTGGCTTGATCGCATCCTTCGCGGTGGTGATGTTTGCGTTTGGCGGCATCGAAATCATCGGCATCACCGCCGGCGAAGCCAAGGACCCGCAGCGGGTGATCCCCAAGGCAATCAACGCCGTGCCGCTGCGTATCCTGCTGTTCTACGTGCTGACGTTGTTTGTGCTGATGGCGATCTACCCGTGGCCGCAGATCGGCAGCCAGGGCAGCCCGTTCGTGCAGATCTTCAGCAACCTGGGGATAGGCTCGGCGGCGACCATCCTTAACATTGTGGTGATCTCGGCCGCCGTCTCGGCCATCAACAGCGACATTTTCGGCGCCGGTCGCATGATGTATGGCCTGGCCCAGCAAGGGCAGGCGCCCAAGGGTTTTGCCCAACTGTCGAGCCAGGGCGTGCCGTGGATGACCGTAGTGGTGATGGGCGCCGCGTTGCTCGGCGGTGTGGTGCTCAATTACCTGATCCCGGAAAACGTGTTCCTGGTCATCGCCTCGATTGCGACCTTCGCCACGGTGTGGGTATGGCTGATGATCCTGGTCACCCAGGTGGCCATGCGTCGCTCGATGACCAGGGAACAGATTGCCGAGCTGAAATTCCCGGTGCCGTTCTGGCCCTACGCGCCAGCGGCCGCCATCGTGTTCATGCTGTTCATCTTCGGCGTGCTGGGTTACTTCCCGGACACCCAGGCCGCTCTTATGGTCGGCGCCGTGTGGATCGTCTTGCTGATCGTCGCCTATCTGCTGTGGGTCAAGCCCGCCGCCGGGCAAACGGCCAAGGTCCACTACGACCCGGCTTTGTCTCATCGATAACCTAATGGAGGCGTTGATGAAAACGCTTTGGCAACACTGCCACGTTGCAACCATGGCCCAGGGCAACTACTCGATCATCGAGGACGCCGCCATTGTTACCTCGGGCACGCTCATCGAGTGGATCGGCCCGCGCGCCGATCTGCCGGATGCGAACTACGCAACCACCCATGACCTGCAAGGGGCGTGGGTCACGCCCGGGCTGATCGACTGCCACACCCACACGGTGTTCGGCGGCAATCGCAGCGGCGAGTTCGAGCAGCGGCTGCAAGGCGTGAGCTACGCCGAGATCGCAGCGGCCGGTGGCGGTATTGCCAGCACCGTGCGCGCCACGCGTGCGGCGAGCGAAGATGAACTGTTTGCCAGCGGCCACAAGCGCCTGCGCAGTTTGCTGCGCGACGGTGTAACCACCGTCGAGATCAAGTCCGGCTACGGCCTGGACCTGGCCAGCGAGCGCAAGATTTTGCGGGTGATCCGTCGCCTCGGCGCCGAGTTGCCGGTCAGTGTGCGCAGCACCTGCCTGGCGGCGCATGCGTTGCCGCCGGAGTACGTGGACCGGGCCGATGCCTACATCGAACACATCTGCACCGAAATGCTCCCGGCGCTGGCAGCGGAAGGCCTGGTGGACGCGGTCGACGCCTTCTGTGAGTACCTGGCGTTCTCGCCGGAGCAGGTGGAGCGCGTGTTCATCGCCGCCCGGAAACTTGGCTTGCCGGTAAAACTGCACGCCGAACAGTTGTCGTCCCTGCATGGCTCCAGCCTGGCGGCGCGTTACCAGGCGCTGTCGGCGGACCACCTGGAATTCATGACCGAGGAAGACGCCATCGCCATGGCCGCTTCCGGCACCGTCGCGGTGTTGCTGCCGGGCGCGTTCTACTTCCTGCGGGAAACCCAGTTGCCGCCGATGGATGCCCTGCGCAAGCACGGCGTGAAGATCGCGATCGCCAGCGACCTCAACCCGGGCACCTCGCCGGCGTTGTCGGTGCGCTTGATGCTGAACATGGCCTGCACCCTGTTCCGCATGACCCCGGAAGAAGCCCTGGCCGGCGCCACGCAACACGCGGCCACCGCCCTGGGCCTGGGCAACAGCCATGGCTCGCTGGAAGTGGGCAAGGTCGCGGATTTTGTCGCCTGGCAGATTGATCGTCCCGCCGACCTGGCCTACTGGCTGGGTGGCGAGCTGGATAAACGCGTCGTGCGCCACGGCGTCGAAGTCACCGTTTAAGGAGTACCGCTGTGGATAAGGTTCTGAACTTCAAACAAGGCCGTGTGCCGCTGCTGATCAGCATGCCCCACGCGGGCCTGCGCCTGACGCCGGCGGTGCAAGCCGGGCTGATCCCCGAGGCGCAAAGCCTGCCGGACACCGACTGGCACATTCCCACGCTGTACGACTTCGCCGAAGCGCTGGGCGCCAGCACCCTGGCGGCGGAGTATTCGCGCTTTGTCATCGACCTGAACCGGCCTTCAGACGACAAGCCGCTGTACGTTGGCGCAACCACCGGCCTGTACCCGGCGACACTGTTTGACGGTGTGCCGCTGTTCCGCGAAGGCCTGGAACCGTCCAAGGCCGAGCGCGCCACGTACCTGGAGCAGGTGTGGACGCCGTATCACCGCACCCTGCAAAACGAACTGGCCCGGCTCAAGGCCGAGTTCGGTTATGCGCTGCTGTTTGATGCGCATTCGATCCGCTCGGTGATCCCGCACCTGTTCGAAGGCAAGCTGCCGGACTTCAACCTCGGCACCTTCAACGGCGCGGCCTGCGATCCGCAGCTGGCCAGCGAACTGGAAGCCATCTGTGCCGGCCACCCGCAGTACAGCCATGTGCTCAACGGGCGCTTCAAGGGCGGGCACATCACCCGTCACTACGGCAACCCGGCCGAGAACATCCACGCCGTGCAGCTGGAGTTGGGGCAGTGCACCTACATGGAAGAGTTTGAGCCCTTCCGTTATCGCGCCGACCTGGCCGAGCCGACGCGGGTGGTGTTGAAGGAACTGCTGGAAGGGTTCCTGGCGTGGGGCAAGCGGCATTACTCCTGAGTGGCGTCGCTGCTGAGATAGCTTTCGCGAGCAAGCCCGCTCCCACATTCGACCGTGTTTCTTCAGGAGGAACACGGTCGAATGTGGGAGCGGGCTTGCTCGCGAAGAGGCCCTCAACAGCAACACACCTCCCAAGTCGTCTGTGTGCAAATCCCTGTCGCCACAGTTCGCTTTGATCAAGGTCTCGCTGGGTAAGGTGTTGGGCACGGCGCGTCAGACGCCACTCCCACAATAAAAACTGCCGAGTGAGACCGCATCGATGAAAAGACTGTTCAACCGTTGTCTGTTGATTCTCACCGGCGCCGCACTCTTGAGCGCCAATGCGATGGCTGCCGACCCGGCCTCGTGCAAGGTCGTGCGCATGGGCGTGGTCAGCTGGACTGACGTGATCGCCACCAGCGGCATGGCCGATGTGCTGCTCAATGGCCTGGGCTATGACAGCAAGCAAACCAGCGCCGTGCAGCAAATCATCTTTGCCGGTATCCGCGACAAACGCCTGGATATCTTCCTCGGCTACTGGAAACCGGCGATGGACAACAACATCGCGCCATTCCTCGCGGCCAAGCAGGTCAAGGTGTTCGACAAGCCGAGCCTGTCCGACGCTCAAGCGACGCTGGCGGTGCCGCAGTACGTTGCCGACGCCGGCTTGAAAACCTTTGCCGACATTGCCCGCTTCAAGGACAAACTGGGCGGCAAGATCTATGGCATCGAGCCGGGCAGCGGTGCCAATACCGATATCCAGAAAATGATCGACAGCAACCGCTTTGGCCTCGGCGGCTTCAAGCTGGTGGCGTCCGGCGAGGCAGGCATGCTGGCGGCGGTGCAGCGGGCAGTGAATCGCAAGGAGTTCGTGGTGTTTGTCGGCTGGACCCCACACCCGATGAACATCAACATGAAAATGGCGTACCTGACCGGCAGTGAAGATGTGTTCGGTGCCAACGAAGGCATGGCCACGGTCTCCACGGTGACGGCGCCGGATTACGCCGAACGTTGCCCCAACGTGACACGCCTGCTGGAAAACCTGACCTACACCGCGGCCCAGGAAAGCCAGTTGATGGTGCCGATCATGGACCGCAAGACGCCGCAGGAGGTGGCCAAACAATGGTTGCGCGACAACCCCGAGGATTTGCAGCGCTGGCTGGCGGGTGTAACGACCCTGGATGGCAAGGACGGCGTGGCGGCGGTGCAGGCCAGCCTCAAGCCCTGAGCAAATGAAGATCAAAATGTGGGAGCGGGCTTGCTCGCGAATGCGGTGGGTCAGCCACACAAGTATTGACTGATACACCGCATTCGCGAGCAAGCCCGCTCCCACATTGGATTCGTGGCGGCTGTTAAATCCTTATCTTCAGGACGATCCTTCGATGTCCCATTACCCGATTTCCGCGCAGATGTGCGCCTTCGTCGAAAAAACCGAATCCTTCACCAGCGACGACACATCGCTGGCCGGATTGCGCCGAGGCTATGACCGCATGTGCCAGGCGTTCACCCCGGCGCGGCCCGAAGGGTTACAGGTGTCAGACGTTTCCCTGGGTGGCGTGGGCGTACGCATTTATCAACCGGCGACGCCAACCCCCGATAGCGGCTGGCCATGCATCCTTTATATGCACGGTGGCGGCTGGGTGGTCGGCGGCCTGGATTCCCATGACTTCATGTGTGCTGAACTGGCCGACTCACTGCAAGTGCTGGTCATCGCCATCGATTACCGCCTGGCACCCGAACACCCGTTTCCGGCCGCCTTTGAGGATTGCCGTGCGGTCTGGCAGGCGATCCAGGTGGGCGAAGCGCCCCAGCCGATCAACCTTCAGCGTCTGGTGGTGGCTGGTGACAGCGCCGGCGGTAACCTGGCGGCGGCCCTGTGCCTGGGCCTGCGGGATGACCATCAGCCGCAGCCCCTGGCGCAAGTCCTGATCTACCCCGGCCTGGGCGGCCCCGCCGACCTGCCGTCCCGCCGCGATTGCGTCGACGCGCCATTGCTCAGTACCGCCGACACCGAGTGCTACCTCGCCCTTTACCTGCGTGGGCCGGACAAGCCGTCGCCCTACGCCATGCCATTGCTGGCCGTGGATTTCAGCGGGTTGCCGCAGGCTTTGATCGCTGTCGCCCAGTTCGACCCGTTGCGGGACGACGGCATGCTCTACGCCGAACGCCTGCAAGGCGCCGGGGTGGCGGCCACGCTGTATCCCGGCAAAGGCCTGGTTCACGGCTGCCTGCGGGCCCGGGGCCAGGTGTTGGAGGTCGACCGGCTGTACGTTTATCTGCTGGACTACCTGCGTGGTGTTCTGCTGACACAGGTCTAGGTCCACGAGGACATGCTCATTGCACAATTCGGGTTTATGATGCCAGACGGCAAAATAATAGACGTCCCCCCAGGGATGAACTCGACCCCTTACGGAGCGCGCAATGCAGACTTTGTACCCGCAGATCAAACCCTACGCCCGGCACGATCTGGCCGTCGATGAAACCCACGTCCTGTACGTCGACGAAAGCGGTTCCCCGGAAGGCTTGCCCGTTGTGTTCATCCATGGCGGCCCCGGCGCCGGGTGTGATGCCAATAGCCGCTGCTATTTCGATCCTAATCTGTACCGAATTGTTACTTTTGATCAGCGTGGCTGCGGGCGCTCCACCCCACGGGCCAGCCTGGAAAACAACACCACCTGGGACCTGGTGGCCGACCTTGAGCGGATTCGCGAACACCTGGGCATCGAAAAATGGGTGCTGTTCGGCGGTTCCTGGGGCTCGACCCTGGCCCTGGCCTACGCGCAAACCCACCCGGAGCGTGTGCACGGCCTGATCGTGCGGGGCATTTTCCTGGCCCGCCCCCAGGACATTCAATGGTTCTACCAGGCCGGCGCCAGCCGCCTGTTCCCGGATTACTGGCAGGACTACCTGGCGCCTATCCCGGCGGAGGAGCGGCACGACCTGCTCAGCGCCTACCACAAGCGCCTGACCGGCAACGACCAGATCGCCCAGATGCACGCCGCCAAGGCCTGGTCCACGTGGGAAGGGCGCATGTTGGGCCTGTGCCCGAACCCGCAATTGATCGAGCGTTTCTCCGAACCCCAGCGCGCCCTGTCGATTGCCCGTATCGAATGCCATTACTTCACCAATAACTCGTTCCTTGAACCTGACCAGTTGATCCGCGACATGCACAAGATCGCCCACCTGCCTGGCGTAATCGTGCATGGCCGCTACGATATGATCTGCCCGCTGGACAATGCCTGGGAGCTGCATCAGGCCTGGCCCAACAGTGAGCTGCAGATCATCCGCGAGGCCGGCCATGCGGCTTCCGAACCCGGAATCACCGATGCGCTGGTGCGTGCGGCGAGTGAAATGGCACGGCGCCTGCTTGATTTGCCGCCTGAAGAAGCATGAAGGGGCTTTTGCAACGGGTGCGCGGCGCCCGGGTCGAGGTAGAAGGGCAGGTGGTCGGGGCGATAGACCAGGGTTTGCTGGTGCTGGTGGCTGTCGAGCCTTCGGATACGCAAGCCAGCGCCGACAAGCTGCTGCATAAGCTGCTTAACTATCGGGTGTTCAGCGACGACGAGGGCAAGATGAACCTGTCCTTGAAAGACATTGGCGGCGGTTTGCTGCTGGTGTCGCAGTTCACCCTGGCGGCAGACACCAAGAGTGGGCTGAGGCCGAGCTTCTCCACGGCGGCACCGCCGGCGTTGGGCGAGGCGCTTTTCGACTATCTGCTGTTACAAGCGCAACAATTGCATGGCACGGTAGCGGCAGGGCGTTTTGGCGCTGATATGCAGGTGCATTTGGTCAATGATGGGCCGGTCACCTTCCTGTTACAGACGTGAATGTACTGAAAACGACTTGTGATGCCCAAAAAACCGGGTTTTCGCTACAAATACTTCGCTGACCCTGATGCGTTGTCACGCGGGCTACTAGATAATCGCGCGCTACGGGGATCAGCGTTAATTGGTCCATTTTTGACTTAGGTAGAGACTTGTCCGATAGCCATTGGGGAATCATTTAGCCCCATGGGAGTCGGAACAATGCTCGCCAACCTGGCATATAGATAGCTGGCCGTTGGTTTTTTGATCTGTTTTCGGCGAGGGTTGCTCGTGATTGTTAGTCCCTGTAATGCACCAAAATTGTCTGCCAAACGGTTACGAAACGTACTGGTGACGGGCTCTGCCCTGTTTTGCCTGTTCGGCGCGGGTCAACTGTGGGCATTCAGTCTGGATGATGTGTCGGCCAAGGCAAAAGAGCTGGCCGGGCAGAAATACGAAGCTCCGCGCAGCAATTTGCCGAACGAATTCCGCGAAATGAAATTCGCTGATTACCAGAAAATTCGTTTCCGCAACGAAAAAGCCGAGTGGGCCGATCAGAACACCCCGTTCAAGCTGTCCTTCTACCACCAGGGTATGCATTTCGATACACCGGTGAAAATCAACGAAGTCACCGCCGACAGCGTTCAGGAAATCAAGTACGACCCGTCCCGCTTCGATTTCGGCGACGTCAAGTTTGATCCCAAATCCACCGAACAGCTGGGTTATGCCGGTTTCCGTGTGCTGTACCCGATCAACAAGGGTGACAAGCAAGACGAAATCATGACCATGCTCGGCGCCAGCTATTTCCGCGTCGTGGGCAAGGACCAGGTCTACGGCCTGTCTGCCCGCGGCATGGCGATCGACACTGCGTTGCCGTCCGGCGAAGAATTCCCGCGTTTCACCGAGTTCTGGATCGAGCGTCCAAAACCGGGTGAGAAACAGCTGGTGATCTACGCCCTGCTGGATTCGCCGCGGGCCACCGGCGCTTATCGCCTGATCCTGCGCCCGGGTACCGACACCATCGTCGACGTCAAATCCCAGATGTACCTGCGTGACAAGGTCACCAAGCTGGGCATCGCCCCGCTGACCAGCATGTTCCTGTTCGGCGCCAACCAGCCGTCCAAGGTCCTCAACTACCGTCGCGAGCTGCACGATTCCAGCGGCCTGTCGATCCATGCCGGCAACGGCGAGTGGATCTGGCGCCCACTGAACAACCCCAAACACCTGTCGGTCAGCAACTTCACCGTGGAAAACCCGCGTGGTTTCGGCCTGCTGCAACGCGGCCGCAACTTCAGCCACTACGAAGACCTCGACGACAACTACGACAAGCGCCCAAGCGCCTGGATCGAGCCTGAAGGCGATTGGGGCAAGGGCTCCGTCGACCTGGTAGAGATTCCGACCGCCGATGAAACCAACGACAACATCGTTGCGTTCTGGAGCCCGGAAACACTGCCGGAGCCAGGCAAGCCGCTGGACGTTGCCTACCGCCTGCACTGGACATTGCAAGACGCCGAGTTCCATTCGCCAGAAAGCGCCTGGGTCAAGCAGACCCTGCGTTCCACCGGCGACGTCAAGCAATCCAACCTGATCCGTCAGCCAGACGGCAGCGTGGCTTACCTGGTGGACTTCGAGGGCCCGTCCCTGAAGAAACTGCCAGCTGACGCACCGGTTCGCAGCCAGGTCAGCGTGGGCGACAACGCCGAAATCGTTGAAAACAGCGTGCGCTACAACCCGCACACCCAAGGCTGGCGCTTGACCCTGCGCATGAAGATCAAGGACGCAGGCAAACCGACTGAAATGCGCGCTGCTCTGGTTCAGGACATCGTGCAGCCGGAACCGGAGAAGGTTTCGACCCAAGTGTTGAAAGCCGACAAAGTACTGGCTAAACAGCACGAGAAAGCGGCCAAGAAAGACGCCAAGGACAAGGACGCCAAGCAGCCGGAAGCGGCTGCCCCAGCCACACCACTCCCTACCCAGGATCAGGCCAAGACAGAGCAAGTCCTGACCGAAACCTGGAGCTATCAGTTGCCTGCCGATGAGTAATTCTCAAGTCCAGCCAGAGACGCTTGCCGAGTACCTGGCGCATCTACCGATGACCGATGAGCAGCGCGCCGAACTGGCGGGCTGCGAGTCCTTCAGTGAATTGCACAAGCGCCTGTCATCGTCCACGTTCGACGCGCCTGCCGACGCTGCCCAGGCATCGGTAGGCGCCCGGCTGACCCTCAACACTGCCGAAGAGCTGCAAGACGCCGAAATGCTGGTGCTCGACGCCAGCGGCCGGGTCTGCCTCAAGGCCACGCCGCCGATCCGTCGGACCAAGGTCGTGCCTGAGCCGTGGCGCACCAATATCCTGGTGCGTGGCTGGCGCCGCCTGACCGGCCGCACCAATCCACCGGCCCCGCCGAAGGATGAGCGCGTACTGCCGGCCGCCCGCTGGCGCACCGTCGGTTCGATCCGTCGCTATATCCTGCTGGTGCTGATGCTCGGCCAGACGATCGTTGCCGGCTGGTACATGAAAGGCATCATGCCGTACCAGGGCTGGTCCTTCGTCGACTTTGACGAGATCCGCAACCAGACCCTGCTGCAAACCGCGACCCAGGTACTGCCTTACGCCCTGCAAACCAGCATCCTGGTGCTGTTCGGGATTCTGTTCTGCTGGGTCTCGGCCGGTTTCTGGACCGCGCTGATGGGCTTCCTGGAACTGCTGACCGGTCACGATAAATACCGTATCTCCGGTAAAAGTGCCGGTGACGAGCCGATTCCGAAAGACGCCCGCACCGCCCTGGTCATGCCGATCTGCAACGAAGACGTGCCCCGGGTATTTGCCGGCCTGCGCGCGACGTTCGAATCGGTGGCTGCCACCGGTGACCTGGACCGTTTCGACTTCTTCGTCCTCAGCGACAGTAACGAGGCCGACATCTGCATCGCCGAGCAGCAAGCCTGGCTCGACGTGTGCCGCGAAGCCGGTGGCTTCGGCAAGATCTTCTATCGCCGCCGTCGCCGTCGCGTCAAACGCAAGAGCGGCAACCTCGACGACTTCTGCCGTCGCTGGGGCGGTGACTACAAGTACATGGTGGTGCTCGACGCCGACAGCGTGATGAGCGGCGAATGCCTGACCAGCCTGGTGCGCCTGATGGAAGCCACGCCGGATGCCGGGATTATCCAGACCGCGCCACGTGCGTCGGGCATGGATACCCTGTATGCGCGCATGCAGCAGTTCGCCACCCGGGTGTACGGCCCGCTGTTTACCGCCGGCCTGCACTTCTGGCAGTTGGGTGAATCCCACTACTGGGGTCACAACGCGATCATCCGCATGAAGCCGTTTATCGAGCACTGCGCCCTGGCGCCGTTGCCGGGTAAAGGTGCGTTTGCCGGTGCGATTCTTTCCCACGACTTCGTTGAAGCTGCGCTGATGCGCCGCGCCGGCTGGGGCGTGTGGATTGCCTACGACTTGCCGGGCAGCTACGAAGAGCTGCCGCCGAACCTGCTGGACGAACTCAAGCGTGACCGTCGCTGGTGCCACGGCAACCTGATGAACTTCCGCCTGTTCCTGGTAAAAGGCATGCACCCGGTGCACCGTGCGGTGTTCCTCACCGGCGTGATGTCGTACCTGTCGGCGCCGTTGTGGTTCTTCTTCCTGGTGCTGTCCACGGCCTTGTTGGCGGTCAACACACTGATGGAGCCGCAGTACTTCATGGCGCCGCGCCAGTTGTATCCGTTGTGGCCACAATGGCATCCGGACAAGGCGGTGGCGCTGTTCTCCACCACCATCGTGCTGCTGTTCCTGCCTAAATTGCTGAGCATCATCCTGATCTGGGCCAAGGGCGCGAAAGAGTTCGGCGGCAAGTTCAAGGTGACCCTGTCGATGCTGCTGGAGATGCTGTTCTCCATGTTGCTGGCGCCGGTGCGGATGATTTTCCACACCCGTTTCGTACTGGCCGCGTTCCTCGGCTGGGCGGCGACCTGGAACTCGCCACAGCGTGACGACGACTCCACACCATGGAGCGAGGCAGTCAAGCGCCACGGTCCGCAGACCCTGCTCGGCTTCTTCTGGGCGCTGCTGGTGGTGTGGTTGAACCCAAGCTTCCTGTGGTGGCTGGTGCCGATCGTCGGTTCGCTGATGCTGTCGATTCCGGTGTCGGTGATTTCCAGCCGGGTCAAACTGGGCCTCAAGTCTCGCGACGAGAGCCTGTTCCTGATCCCCGAGGAATACAATCCGCCCCAGGCGCTGTTGTCGACCGACAAGTACACCCACGAAAACCGTTGGCATGCGCTCAATGACGGTTTTGTGCGGGCGGTGGTCGATCCGCAGCAGAACGCCCTGGCGTGCGCCTTGGCAACTTCCCGTCACGGGCAGGCGGAGCCGATTGAATGGCTGCGTGTTGATCGGGTTCGCCACGCGTTGAAAGTTGGCCCGGCCGGCCTCAACAACGGTGAACGCCTGGCCTTGCTCAGCGACCCGGTCGCCCTGGCACGCTTGCACGAGCAGGTCTGGAGCGAAGGCCACGCCGAGTGGCTGAGCGCCTGGCGCGAATCGGTCAAGGCCGATCCGCATGCGCCATTGCTGCCATTGAAGCCGCTGTCGTCCCAGGCTCAACCGGCCTGATTCCGACGCCCCCGAGGTGCCACCTCGGGGGCGTTTGCGATAACCGTCCTACGTTGTTTTTCCCTTCTGCTGCATCGCGCTAACTCCTTGTTATTTCGAAACAAAAGACCCTTCTCCGAGGCATATTGCCGTGCCTGCGAGTGGGTTAGCATCGCCCCCCAAATCTGACTCGAAGCCTGCGGCTTACGCGAACTTGCGCGTGGCCGGGTGTGGGAGTGTTTAATGGAACAGGGGCTTTTTTCATGATCAAAAGGTATTTGTCGATGCTGCTGCTCGGCATCGTCACATTTTCCCACGGTTACCTGGCGCATGCCGGAGCCATAGATGAGGCCGTTCGGCGGGGTGTGTTGAAAGTCGGCACCAGTCCGGCCTACGTGCCCTTTGAGATGACCGACAAGAAAGGCCGGATCGTCGGGTTTGAAATTGACCTGCTCCGGGAGATGAGCAAGGCGCTGGGGGTCAAGCTGGAGCTGGTTTCGGTACCGTATATCGACCTGATTCCCGGCCTGCTGGCCAGCCGGTTCGACCTGATCGGCAGCGGCATGACTGTCACGCAGGAGCGCAACCTGACCCTCAATTTCAGCGACTCGTTCATCATCGTCGGCCAGACCGTGCTGCTGAACCCTCGGTTGGCCGACAAGGTCCAGAGCATCGAGGACTTGAACGAGGCCGGTTACCGGATCGTGGCCGCCGAAGGCACCACAGGCGAGGCGGCGGCGAAAAGGTTTCTCGGCACTGCACGGCTGCGCAGTTTTCCAACACCTGAAGAAGGCGTGCGCCAGGTGGTGGAGGGCAAGGCCGATGCGTTTATCCATGATGCGCCGTATAACCTGATCGCCATTACCAAGCCCCAGAACAGTGCGCTGTTGGCGCTGGAGCAACCCTTCACCTACGAGCCCCTGGCGTTCGGCTTGAAAAAGGGCGATTACGACAGCCTCAACTGGATCAATCATTTCCTCAACCAGGTGGCCCAGGACGGCACCTACGATCGGCTGCATGACAAGTGGTTCAAGGACTCGGGCTGGATGGCGGAAGTGGACTGGTAGTCATAACTGCTTACACATCAAGCAATTGGCTGGGCCGTGGATCGAGGTGTCTAGCCATGCCTTTCTCTGCACGGTTATGGGGCTTTTCTGTCATACCTTGGCAACAAATCCCGGCGAAACCTTTGTACCCGGCGGTGAGTGAGTTAGGATCGCACCCCGAAATGGTGCAGCCCTTTTGCGCGCCGACCTCACAAGAAAATGAGTTCAGGGGACTTGATGATGAAAAAGTATCTTTCGATGCTGCTGCTGGGTGTCACCGCACTGGTGGCGGTCAACGCGGCACATGCCGGCGCCATCGATGATGCGGTCAAGCGCGGTACGCTGAAAGTCGGCATGGACCCGACCTACATGCCGTTCCAGATGACCAACAAACGCGGCGAAATCATCGGCTTTGAAGTCGACATCCTCAAGGCCATGGCCAAGTCGATGGGCGTGAAGTTCGAGCCGATTTCCACCGGTTACGACGGCATCATCCCGGCCCTGTTGACCGACAAGTTCGACATGATCGGCAGCGGCATGACCCTGACCCAGGAACGCAACCTGCGCCTGAACTTCAGCGAACCGTTCATCGTGGTCGGCCAGACCCTGCTGATCCGCAAGGAGCTGGAGGGCACCATCAAGTCCTACAAAGACCTGAATGACGAGAAATACCGCCTGACCTCCAAGCTCGGCACCACCGGCGAGATGGTGGCCAAGAAGCTGATCTCCAAAGCCAAGTACCACGGCTATGACAACGAGCAGGAAGCTGTTCTGGACGTGGTCAACGGCAAGGCTGACGCCTTCGTCTATGACGCCCCGTACAACGTGGTGGCCGTGAACAAGGTCGGCGCCGGCAAACTGGTGTTCCTTGATCAGCCGTTCACCTTTGAACCCCTGGCGTTCGGCCTGAAGAAGGGCGACTACGACAGCATCAACTTCATCAACAACTTCCTGCACCAGATCCGCAACGACGGCACCTACGATCGCATCCATGACAAGTGGTTCAAGAGCTCTGAGTGGCTCAAGGACATGGAATAAGGTTGGCTTAATACCGAGTCGAGCCCTTCGCGAGCAAGCCCGCTCCCACATTAGATCGCGGTCGAAATGTGGGAGCGGGCTTGCTCGCGAATAGGGCCTGCCAGGCGATACACATCCCGGAACCTGAAATGAAACAGAAAAAAGCCCAATGGCCCTGGCACCTGCTGACGGTGCTGGTGCTGGTCGGCCTGGCCGGCGCGTTGTATTACGCCACCTCGCTGATGTCCTACGAATGGCGCTGGAACCGCGTGCCGCAGTACTTCGTCTACCAGGCCGAAGAATCCCAGCGTGCGTCGGACATTTCCACCGTCAGCGAGCTGGTGCGCAAGGGCGATGTGGCTGACGTCACCCTGCGTAATGACGAGGGCAACGAACAGCACCTGACCGTGGCCGAGAACAGCCTGCAAGTGGCCAAGGGCGATGACGTGGCCGAGGGCGATGTGATCGGCGTCACCCGGCATTGGGCTGCGGGCCCTCTGCTGTGGGGCTTGTGGACTACGTTGTGGCTATCGGTGGTGTCCGGGGTGCTGGGACTGTTGATCGGCCTGGCGACCGGATTGTGTCGCCTGTCGAACAACCCGACTTTACGCGATCTGTCGACGATCTACGTCGAACTGGTACGCGGTACGCCGTTGTTGGTGCAGATCTTCATTTTCTATTTCTTTATCGGCACGGTGCTCAACCTGTCCCGGGAATTCGCCGGGATCGCCGCGCTGTCACTGTTTACCGGCGCGTATGTGGCGGAAATCATCCGTGCCGGCGTGCAGTCGATTGCCCGTGGGCAGAATGAGGCAGCCCGCTCCCTGGGGCTCAGTGCCGGTCAGTCGATGCGCCACGTGGTGTTGCCGCAAGCTTTCAAGCGCGTGCTGCCGCCCCTGGCCGGGCAATTTATCAGCTTGGTCAAGGACACATCCCTGGTGTCGGTGATCGCGATTACCGAGCTGCTCAAAAGCGGCCGCGAGGTCATCACCACCTCGTTCTCGCCATTCGAAATCCTGTTCTGCGTCGCAGGCCTGTACCTGCTGATCAACCTGCCGCTGTCGAAAATCGCCAGCCGGCTTGAGCGGAGGCTCGCGCAAAGTGATTGAAGTCCGCGATCTGGTAAAAGTCTTCGACACCCGTGGCCACGTCGTGCGCGCGGTGGACAGCGTGACCACGCAGGTGGCCAGGGGTGAAGTGCTGGTGGTGATCGGCCCGTCCGGTTCCGGCAAGTCGACGTTCCTGCGCTGCCTTAACGGCCTGGAGGAATTCGATTCCGGCTCGGTAAGCATCGACGGCCTGCAACTGGCAGACCCGAAAACCGACGTGAACGCCTACCGCCGTGAAGTCGGCATGGTGTTCCAGCACTTCAACCTGTTCCCCCACATGACCGTGCTGGAAAACCTCTGCCTGGCGCAAAAAGTCGTGCGCAAGCGCGGCAAGAAAGAGCGCGAGGCCAAGGCCCTGGCGCTCCTGGAGAAAGTCGGCATTGCCCAGAAAGCCCACGAGTTCCCGTCGCGGCTTTCCGGTGGCCAGCAGCAGCGCGTCGCGATTGCCCGCGCGCTGGCGATGGAGCCCAAGGTGATGCTGTTTGACGAGCCCACCTCGGCCCTGGACCCGGAAATGGTCGGCGAAGTGCTGGACGTGATGAAGACCCTGGCCCTGGAAGGCATGACCATGGTCTGCGTCACCCATGAAATGGGCTTTGCCCGGGAAGTGGCTGATCGCGTGCTGTTCTTCGATCACGGCAAACTGTTGGAGGACGCCGCCCCGGCGCAATTCTTCGATGCGCCGAAGGACCCTCGCGCCCAAGCCTTCCTGCGCCAGGTTCTATAAATGCGTTGGAATGCTTCTTGTGGCGAGGGAGCTTGCTCCCGCTGGGCTGCGTAGCGGCTCCCAAAAAAGATAGGAGCGCTGCGCACTCCAGCGGGAGCAAGCTCCCTCGCCACAGGTTGGGTTTTTTCAGACCTTGAACTTGCCCACCCACACCTGCAAATCCGCCCCCAGGCGCGCCAGTTCGACACTGGCCGCCGCAGTGTCCTGACTCGCGGCCCAGGTCTGTTCCGATACATCCTTGACCTTCAACACGCTGCGGTTGATCTCCTCGGCGACCGCGGTTTGTTCCTCGGCGGCAGCGGCAATCTGCGGGTTCATCTCCTGAATCACTGACACGGTACGGGTGATGCCAGCCAGAGCCTCTCCTGCGCGGCGGGTCAGTTGCACGCTGTTGTCGGTGAGGCTGCGACTGTTGTCCATAATGTCCGCGACCTGCTGCGTGCCCCGGTGCAGGCCGCTGATCAACTCCTCGATTTCCTCGGCCGACTGCTGGGTGCGTTGTGCCAGGCTGCGCACTTCATCGGCGACCACGGCAAACCCCCTGCCGGCTTCGCCTGCGCGGGCCGCCTCGATCGCGGCGTTGAGGGCCAGCAAGTTGGTCTGTTCCGATACCGACTTGATCACCTCCAGCACGCTGCCGATCTTCCGGCTTTCCTGTTGCAGGCCTTGCATGGCCTGGCTTGAACGAGCCATCTCCTGAGCCAGGTGCTCGATGTGGGTAATGGCCTCAGCCACCACCTGATCGCCCTGGCCCGCCTGCCGGTCGGCCTCGGCAGCAGCCAGCGACGCTTGCTCGGCATGGCGCGCAACTTCCTGGGAGGTGGCGAGCATCTCGTTCATGGCGGTGGCCACCTGTTCGGTTTCCTGCTTCTGGCCGTCGACCCCGTCGCGGGTTTGCTCGGTGACCGCCGAGAGTTGCTCGGCGGCGCTGGCGATCTGCTGGGCGCTGTCGCCGATGCCGCTGATCAAGCCCCGCAGGTTGAGGGTCATTTGCCCGATGCTGCGCTGCAACTGCCCCAGTTCATCCTGGCGCGAGGCCTGGATGTCGTGGCTCAGGTCACCTTCGGCAATCCGGTTGGCCACGGACAGGGCCTGGCGCAGCGGCGCGACGATCTGGCCGGCGATCAACCAGGCGGCCACGACGCCGAGCAACAGCGCCGCTGCAGTAACGTTGAGCAGCAGGGTGCGGGCGAGGCTGGCTTCGTTGTCACGCTTGGCGGTCTGGTCCTGGCTCAGCAGGTCGCTTTCCGTGAGCAATTGATCCAGCCACTGTTCAAGCTGGTTCTGGGTGGTTTCGGCGCTGAGTTGGGCGTCCTTGAGGCGTGTCAGGTGAGCCCGAAAATCGAGCAGGACTTTTTTCAGGGCGCTGGCGTCAACCGGCAGCGCGCCTACCGCCGCCTGGGCGCCATCCAGGGCCAGTAGCGCATCACTCACGTCCTTGGCGTAGGCGTCCAATGACGCAGCGGCCCAGGCGGGGCTCTGGGCGCGGTCTTCGGCTTGTTCCAGGGCCTGGCGCAATTGTTCCACGGCATCGAGGGCCTTTTCATCGTCTTGATTGGGCAGGTTGCTCGACAGTTCAGAGAGGCTGTCACTGCTCTGGACTGAGCTGCGCTTGAGCTGTTCACGGGCGTTTTCACGTTGCTTGATCAGCCCCTCCAGGCCGCTTAAGGCGGTCTTGAAACTGGTGACGAAGCGTCGGCTTTCCTGCAGCTGTTGTTGGTTGACCGGGTCGGTAAATCGCGGGGAAAGATCCACCAGAAACTGGTCGATCTTGTCCATGTGCAGCTCTATTTTGGACAGGCTGGCCGGGTCGTTAAGGGTGCGATAGACGATGCGATCAGCGCGCAACTCTTCGCCGACGACTGCCAATTGCGAGAGCAGCGTGAGTTTTTGGGAGCGCTCGAGGGATGCGCTCAAGGCTTGCCAGCCGGTAGAGGCGATGATCAGGCTGAGGCTGAGCACCAGGCCAAAGCCCAGGGCAAGTTTGAGGCTGATGCTGATGTTTCCGAGCAGGCGGGTCAGTGGACGAAACATGGTGAACCTCCAACGAATCAAAAGGAGCGTCTCAAGCGTCCGGCCAACAATGGTCAGGGGAGTTGAAACGCTACTTTTATTCGGCGCCAGGTGTGTGATCCACGACCTGAAAAACGCGTAGGAAATTTCACATATTGTCGGAGCGGCGGCCCTGATGGCCGCCGCAAGCGGGTCAGACCTTGAAGCGACCTACCAGGCTTTGCAGGTAAACCCCCAGGCGCGCCAGCTCGGCACTGGAAGCCGCAGTTTCTTCGCTGGCCGCCGAGGTTTGTTCGGAAACGTCCCGCACGTTGAGCACGCTGCGGTTGATCTCTTCGGCCACGGCGCTTTGCTGCTCGGCGGCGGTGGCGATCTGCTGGTTCATCGCCTGGATCGCCGAGACGGTACGGGTGATGTTCTCCAGGGCATTGCCGGCCCGACGGGTCAGCTCGACGCTGCTGTCGGTCAGGCCGCGACTGTTATCCATGATGGTCGCCACCTGCTGGGTGCCGCTTTGCAGGCCGACGATCAACTCTTCGATCTCCTCGGTGGACTTCTGCGTCCGCTGGGCCAGGCTGCGCACTTCATCGGCAACCACCGCAAAACCGCGTCCGGCTTCACCGGCGCGCGCCGCTTCAATCGCTGCGTTAAGGGCCAGCAGGTTGGTTTGCTGGGCCACCGACTTGATGACGTCCAGCACACTGCCGATCTTGTCGCTCTCACGCTTGAGATGGCCCATGGCTTCGGTGGAGTTGCCCACCTCGCTGGCCAGGCGCTCGATCTGGGCGATGGCCTCGCCGACCACCTTGTCGCCTTCACGGGCCTGTTGGTCGGCGGCTACGGCGGCTTCCGAGGCTTCTTCAGCGTTACGGGCGACTTCCTGCACGGTAGCGGCCATTTCGTTCATGGCGGTGGCCACCTGGTCGGTCTCGACCTTCTGGCTGTTGACCCCGGCGCTGGTCTGCTCGGTAACGGCCGATAGCTGCTCGGCGGCACTGGCGATCTGGGTAACGCCGTCGCTGATACCGCCAATCAGCTCCCGCAGGCCCACGGTCATGCTTTGCATCGACCGTTGCAGTTGCCCCAGTTCATCCTGGCGCTGGGAGATCAGGTTGTGGCTCAGGTCGCCGGACGCCACGCGCTCGGCGACTTTGAGGGTCTGGTTCAGTGGAATCACGATCTGCCGGGTAATGGCCCAGGCGGCGAGTACACCAAACGCCAGCGCGAGGGCGGTGGCCAGTAACAGCAGGTTCTTGGCGTGGGCGGCATCGGTATCACGCACCACGGTTTGCGAAGTGGTGAGTTTGTTACTGCGGTCGAGCAGGATATCGCCTTGCTCGCCCATGATTTTCATCGCGGCGGCACTGGCCACCTGGGAGTCGCGGTACTGGCTCACGGCGGCGCGGTAGGCCTGCAGCGAGACGCTGGCCTCTTGCAGGTTGGCCCGGTATTGCTCGGGCAACTGGTCGTTGAGGTCGGTGATTTTCTTCAGGGCGTTGTCGATGGCATCCAGGGCCGGTTGTTCGGCTTCGACCTTGCCGCTGTAGGTGTAGCCGCGCACCTGGAAGCGCGCTTGCTGGATCAGTTTGCTCAGGTCGACCACGCTGTTGAACAGGGTGACGCTGTCGCCTTGCAGCAGGGATTTTTCCACTTCGTTGATTTTTGCGACGGCGTTGTCGGCGGTATCGCCCAGTTTGCTGCGGGCGCCTTCACGCTTGAGGCCGGCCTGCACCATGGCGCCGAAGGCTTTTTTGTATTGGCCCAAGGCATCTTGTTGCTGCTCTACCACGAGCTTGTCGTCGGGTTGCTCGATCAGGTCTGCGGCGGTTTTCAGGCCACTGTCCAGCTGGGTGATCAGGTCGTTGACCGCGCTGGTGCCTTGTTCGCCACGGCGCATTTCGAAGTCCAGTCGCGCCAGGCGCAGGTCCTTGGTCAGCCCGTTGAGGCTGGAGATGTAGCCCAGCTTGTCGCCACGGCTGATCACGCCGCTGAGGCCGGTCCAGCCGGTGAAGGTGATCAATAGGGTCAAGACCAATACCAGGCCGAAGCCTATGCTCAGCTTGCGGTTGACGCTGACATTCCCCAGTTTCTCGGCTAACCAACGATACATGCTGCGAACTCCCCTGGAACAAGGCTTGGACTTATTCAGAGCGTATCGGCAGATTCGGATGTTTCTGTAGGAGCGAGCTTGCTCGCGAAGGTCGTCAACGATAACGCGGGCATTCTGAGTGAGCGCGGTGTCCTTGAGTTTTTCGCGAGCAAGCTCGCTCCTACAGGAGAGGGCGGTGTTAGAAAAGGCGGGCGAGCAGCGCGGTGACGGCGGTTTCGACTCTCAGGATGCGCGCGCCGAGTTGCACCGGCTGCAACCCGGCCTTGGCCAGCAGGTCCACCTCGTAGGGAATCCAGCCGCCTTCCGGCCCGATGGCCAGGGTGACCGGCTCATCCAGCCCGCGAGGGCAGGGCGGATAGTCGCCAGGGTGACCAATCAGGCCGAGGGTGCCTTGCGCCATGGCGGGCAGGCGGTCTTCGACGAATGGCTTGAAGCGCTTTTCGATCACGATCTCGGGCAGCACTGTGTCCCGGGCCTGTTCCAGGCCGAGGATCAATTGCTCGCGAATCGCTTCCGGCTCCAGGAACGGCGTCTGCCAGAAGCTCTTTTCCACGCGATAGCTGTTCACCAGCACCACTCGCGGCACGCCCATGGACGCCACGGTTTGCAGCACCCGGCGAAGCATTTTCGGGCGGGGCAGGGCCAGCAGCAGGGTCAGGGGCAGTTTGGCCGGCGGCGGCTGGTCGAAGGTGACTTCCAGCTCGGCTTCCCGGGCTTCCAGGCGCAGCAACTGCGCGTTGCCCATCAAACCGCCGATGCGTCCGACCCGCAGGCTGTCGCCTACGGCGGCACGGTGGACTTCCTGCATATGCACCAGGCGCCGATCACGCAGCACCACCCGGTCGGCCGCGATAAAGTCGGCCTCCTCAAGCAGCAGCAGGTTCACGGCTGGGTCGCTGGCGGCTGGTCGTCGTCGGCGGGTTGGTCATCGGGGTGATCGCCACGCTTGCTCACCAGGCTGCCAAACAGGATGCCAATCTCGAACAGCATCCACATGGGTACGGCCAGCAGGGTCTGGGAGAAGATGTCCGGCGGGGTCAGGATCATGCCGACCACGAAGCAGCCGATGATCACGTAGGGGCGGATCTTCTTCAGGTATTTGACGTCGACCACGCCGATCCACACCAGCAGCACCACGGCCACCGGAATTTCGAAGGCCACGCCAAAGGCGAAGAACAGCGTCATCACGAAGTCGAGGTAGCTGGTGATGTCGGTCATCATTTCCACACCGGCCGGCGTAGCGGCGGCGAAGAACTTGAAGATCAGCGGGAACACCAGGAAGTAGGCAAAAGCCATCCCGGTATAGAACAGCAGGATGCTCGACACCAGCAGCGGCACGGCGATGCGTTTTTCATGCTTGTACAGGCCCGGCGCGATAAAGCCCCAGATCTGATGCAGGATCACCGGGATCGCCAGGAACAGCGAAACCATCATCGTCAGCTTCAACGGCGTGAGGAACGGTGACGACACGTCGGTGGCGATCATCGTCGCGCCGGCCGGCAGGTAATTGCGCAGCGGCGTGGAGACGAAGGTGTAGATCTGCTGGGTGAAGGCAAACAGCCCGGCAAAGATGATGAAGATCGCCGCGACACAGCGCAGCAGGCGGGTACGCAACTCGGTGAGGTGCGAGACCAGTGGCATGTGCTGGTCGGTTTCCGGTTTATCAGCGCTCATGGGGCTCGCGGCGGCAATGTAGGGTCGTGGGGCGCGGGCGACACGGCAGGTGTCGGCGCGGGTTCGGTCGGGGTCACGGGCGCAGTGGGCGCAGGCTCGACGGCGTGCACGGGTTCAGCGACCGGTGCAGGCGCGGGTGCGGCGGGCGGAGCAATCGAATGCTCTGCCACAGGCTCTACCGGCTTGGGCGTTTCCTGCACCGGCGAGAGAATCTTCCGTGCCTCCTGCTCCAACGACAGAATGTGTTCGTTGTGCAGTTGCCGGCGAATCTCGTCGGCGCCGATTTCCCGTTCAACTTCCTGTTTGATGGCGTTGAAACTGCGTTTCAGGCGCCCGATCCACAGGCCGGCCGTGCGCGCGGCACCGGGCAGGCGTTCCGGCCCCAGTACCAGCAGGGCCACGAGGCCGACGAGCAGCAGTTCAGAGAAGCTGATACCAAACATTATTCAGTACTCACGAGTCTTTTTGGTTCTGCTCTTTGACGTGCTCGGCCTGCACGTCGAAGGTGCGACGTTCAGTGATCGGCTGAGTGGCCTGCGGGTGTACAGGCTGCGCCGGTGGCACCGGATTGACGGCCGGGTCGGCAGGCTTTTCGTCGTCGTTCATGGCCTTGCGAAAGCCCTTGATCGATTCACCGACGTCGGTGCCGAGGTTTTTCAGTTTCTTGGTGCCGAACACCAGCACAACGACCACAAGAATGACGATCCAGTGTTTCCAGTCAAAAATGCCCATGCTGCAATTCCTCTGTAAAAGTTGGTCAGGCGGACGGGCGCGAGGCCTTTTCGGCATGCCCGGACAAGCCGAAGCGACGGTCCAGTTCATCAAGCACTGCCTGTGGATGCTGCCCCAGTTGGGCGAGCATGACCAGACTGTGGAACCACAAGTCGGCAGTTTCGTAGATCACGTCGCTGCAGTCGCCGCTGATTTGCGCGTCCTTGGCCGCAATAATCGTCTCGACGGATTCTTCGCCGAGTTTTTCCAGGATCTTGTTCAGACCCTTGTGGTACAGGCTGGCGACGTAGGAGCTGTCGGCGTCCGCGCCTTTGCGGTCTTCCAGCACCTGGGCCACACGGTTGAGGGTATCGCTCATGTTCAGTGTCCTGCCGAATAGATAGCGTGCGGGTCTTTGAGCACGGGCTCGACGGTCTTCCACTCGCCGTTCTGGAACACGCGGTAGAAGCAGCTGTGACGGCCGGTGTGACAGGCGATATCGCCGATCTGCTCGACCTTGAGGATCACCACATCGGCATCGCAGTCGATGCGCATCTCATGCAGGGTTTGCACGTGCCCGGACTCTTCGCCCTTGCGCCACAGTTTGCCACGGGAACGTGACCAGTAGATGGCGCGGTTCTCGGCGGCGGTCAGGCTCAGGGCCTCGCGGTTCATCCAGGCCATCATCAGCACGCGCCCGGTCTTGTAGTCCTGGGCAATGGCTGGCACCAGGCCGTCACTGTCCCACTTGATCTCGTCCAGCCAGTCTTTCATTTTCGGCTCCGGCAATTTGCGACAGTGTATAACCGGATTGGCTATCGACGCACGATCAGATACACGCCCACCGCGACCATGATGCCGGCCGGCCAGTGGCCCAGTTCGTTCAGCGGCCCGCCGGCGGCCAATATCGTACCGCCCACCAGGTGCGCGGCGCCCAGCAGGCGCAGGAACCAGTCGTCCTTGCGCTTGTGCCACGGCGGTGCGGGGTCCTTGGCGTGGGGCTGGGACATGCGCTCCAGCAGGTCGCGGGTCATGTTGGCCAGGTGCGGCAGTTGCTCGACCTGGCTTTGCAGGTTGCCCAGCAGGGTTTTCGGGCTGATACGGTCCCGCATCCAGCGCTCGAGGAACGGCTGGGCGGTGTTCCACAGGTCGAGGTCCGGGTACAGCTGGCGGCCCAGGCCTTCGATGTTCAGTAGGGTCTTTTGCAACAGTACCAGCTGCGGCTGCACTTCCATATTGAAG
This sequence comes from Pseudomonas sp. E6002, assembly GCF_013385565.1. Lineage (NCBI taxonomy): Bacteria > Pseudomonadati > Pseudomonadota > Gammaproteobacteria > Pseudomonadales > Pseudomonadaceae > Pseudomonas > Pseudomonas sp. E6002. The sequence goes on along the minus strand of NZ_JACAPT010000022.1, from coordinate 340,597 downwards.
CGCCGCGCCGTCTGGAACAGGCGCATCAGCACCTGGCCGAAGGAAATATCCTTTAACGGTTTTTCAAAGATCGGCTCGCACACAGTGCGGATCGCCGCTTCGAATTCGTTGAGTTTGGTTTCAGCCGGTACCCAGCCCGAGTCGATGTGCAACTGCGCCACGCGGCGGTAGTCACGCTTGAAGAAGGCAAACAGGTTGCGCGCCAGGTAGTCCTGGTCTTCCGGGGTCAGGCTGCCGACGATGCCGCAGTCGATCGCAATGTACTGCGGGCTCCACGGGTTCACGGTGCTGACGAAGATATTGCCGGGGTGCATGTCGGCGTGGAAGAAGCTGTCGCGGAACACTTGGGTGAAGAAAATCTCCACGCCGCGCTCGGCAAGCATCTTCATGTCGGTGCGCTGGTCGGCCAGGGTCGCGAGGTCGGTGACCTGCACGCCGTAGATGCGCTCCATCACCAGCACTTTCGGGCGGCACCAGTCCCAATAGACTTGCGGCACGTACAGCAGCTGCGAGCCTTCGAAGTTGCGTTTGAGCTGGCTGGCGTTGGCCGCTTCGCGCAGCAGGTCGAGTTCGTCGTAGATGGTTTTTTCGTAGTCCAGCACCACGTCCACCGGGTGCAGCAGGCGTGCATCGGCAGAAAAGCGCTCGGCGGCGCGGGCAAGGATGAACAGCCACGCCAGGTCCTGGCCGATGATCGGCTTGAGGCCCGGGCGGATCACCTTCACCACCACTTCTTCGCCGCTTTTCAGTTGCGCGGCATGCACCTGGGCCACCGAGGCCGAGGCCAGCGGCGCGATGTCGAAGCGGCTGAAGACTTCGCTGATCTTCTTGCCCAGCTGTTCTTCAATCAACGTGACTGCCAGTTGCGAGTCGAACGGCGGCACGCGGTCCTGCAACAGCATCAGTTCGTCGGCGATGTCTTCGGGCAACAGGTCGCGGCGGGTGGAGAGGATCTGCCCGAACTTGATGAAGATCGGCCCCAAGTCCTGCAACGCCAGGCGCAGGCGCGCGCCACGGCTCAGCTCGAGGGTCTTGCGCGGGAACCAGCGCCACGGCAGCACATAGCGCACCGCCAGCAGAAACCACGGCAGCGGCAGGGCGAACAGCAGGTCATCGAGGCGGTAGCGGATTACGACGCGCTGGATACGAAACAAACGGCGGACGGCGAGCAGCTTCATGCGTTATCGCTTGAATCAAGGGAGCGGCTCAGGCGCTCGAAGCGCGCCTCAAGTCGTTCCAGGTCGAGTTTGGCCTGGTCGAGTTCGCGAAAGCGCGCTTCCGCTTCCCGTTGTCCGACCAGGGTGCGCGATTCTTCGCTCAGGTATTCGGCGAGGTTCTGGTTCAGGCTGGCGAAACCCTGCTGGTACCAGCGCGTACGGCTGCGCAGATGACCGCTGATCAGTTGGGTGGCCACCGGGCCGAGCCAACGTGACAGCTCGTATTCCCAGTCCAGTTCCAGGTCTTGCAGCACGGCGGCCAGGTCCATCAGCACCGCGCTGTCGCCTTCAAGTTCCACGTCCGGGCCGTGGAGGATCGCCGTCTTGTCCCGGCTCAGGGCCAGGCGCAGCAGGCTTGAGCCGGAAGCATGCAGGGTGCAGTCGGCGTCGGCGGCCCAGTGGGACGCCAGCAACAGGCCTTCATCGCTGGGCAGGATAAACAGCTGCAAGGCGGGGCTGGTGCAGTCGACGGCGATGATCCTGCCGTTCAGGTGCGCCAGCCGTGCCAGGGCGGTGCTGTCCAGGCGCAGTACACGGTTGAGGCCGTGTTCGACGCTGGCGAGAAGGCCTGCGAACAGCATCAGGGCTTGATGCCGCGGTGCAGGGCGACGATGCCCGAGGTCATGTTGTGGTAGGTCACGCGGTCGAAACCGGCCTCTACCATCATCGACTTCAGGGTTTCCTGGTTCGGGTGCATGCGGATCGATTCAGCCAGGTAGCGGTAGCTTTCGGCGTCATTGGTGATCAGCTTGCCCATCAACGGCATGAAGGCGAACGAGTAGGTGTCGTAGACCTTGGACATCAGTGCGTTGGTCGGCTTGGAGAACTCCAGCACCAGCAGGCGACCGCCGGGCTTGAGTACGCGCAGCATCGAGCGCAGTGCGTCTTCCTTGTGGGTCACGTTACGCAGGCCGAAGGCGATGGTCACGCAGTCGAAGTGGTTGTCCGGGAACGGCAGCTTTTCAGCGTCGGCCTGGACGAATTCGATATTGCCCGCCACACCTTTGTCCAGCAGGCGATCACGACCGACCTTGAGCATCGAGCCGTTGATGTCGGCCAGTACCACCTGCCCGGTGGGGCCCACCAGCTTGGAGAACTTGGCGGCCAGGTCGCCCGTGCCGCCTGCGATATCCAGCACACGGTTGCCGGTGCGTACACCCGACAACTCAATGGTGAAGCGCTTCCACAGACGGTGCATGCCGCCGGAGAGCACGTCGTTCATCAAGTCGTACTTGGCGGCGACCGAGTGGAACACCTCGGCGACTTTTTCCGCTTTCTGGCTTTCCGGGACGTTCTTGAAGCCGAAGTGAGTGGTGGGTTCGGCATCGCTGCCTTTGCGCTGATCAGTCATATCGCTGTCACCAAAAGAGAATGGGGGCATTCTAATCCCCAAGGCATGCTTTGTCTTGGCAAGGCTGAAGGTAAGATAGGTGGTCACCGAGACCTTTTGCCGCATGGCGGGTCGACAAGTCTCTATAACGAGGAGTCATTCAAATGGCCCGTATACAGGTTGAACGTGCTCACACGCTGGGCAAAGACGCTGCCCGAGAAAAAGCCGACAAGTTGGCGAGTAAACTCAAGGATCAATATGGCCTGGAGTCTTCGTGGGCCGGCGACACACTGAACCTCAAACGTTCGGGCGTTAAAGGCACCGTGAAAGTGGCTGAAGATTCTCTGCGCATCGAAGTCGAACTGGGGCTGTTGATGTCGGCCATGAGTGGCACCATCAAGTCCGAAATCGAGAAGGCACTGGATAAAGCCCTGGCCTGATTTGCGACCTTCTTAGGGTGCCGATTCTAATTTTTCTGCCTACTTTGTGCCCAAGCCCCCAACTTCTGTGGGCAGTTCCTCCCCCCTTTATGCGTGAGGTGCACCATGGCCAAAGTTATTTTGAAGAAAAAAATTGCTACCGGAACTAACGCCCTGACTGACGTTAAATCCTATGCCCGCAAGATCTGGCTGGCCGGTTTGGGGGCTTACGCCAAGGTCGGAAGCGAGGGCGCCGAGTACTTCAAAGAGCTGGTTAAGACTGGTCAACATGTTGAAACTAAAGGCAAAAAAGTTGTGATTGAACAACTTGATGCAGCCAACAGTCAGATTGATCAAGTCAAGAGCGAAGTCTTCGGCGTCAAAGGTCGAGTCGAAGTGCAACTGGATAAAGTTGAAAGCGCTTTTGATAGTCGTGTTGGAAGTGCCTTGAATCGGATCGGCATTCCGTCTAAACATGACGTGGAGACACTCTCTGCTAAGCTCGATGAGCTGACGGCATTGCTCGAACGTGTCGCGCGTAAACACTAAGGAGACAACGGGATGGCTGGTAAAAAGACTACTGATAAAGAAGGCAGCTCGTGGATCGGGGAAGTTGAAAAATACTCCCGCAAGATCTGGCTGGCCGGTTTAGGCGTGTACTCGAAGGTGAGCAGTGACGGCGGTAAATACTTCGAGACTTTGGTTAAAGACGGCGAGAAGGCCGAGAAGTTGACCAAGAGCACAGTGGGTAAACAAGTCGATGCGGCAAAGGCTTCCGCCGGTTCTGCCAAATCACGTATCAGCGACAAGTGGGGCGAACTGGAAGGGGCTTTTGACAAGCGCCTGAACAGTGCCATTTCGCGACTGGGCGTACCTAGCCGTACTGAAGTGAAAGCGCTGCACAGCAAGGTCGATACCTTGACCAGGCAAATCGAAAAACTCACCGGCCTCAAAGCTGCGCCAGTTGCGGCTAAAACTGCAGCGGCTAAACCGGCTGCCAAGCCTGCCGCGAAAACTGCAGCGGCCAAGCCTGCTGCTAAAACCGCCGCTAAACCGCTGGTCAAGGCCGCCGCCAAACCGGCAGCCAAGCCAGCCGCCAAGGCGCCGGCCAAAGCTGCTGCAAAACCGGCTGCCAAGCCTGCGGCGAAAACCGCAGCGGCTAAACCGGCCGCCAAGCCTGCCGCTAAACCAGTGGCCGCTAAAGCAGCTGCAAAACCTGCGGCGAAACCTGCAGCCAAGCCGGCAGCAAAAGCAGCAGCCAAGCCAGCGGCGAAAACCGCTGCCGCCAAACCTGCTGCTGCCAAGCCAGCCGCTGCGAAACCTGCAGCCAAGCCGGTTGCTGCCAAACCCGCCGCCAAGCCTGCGGCTGCAAAACCTGCAGCGGCCAAGCCAGCTGCAAAACCGGCTGCGGCGAAGAAGCCGGCCGTAGCCAAAAAGCCAGCAGCGCCGAAGCCAGCGGTAGCGGCCAAGCCTGCAACTGCAGCGCCGGCGACCAACTCGGTCACGCCACCGACGCCTGCTGCTACCCCGACTGCAACGCCGGCAAGCCCGACGCCTACCAGTCAGTCCTGATTTTTACGGGACACATAAAAACGCCCGGCCTGCGAAGGTCGGGCGTTTTTTATGGAATCTACAGAACAACACAAATCCAATGTGGGAGCGGGCTTGCTCGCGAAAGCGGTGGATCAGTCACACATGTGCTGACTGACACTCCGCTTTCGCGAGCAAGCCCGCTCCCACATTTTAGTCCGCGTCGTCCAGGTAGCGCAGCGCCAACCTCTCTGTCGCCAGCCTCGCCGGCATCAGCAGATGCGGGGCCACCAGCATCATGATCTGGTACACCACCACCCGCACCTCACCTTCTCGGTCGAGAATCCGCTGGTAGTCCAGGGAAAACAGCAAGGTCATGGTGATCTGTTCCACCAACTGCCCCAGCGCCTGGGTTTCACTGACCAGTTGCCCATCCGTCTTGAGGCGGGCCAGCAACGAGGCCAGCGTGCGCTTGAGCGCCGTCAGCAGGTTGCGGATGCCCTTGGCCAGTTTCGGCAGGCGGCCCGCCAGGTTCGACAGGTCCTGGAACAGAAACCGATAGTGCGCCATGCGCTCCACGATCAGGTGCAGGAACAGCCAGTAATCCTCGGCCGCCAGTTGTGCGTCTTCCGGCGGATCGAGCAACGGCGCCAATTCGTTTTGAAAGCGCTCGAACAGCCCGAGCACCAACGGTTCCTTGCCATGGAAGTGGTAATAGAGATTGCCGGGGCTGATCCCCATTTCATTGGCCACCTCCATGGTCGACACGTTCGGCTCGCCCTTGTGGTTGAACAACTGCAAGGCACATTCAAGGATACGGTCGCGGATCTTCATCCAGTCTTCTTAAAGTCGTCGTGGGGCTCAGCGGACTCGCACATAGGTGCCCGGCGCCGCTTCCATCGGTGGGTAATTCTGGTTGCCCAGGGCGGTCAGTGTTTCGCGCTGCACACCGGAGCGCTGCTGGATCCACGCCAGCCAGTTGGGCCACCAGCTGCCCTCGACATGATTGGCGTCGTAGTACCAGGCGCGCGGGTCGCTGCTCAGCTTGAGGTTCTCGACGTAGTTGGCCTTGGGGTTGCCCGGCGGGTTGAGGATGCTCTGGACATGCCCGCTGTTGGACAGAATGAAGCGCTTGTCGCCGCCCAGCAGCTGGGTGGAGCGGTACACCGCGTCCCACGGCGTGATGTGGTCGTTGATGCCGCCCACGCTGAAGCTGTCCACCGTCACCTTCTGCAAGTCGACAGGCGTGCCGCACACCTCCAGGCCGCCGGGGTGGCTCAGCGGGTTGTGCTTGAAGAAGTCCAGCAAGTCGCCATGCAGCGCGGCGGGCAGGCGGGTGTTGTCGTTGTTCCAGTACAGGATGTCGAAGGCCGGCGGTTCCTTGCCCAGCAGGTAATTGTTGATCCAGTAGTTCCAGATCAGGTCGTTGGGACGCATCCAGGCGAATACCTTGGCCATGTCCCGGCCGTCGAGTACGCCTTGCTGGTAAGAGCGGCGCTTGGCGGCTTCCAGCGTCTGTTCGTCGGCGAACAGGATGGCGGGGCTGTCGATCTGGCTGTCCAGCAGGCTCACCAGGTAGCTGGCGCTGGAGATGCGGCGCAGCTGGCGCTTGGCCTGCAGATGGCCTTGCAGCGCGGCGATGGTCAGGCCACCGGCGCAGGCGCCCATCAGGTTGACCTCACGGGCGCCGGTGATTGCGCGGGTTACGTTCAGCGCTTCTTCCAAAGCCGCGACGTAGGTGGACAAGCCCCATTCGCGGTGGCGTACATCCGGGTTGCGCCAGCTGACCATAAACACTTGCAGGCCATTTTTCAGGGCGAACTGGACGAAGCTGTTGTTCGGGCTCAGGTCGAAAATGTAGTACTTGTTGATTTGCGGCGGCACCACCAGCAGCGGCTTGGCGTACTGTTTTTCGCTCATGGGCTTGTACTGGATCAGCTCCAGCAGTTCATTGCGAAACACCACCGAACCGGGTGTGGTGGCCACCGTCTTGCCGACTTCAAAGGCCTGCTTGGTGACCTGGCGCGGCAAGCCGTTGTTGTGCAGCAGGTCGTCGAACAGGTTGCTGACGCCACGCACCACGCTGTTGCCGCCGGAGTTGAGCAGCTCCTTGATCGCCAGCGGGTTGAGCAGGGTGTTGGATGGCGACACCGCATCGTTGAGCAGGGCAAAGGCAAAGTGCGCCCGGGCCCGGTCGTCGGCGCTGAGGTTGCTGTCGTCGATCCAGTGGCGGGTCTGTTTTTGCCAGCTCAGGTAGGCTTGCAGGCTGCGCCGATAAAACGGGTTGAGCTGCCAGGTCGGGTCGGCGAAGCGGTTGTCCTTCGGGTTCGGCTCGTGCACAGTTTCCCCGAGCAGCACGCGGCCCAATTGCCCGCCCAACTTCAAGGCGTGGCGGGCGGTGTGCACCGGATTGCGCAGGCCGTGTGCGGCGACGCTGCGCAGGGTCGAGAGCAAATCCCGGCCGCGCAGGCCGGTGATCGCACTTTCAATATTGATGAACGCGGCGGGTGTGGGCACCGGGTTCGATACGGGTCTTTCTCGCATGCGCCAACACTCCTTCGTCAAGCCATCAACAAGCACGCCAATTCAGAACCATAGTCGGTTCTGGCCAAGTTGCGCGGCGCGGTCGTCCTGACCGCTGCCGTCTAAAGTGCGGGTTGCGGGTGAATCACCGCCCTCAGGCGTTCCTCCTGGAGAAACTTCATGATGATCGGCGCCACGGCCTCGGCCCGGGTAATCAGGAACAGATGGCCGTCGTCGATGATGTGCAATTGGGCGTTGGGAATACGCCAGGCCAGCATGCGCATGTTGATCAGCGGGATCAGTGGGTCGTCGTCGCCGGCCAGCACCAGGGTCGGCTGCTTGATCTTGTGCAGCCAGTGGATGCTGGTCCAGCCAAGCCCGGCGAACAGTTGCCAGTAGTAACCCAGCTTGCCCGCCGAACGCACTTTGCTCGCGTGTTCGGCGGCCAGTTTCGAATCCCGACGGAAGGAGCCGCCGTAGATCATCGGTGCAATGCGCACCACGTGGGACGGTTGGATATAACGCCGGGGGCTGGCCATCAGCCACAAGACCTTCGGCTTGCCCGGCACCATGAAGGCACCGGCGGCGGTGGCGGCCAGAATCAGCTTCTTGCAGCGTTCCGGATAGTCATAGGCGAACTGCTGCGCCAGCGCGCCGCCCCAGGAAACGCCCACCGCGTTGACCTGGCCATAGTCCAGGTAGTCGAGCATGCGCGCGGTGAGTTTGGCCAGGCCGGGAAAGCGATAAGGCCGGCTTGGGGTCGACGAGCCGCCGACGCCTGGCACATCAAAGGCAATCACTTCCAGGTCCGGGTCCAGGGCCTGGACGAACGGAAACACCAGCTCAAGGTTGGCGCCGATGCCATTGAAAATCAGCAGCGGCGTCAAGTGAGGCTTGCCCGGGCGTACCGCCGTGCGGATGGCTTGGCCATCCAGGTCGATGGTACGGAAGATGAACGGTTGCGGCATGGGCTTACCCTGCAAAGTGGCGCGCTATTCCCTGTCGGAACTCGGTCAGTGTGGGAGCGGCGGTGCGACGATTCGACTTGCTCGCGAAGGCGGTGAATCCGTCTCTAGATGCATCAACTGACACACCCCCTTCGCGAGCAAGCCCGCTCCCACAGTTGATACCGTTCCAGTCACAAAAGTGTGTGTGCTTTATCGTTCATGTACATAAGTGCCCGGCGCCGCTTCCGCCGCTGCATAAGTCTTGTTGCCCAGGTTCGCAGGCGCCTTCTTCAACTTGCCCGACCGCTCCGCCTGCCACGCCTGCCAATGCAACCACCACGAATCGGTGTGCTTGGTGGCGTTCTCCTGCCAGTCCAGGGCCTTGCCCGGCATCGTATCGCTGGTCTGGTAACGCGATTTTGGATTGCCCGGCGGGTTCAGAATGCTCTGGATATGCCCGCTGCTGGACAGCACAAACTCCACCTTGCCGCCAAACAGCTGTGCCGACTTGTAGCAGGACTGCCAAGGCGTGATGTGGTCGTTGGTGCCGGCCAACGAATAGATATCGGCAGTGACCTGCTTCAGGTCGATCGGCGTGCCGCACACTTCCAGGGCATTGGCCCGCACCAAGGGATTGTTCTTGAACAGTTCGATCAGGTCGCCATGGAACGCGGCCGGCAAGCGGGTGGTGTCGTTGTTCCAGAACAGGATGTCGAACACCGGTGGCTCGTTGCCCAGCAGGTAGTTGTTGACCCAGTAGTTCCAGATCAGGTCATTGGGGCGCATCCAGGCAAACACCTTGGCCATGTCGCGGCCTTCCAGCACACCGGCCTGGTAGGAATGGCGCTTGGCTGCTTCCAGGGTCTGTTCGTCGACGAACAACGCCACCTGGGTGTCCAGGGTGGTGTCCAGCACGCTCACCAGCAGGGTCAGGGCGTTGACCTTCTTCTCGCCCAGCGCCGCGTAGTGGCCCAGCAGGGCGGTGCAGGTGATGCCGCCGGAGCAGGCGCCGAGCATGTTGATGTCTTTGCTGCCGGTGATCGCGCTCACCACATCGACCGCTTCTTTCAGCGCCTCGATGTAGGTCGACAGGCCCCACTCGCGCTGGGCCTTGGTCGGGTTGCGCCAACTGACGATAAACGTCTGCTGGTTATTGCGCAGGCAGAAGCGCGCCAGGCTCTTGTCCGGGCTCAGGTCGAATACATAGAACTTGTTGATCTGCGGCGGCACTACCAGCAGCGGACGTTCGTGCACCTGCTCGGTGATCGGCCGGTACTGGATCAGCTCCAGCACATCGTTGCGAAACACTACGGCGCCTTCGGTGGTGCCCAGGCTCTTGCCCACTTCAAAGGCGCCCATGTTGACCTGGCTCGGCATGCCGCCGTTGTGCACCATGTCCTTGGCCAGGTTGGACAGGCCATCCAGCAGGCTCTTGCCGCCGGTTTCAAAGAAGCGTTTGACCGCCGCCGGGTTGGCTGCGCTGTTGGTGGGCGCCATGGCTTCGGTCATCAGGTTGATGACGAAGTGGCCGCGGCTGATGTCGTGTTCCGACAGGTTGCTGTCACCGATCCAGTCGTGCAGCTCCTTGCGCCACGCCAGGTAGGTTTGCAGGTAACGTTTGTAGAGCGGGTTCTGGGTCCACGCCGGGTCGTTGAAACGACGGTCGTCGGCCTCGGGTGTCAGCTGTGATTTGCCGAACACCACGTTCTTCAATTCGACGCCGAAATGGGCGACATGCTTGACGCTGTGCAACGGTTGTTTGATGGCCTGGGTCAGCACCATCCGAGCGGATGCCAGTAAATCCTTTTTCCGTAACGCGATGATCGGGTTCAGCCCCAGGGTGTTTTCCGAGGCCTGGCGTTTCAAGTCATCGTTGTTCTTGTTACTCATCTACGACGCTCCATTGTCCGACAGACGAGTACCGGGTACCGCTGTGTACCACTACTTGCCACACAGCACAGCCTGGTACTACTGCTCGGGTGACCGTTAATACCGCATCGTCAAATGCAGGGAACTTGCCAGTTCCATTGGTTACCCGAGTTTAATTTTTTTCGCAAGCGGGCCAATCGTTGGCCACGACAGAGGGGCATTCAAGCAGATGGAATTAGAAAATGCCCACTAATGAGCAAGAGGCCTGGGCTAGAGCATCAGCCGCACGACCGACTGGCTCGGGTCGCGGGTTTTTCCGGCGGCTTTCAGCTCGGCAAGATAATCAGCCCACAGCGCGTCCTGACGCACGGCAAGTTGATAGAGGTAGTCCCAGGTGAACAATCCGCTGTCATGGCCATCGTCGAAGGTCAATTTCAGTGCGTATTGGCCGGCGGGTTCGATCTTGGTCAAGCCGACATTGAGCTTGCCGAATTGCAGGATCGGTTTGCCGTGGCCCTGGACCTCGGCGGAGGGGGAGTGCACGCGAAGGAATTCGGCGGGCAGTTGATACACCTCGTCGGGACCGTAGGTGAGGCCCAGGGTCCTGGAGGCTTTGTGCAGGTTGATGGCGGTAGGCAGTTTGGTCATTTGGGGAACCGCTCAGAGATGATCCTGAAGGAACCGGCTTTAAACTGTGGGAGCGGGCTTGCTCGCGAATGCGGTGGGTCAGTTCATGCAATTGTGACTGACCCACCGCATTCGCGAGCAAGCCCGCTCCCACATTAAAGCAGAGCGGTTCCTGCGTGAGGCTTACAGGATATAACGAGACAGATCTTCGTTCTGCGCCAATTCGCCCAAGTGGCTGTTGACGTAGTCGGCGTCGATCTTGATTGCCACGCCATTCTGCGCGCCCGCCATGTCGCCGGCACTGAAGGACACTTCCTCCAGCAGGCGCTCAAGCAGGGTGTGCAAGCGACGGGCACCGATGTTCTCGGTCTTCTCGTTGACCTGCCAGGCAATCTCCGCCAGACGCTTGATACCGTCCGGCAGGAACTCAATCCCCAGGCCTTCGGTTTTCAGCAGCTCGCGGTATTGCTCGGTCAGCGACGCATGCGGCTCGCTGAGGATGCGTTCGAAATCGCCCGGCGTCAGCGCTTTCAGCTCAACGCGAATCGGCAGGCGGCCTTGCAGCTCCGGCACCAGGTCGCTTGGCTTGCTCAGGTGGAACGCACCGGACGCGATAAACAGGATGTGGTCGGTCTTGACCATGCCCAGCTTGGTGTTGACGGTGCAGCCTTCGATCAGCGGCAGCAGGTCGCGCTGCACGCCTTCGCGGGACACGTCGACGCCGCCGGAATTGCCGCGCTTGGCCACCTTGTCGATCTCGTCGATAAACACGATGCCGTGCTGCTCGACCGCTTCCAGGGCCTTGGCCTTGAGTTCTTCCTCATTCACCAGGCGCCCGGCTTCTTCGTCGCGCACCAGTTTCAGCGCTTCCTTCACCTTGAGCTTGCGGCTTTTCTTCTTGCCCTTGCCCATGTTGGCGAACAGGTTCTGCAACTGGCTGGTCATTTCTTCCATGCCAGGCGGTGCGGAGATGTCGACGCCGGACACTTCGGCGACTTCGATCTCGATTTCCTTGTCGTCCAGCTGGCCTTCACGCAGGCGCTTGCGGAACAGCTGGCGGGTGTTGGAATCCGAGCTCGGTGCGGCGTCTTCGTTGAAGCCCATGCGTGCCGGTGGCAGCAGGGCGTCGAGGATGCGTTCTTCGGCGGCGTCTTCGGCGCGATGGCTGACCTTGGTCATTTCCTGTTCGCGCAGCAGCTTCAGGGCAGCGTCGGCCAGGTCACGAATGATCGACTCGACGTCACGGCCCACATAGCCCACTTCGGTGAACTTGGTGGCTTCGACCTTGATGAACGGAGCATTGGCCAGCTTGGCCAGGCGCCGGGCGATCTCGGTTTTACCGACACCGGTCGGGCCGATCATCAGGATGTTCTTGGGGGTTACTTCAACGCGCAATTCTTCGGGCAGTTGCATCCGGCGCCAGCGGTTACGCAGGGCGATGGCAACGGCGCGCTTGGCATCGTCCTGGCCGATGATATGGCGATTGAGTTCATGGACGATTTCGCGGGGAGTCATGGACATAGTAATTGGCGGTCCTCAAGCGGGAATAAGCCTGCGGCTTATTCGGCGAGGTCCTGCTCCTCAATGGTCAGGTTGTGGTTGGTGAAGACACAGATGTCGCCAGCGATACCCAGGGCCGTCTCGACGATTTCCCGGGCCGACAGGTCGGTTTTCTTCAGCAGGGCGCTGGCAGCGGCCTGGGCGTAACCGCCGCCGGAACCCATGGCGATCAGGCCTTCTTCGGGTTCAACCACGTCGCCGTTGCCGGTGATGATCAGCGAGGCGTCTTTGTTGGCGACGGCCAGCATGGCTTCCAGGCGGCTGAGGGAGCGGTCGGTGCGCCATTCTTTGGCGAGTTCGACGGCGGCACGGACCAGATGGCCCTGGTGCTTCTCAAGTTGGCCTTCAAAGCGCTCGAACAGGGTAAAGGCGTCAGCGGTGGCGCCGGCGAAACCGGCGAGGACCTGGCCGTGGTACAGGCGACGGACTTTTTTCGCGTTGCCTTTCATCACGGTATTGCCAAGTGAAACCTGGCCGTCGCCGCCCATGACGACTTTGCCGTGGCGGCGAACTGAAACGATGGTGGTCAAGGGGAGAGTCTCCACGCTGCGGGGCGAAAATGCCCTGATGGAACTCATATGGGGGTGGCGGGGGGGATTTCAACTGTAGGACGGGAGGGCGGACGAGTGGTGTTTATGTGTCGGACTCGGTCCTGAGGCCGATGAAAATCAAATGTGGGAGCGGGCTTGCTCGCGAATGCGGTGTATCAGTCACTGGAAATATTGACTGGTCTGGCGCCTTCGCGAGCAAGCCCGCTCCCACATAGGTACTGCTGTGTATCCGGAATCAGCGGCTCTGGCGTTGTTGTAACAACAGGTTGCTAAACCCGGCGCCGGCCAGTTGCTTCTGCGCCACGGTCAGCTGTTCACGGTTGCTGAACGGCCCTACCAGCACGCGATACCAGGTCGCATCCTTAACCGTCCCGGACTCCACCGTCACCGCCTGCCCCAACAGAATAATCTGCGCGCGCACACGGTCCGCATCCGCCTGTTTCGGGAACGAGCCCGCCTGCAGGAAGAACTTGGTCACCGGCGCGGCCTTGGTGGTGGCGACCGGCGGCGGTGGCGGCGGGGTAATCCCGGCCAGCGCAGCCTGGGCCCGGGCCGTGTCGATCTTCGCTGCTTCCGCCGGGGTAACCGGCGTAGTCGGCACCGGCTGCGGCGTCGGCAGGGTTTTCTCCGGCACGGCGTCCGGCGGCACGATCACTTCCGATTCCGGTAGCAGCGTGTAGAAGTCGTATTTCGGCTTCACCGGCGCAGTCGGGCTAGGCGGTGTCTTGTTCGCCTCGGCCATTTTCGTGGCCTTCTGCTGTTCTTGCTTGACCCGTTTGACGTCATCGCCCTTGCCCGGGTCGAGCTTCATCAGGAACACCACAAACGCGCCGACCGTCAGGCCGATGGCCATCCACAACCAGCCCGGAATAGGCTTCTTCGCCGGTGCCTGGTAGCGGCTGGCGCCGCGCTTGGGTGCAGGTTTTTTCTTGGCAGCCAACTTACATACGCTCCAGAGTTTCCAGGCCCAACAATTCCAGGCCTTGCTTGAGGGTCCGTCCTGCCAGTGCGGCGAGGCGCAGGCGGCTCTGCTTTTGGGCTTCGTCGTCTGCGGTCAGGATCGGGCAGTTCTCGTAGAAGCTGGAGAACAAACCGGCGACTTCGTACAAATAGGTGCAGAGGATGTGCGGTGTGCCTTTTTCGCCGACGCTGTTCAGCACTTCGCCGAATTGCGCCAGTTTGGCGGCCAGCTCCTGCTCGTGTGGCGCCTCAAGGTTGATCTGGCCTTCGACTTCGCTGAAGTCCTTGCCCAGCTTGCGGAACACACCGGCCACCCGCGTGTAGGCATACAGCAGGTACGGCGCAGTGTTGCCTTCGAAGTTGAGCATCAATTCGAAGTTGAAGCTGTAGTCGCTGGTGCGGTGCTTGGACAGGTCGGCGTATTTCACCGCGCCAATCCCCACGACGCGGGCGATGTTGCGCAGGTCGGCTTCGGCCAGCTCCGGGTTCTTTTCCTTCACCAGGTTGTAGGCGCGGTCCTGGGCTTCGTTCAGCAGGTCGATCAGCTTCACGGTGCCGCCGTCACGGGTCTTGAACGGGCGGCCATCGGCGCCGTTCATGGTGCCGAAGCCCATGTGCTCCATCTGCATCGGATGGGTCACGAAACCGGCGCGGCGCGCCACTTCGAACACTTGCTGGAAGTGCAGGGCCTGGCGCTGGTCAACGAAATACAGGGCACGGTCGGCTTTCAGCACGCCGCTGCGGTAGCGCACGGCGGCCAGGTCGGTGGTGGCGTAGAGGTAGCCGCCATCGGCCTTGACGATGATCACCGGCAGCGGGTCGCCGTCGGCGGTCTTGAATTCTTCGAGGAACACGCACTGCGCGCCGTTGCTTTCAACCAGCAGGCCCTTGGCCTTGAGGTCGTTGACCACGTTGATCAGGTCGTCGTTGTAGGCGCTTTCGCCCATCACGTCGGCCATGGTCAATTTGACGTTGAGCAGCTCGTAGATTTCCTGGCAGTGGGACAGCGAGATCTCGCGGAAGCGGCCCCACAGTTCCAGGCATTCGGCATCGCCGGCTTGCAGCTTGACCACCAGGCCACGGGCGCGGTCGGCGAATTCTTCGGATTCGTCGAAACGCTTCTTGGCGGCGCGGTAGAAGTTCTCCAGGTCCGACAGCTCGTTGCTGGTGATCGGGTTTTCCTGCAGATAGGCCATCAACATGCCGAACTGGGTACCCCAGTCGCCCACGTGGTTCTGGCGGATCACGTCATCGCCGAGGAACTCCAGGACCCGCGCCACGCCGTCACCGATGATGGTGGAGCGCAGGTGGCCCACGTGCATTTCCTTGGCCAGGTTCGGTGCCGACAGGTCGATGGCCACGCGCTGTGCCGGGCCGGCCTTGCGTACGCCGATCTTGGCATCCGCCAGGGCCGCGTCCAGGCGCGAAGCCAGGGCCTGGGTGTTCTGGAAGAAGTTGATAAAGCCTGGGCCGGCGATTTCAGCCTTGGTCACCTGCGGGTCGGCCGGCAGCGCGGCGATGATTTTTTCCGCCAGGTCGCGCGGCTTCAGGCCGGCCGGCTTGGCCAGCATCATCGCGATGTTGCTGGCGAAATCACCGTGAGTCTTGTCACGGGTATTTTCCACCTGGATCGCCGGCGACAGGCCTTCAGGCAACACACCTTCGTTGACGAGTTGGGTGAGGGCTTGTTGGATCAGCTGGCGAATGGTGTCTTTCATGGTGTTCTCTTTCGACCGCAAGCGGTGGCGCGCGATGCGCAGGTGGAAAAACTGGGCATTATCCGTGGCGAGGGCGGGCTTGCCAACCTTCGCGGGACCTCGACGGACGATTAACCTGTGGCGAGGGAGCTTGCTGTGGCGAGGGAGCAAGCTCCCTCGCCACAGGGGTTTAGTACAAATCTACCGGGTCTACGTCCAGCGACCATCTCACCTGGCGACCACTGGGCATTTGCTCCAGCGCAAGTAACCAGCTGCTTAATAAACGATGCAGCGGCGCGCGGGCACTGGCTTGCAAGAGTAGCTGGGCGCGGTAGCGCCCGGCGCGGCGTTCCATCGGTGCTGGCACCGGGCCCAATAGCTCGATGCCGGTCAGACCCAGTTCCCCCAGCAAACGTTCAGCCTCGCTGCACGCTTCATCCAGGAAACCTTCGGCCTGCCCCGGCTTGTGCGCTTCGGCCCGCAGCAGCGCCAGATGCGCAAACGGTGGCAAACCTGCCGAGCGTCGCTCGCTCAAGGCCTGTTCGGCGAAGGCAAAGTAGCCTTGTTCTGTCAGTTGAATCAGCAGCGGGTGGTCGGCCAGGTGCGTCTGGATGATCACTTTGCCCGGCTCTTCGGCCCGCCCGGCCCGGCCTGCGACCTGCACGATCAACTGCGCCATGCGCTCGCTGGCGCGAAAATCCCCGGAGAACAGCCCGCCGTCGGCATCCAGGATCGACACCAGGGTCACCCGTGGGAAGTGATGCCCTTTGGCAAGCATCTGCGTGCCCACCAGAATGCACGGCTGGCCCTTCTGGATCGTGGCGAACAACTGATTCATCGCGTCCTTGCGCGAGGTGCTGTCGCGGTCGACCCGCAGCACCGGGTAATCCGGGAACAGGATGCCCAGTCGTTCTTCGGCGCGCTCGGTACCCGCACCCACCGGTCGCAAGTCGACTTTGCCGCACTGCGGGCAGTGCCGCGGCACCCGCTCCACATGGCCGCAGTGATGGCAGCGCAACTCGCCGGAGCGCTGGTGCACGGTCATTCGCGCGTCGCAGCGATTGCACTCGGACATCCAGCCGCAGTCGTGGCACAGCAGCGTCGGCGCAAAACCCCGGCGGTTGAGGAACACCAGCACTTGCTGGCCCGCCGCGAGGGTTTGCCCGATGGCTTGCTGCATCGGCCCGGAAATGCCGCTGTCCAGCGGGCGACTTTTTACATCCAGGCGCAGGAAGCGGGGCTGCTTGGCACCGCCGGCACGTTCATTGAGACGCAGCAGGCCGTAGCGCCCGGTGTAGGCGTTGTGCAGGCTTTCCAGGGAAGGCGTGGCCGAGCCCAGCACAATCGGGATGTTTTCCTGGCGAGCACGCACCAGCGCCAAGTCGCGGGCGTGGTAGCGCAGGCCTTCCTGCTGTTTATAGGAGCCGTCGTGTTCTTCGTCGATGATGATCAGCCCGGGATTTTTCATCGGGGTGAACAGCGCCGAACGGGTGCCGATAATAATGTCGGCCTCGCCGTCCCGGGCGGCGAGCCAGGATTCCAGGCGCTCGCGGTCGTTGACCGCCGAGTGCACCAGGGCGATGCGCGCGTTGAAACGCTGCTCGAAACGCGCCAGGGTTTGCGGGCCGAGGTTGATCTCGGGGATCAGCACCAGTGCCTGTTTGCCGGCTTCGAGGGTTTCGCGGATCAGTTGCAAATAGACTTCGGTCTTGCCGCTGCCGGTGACGCCGGCCAGCAGGAACGCGTGGAAGCTGTCGAAGCCGGCGCGAATTGCCTCGTAGGCGGCGCGTTGTTCGGGGTTGAGCGGCAATTCCGGCTGAGCCAGCCAGTGTTCGTGGCGCTCGCCGGGGGCGTGCTTGCGGATTTCCACCTGCACCAAGCCCTTGGCCAGCAGCAAGTCCAGGCTGTCCTTGCTCAGCATCAGCTTGCTTAACAGCTGATGGGCGACGCCGTGGGGATGCTGGGCCAGGGTTGCCAGGGCTTCACGCTGGCGCGGGGCGCGGGCGATGCGCGGGTCGTCCATGCGCGCCCCCGGGACCATCGACCAGAAACGCTCCTGACGCGCCTCGGCCAGTTCGCCCTGGCGCAACAGCACCGGCAGCGCCCAGCTCAAGGTGTCGCCGAGGCTGTGCTGGTAATACTGCGAGGTCCACAGGCACAGTTTGAACAGTGCGGGCGGCAGCGGCGGCGTGCTGTCGAGGATGGCCACGGCGGGCTTGAGCTTCTCGGCGGGCACTTCGCTGTGATCGGCGACTTCCACCAGGATGCCGATCATCTCCCGCCGGCCAAACGGTACCCGTACGCGCATGCCGGGCTGCAACTGCGACCGCAATACGCCGGCAGGGGCCCGATAATCGAACAGGCGGCGCAGGGGCGAGGGCAGGGCGAGGCGCAAAATGGCGTCGGGCACGCGGGGGTTCTCATATGACGGGCGGCGAAGAAGGGCGGGAGCCTAGCAGACCAGCGGTGGATGTGGGAGCCGGGCTTGCCCGCGATAGTATCGACACGGTGCACCTGAGGCACCGCGGCGCCTGCATCGCGGGCAAGCCCGGCTCCCCAGGGCCTTGTGTATGCCGCGCTTTTCTGATGAAAGGGGCCGTTGTGCTTCTTGCGCGTTTAAAAAGGTCTGGTAGAATCCGCGGCCTAATTACGTGCGGTATTCAACAATAGTGTTGATTGGCGGCACGCTAGCCTGAGGAATACACCATGAAAGCCGATATCCATCCAAACTATGTTGCCATCGACGTTACCTGCAGCTGCGGTAACAAGTTCGAAACCCGTTCGACTTTCGGCAAAGCTCTGCCAATCGACGTGTGCAACGAGTGCCACCCGTTCTACACCGGTAAGCAGAAGACTCTGGATGTTGGCGGCCGTGTTGACCGCTTCAAGACCCGCTTCGGTGCTTTCGGCGCTAAAGCTGCTCCTAAAGCCGAGTAAGGCTGGTCCGCTTGGATGGCCTGTATGGCTTGTCCTCGCTGATGAAAAAGGCGTCCCTCGTGGGCGCCTTTTTTGTGTCTGCGATTTGGCTGGCGCCCGCCCAGGCCGAGGTGTTCTGCCCGGCGCCCAGGGATTTCGCGACCTTCGACGTGCAGCGGGTAGTGGATGGCGACACCGTGCGCCTCAAGGACGGCCGCAGCATACGCATGATCGGCGTCAATGCCCCGGAAACCGGCAAGCAGGGGCGCACTGACGAGCCCTTCGCCGTGGCTGCTCGCGAGCGCCTGCAAAGTCTTGTGGACGCGAGCGGTGGGCGCGTTGGCGTGGTGCCCGGACGGGAGAGCAAGGACCGTTACGGCCGCACCCTGGCCCATCTCTACGGTGCCAATGGAGCAAATCTGGAGGCACAGTTGCTCGCCGAAGGCCTTGGCTTCCAGGTGGCCGTCGCGCCGAATGTGGAACTGGTGGCCTGCCAGCAAGCCGCCGAACGCAGCGCCCGGCAGGCCCGGCTGGGGGTGTGGCGCCGGTCACCGGTGGTCGATGCGGCGAAGATCCAGCGCTCGG
Source organism: Pseudomonas sp. E6002 (assembly GCF_013385565.1). Taxonomy (NCBI): domain Bacteria; kingdom Pseudomonadati; phylum Pseudomonadota; class Gammaproteobacteria; order Pseudomonadales; family Pseudomonadaceae; genus Pseudomonas; species Pseudomonas sp. E6002. The sequence goes on along the minus strand of NZ_JACAPT010000022.1, from coordinate 321,866 downwards.
GCTTTGCCGTGGTCAACGGCCGAGTGAGCAAAATCGAACGCAATCGCGGCGGAGTCTGGATTGAGTTGCAGGGCTCACTGGTACTGCGCATTGCACCCAATCTGGTGGGCCGATTCGACAGTGCGCTGTTGAAGGGTTTGCAGGGCCAGTCCATCGAAGCCCGCGGCTGGGTGCTGGACCGCTCCCGACGTGGCGGCCTGGAAAAGGGCCAGGCACGCTGGCTGTTGCCACTGACCGATCCCGGCATGCTCGAGCAGGCGCCGTAAGAAAAAATTGTAGACATTTTTCAGGTCGATTGTGAACAGTTGAGCCCTTGTATCCCGTGGCTCTTGGCCAAAAGTCGTAGGGCAGGGCCCTTGACACCTGTGACTGCCCAGTCTTGTGGGGACTTTGCGACACGCGTATCCTCGGCGGTCCGTCGACCAACAGTAAAAGCGGAATGCCGATATGTCTGATTTGAAAACTGCCGCTCTCGAATATCATGCCCATCCTCGTCCAGGAAAGCTGAGTGTAGAGCTCACCAAAGCCACTGCCACCGCCCGCGACCTGTCGCTGGCCTACAGCCCTGGCGTTGCCGAGCCCGTACGTGAAATCGCCCGCGATCCTGAACTGGCCTACAAGTACACCGGCAAAGGCAACCTGGTTGCAGTGATCTCTGATGGCACCGCGATCCTCGGCCTGGGTAACCTCGGCCCATTGGCTTCCAAGCCAGTCATGGAAGGTAAAGGCGTGCTGTTCAAGCGCTTCGCCGGCATTGACGTATTCGATATCGAAGTCGATTCCGAGAGCCCGCAGGCTTTCATCGACACCGTAAAGCGCATCTCCATCACCTTCGGTGGCATCAACCTGGAAGACATCAAGGCACCTGAGTGCTTCGAGATCGAAAAGGCCCTGATCGAACAGTGCGACATCCCGGTATTCCACGATGACCAGCACGGCACCGCGATCGTTACCGCGGCCGGCATGATCAATGCCCTGGAAATCGCCGGCAAAACCCTTGGCGAAGCCAAGATCGTTTGCCTGGGCGCCGGCGCCGCGGCCATCTCCTGCATGAAGTTGCTGGTGAGCATGGGCGCCAAGCTGGAAAACATCTACATGGTCGACAGCAAGGGCGTTGTGCAGTCCGAGCGTACCGACCTGAACCAGTACAAGGCGATGTTCGCGCATCCGTCCTCCAAGCGTACCCTGGCTGACGCCCTGGACGGTGCAGACGTGTTCGTTGGCCTGTCCGGCCCGAACCTGCTGAGCGCCGAAGGCCTCAAGTCCATGGCGGCCAACCCGATCGTGTTCGCGTGCTCCAACCCGGATCCGGAAATCTCCCCGGAGCTGGCCCACGCCACCCGTAGCGACGTGATCATGGCCACCGGCCGTTCGGACTACCCGAACCAGGTCAACAACGTACTGGGCTTCCCGTTCATCTTCCGTGGTGCCCTGGACGTTCGCGCCAAGCGCATCAACGAAGAGATGAAAGTCGCGGCCGCCAACGCCCTGCGCGAACTGGCCAAACTGCCGGTTCCTCAGGAAGTGTGCGACGCCTACGGCGGCATCAAGCTGGAATTCGGTCGTGAGTACATCATCCCGAAACCAATGGACAAGCGCCTGATCACCCTGATCTCCGATGCCGTGGCCAAAGCCGCAATCGAGACTGGTGTGGCCACCCTGCCGTATCCGAAGAACTACCCGCTGCAAAGCGTGGATGATGTGTTCAACGGCTAAGCCGTTGTAGCGCACCACCAAAAAGCCCCGGCTCTTGCGAGTCGGGGCTTTTTTTGTGGCTGGCAATTGACTCGAACCTGGCGGTGATCCAACTGTGGGAGCGGGCTTGCTCGCGAAGACGGTGTGTCAGTCGGCCCATCTGAGCCTGATACTCCGCTTTCGCGAGCAAGCCCGCTCCCACATTGGAACTGCGTGTTAGAACAAATCGATCGGCGCCGCCTCGTCCGCCGGCAGCGGGCTGCCCGGTGCAACACCATTGCCCAGCTCGTTGACCGACGGCGGCGTATCCTCGCTCTTGAACAGCTCGAAGTACGCATTCGGCGTGCTCGGCGCTGCTGCACGGCCGCTGACCGGGTCGATCCGCAGGCTCAGGATGCCTTCCGGTTCCGGCTGGGTATGCAGCGGCATATCCTTCAGCGCGGCGCCCATGTAGCTCATCCAGATCGGCAGCGCGACAGTGCCGCCGAACTCCCGGCGACCGAGGCTTTCCGGCTGGTCGTAACCGGTCCATACGGTGGTCACGTAGTCGGCGTTGTAGCCGGAGAACCAGGCATCCTTGGAGTCGTTGGTGGTACCGGTCTTGCCGGCGATATCGGCACGGCCCAGGGCCAGGGCGCGACGCCCCGTACCTTTCTTGATCACGTCTTCCAGGATGCTGTTGAGGATGTAGGTGGTACGGCCATCCACAACGCGTTCGGCTACCGCCGGCGCTTGTGGTGCGGCGGGAGCGCCGGCTGCCGGGGCTTCGCCTGGCGTCGGCTCGATGGTGATGCCGCCGTTGGCCGGTGCTGCCTGGCCGTCAGTGGCCGCGACGCCATTGACCACGTCGCCCGGGACCCGTGGTGGGTTGGCGGTGAACAGGGTTTCGCCGCTACGGCTTTCTATCTTGTCGATCAGGTACGGGGTGATCTTGTAGCCGCCGTTGGCAAAGGTGCTCCAGCCGGTGGCGATTTCCATCGGCGTCAGCGTGGCGGTACCCAGTGCCAGGGACAGGTTGGGCGGCAGGTCCGACTTGTTGAAGCCGAAGCGGGTGATGTAGTCGATGGTCTTGCCTACGCCCATCGCCTGCAGCAGGCGGATCGACACCAGGTTACGCGACTTGTACAGCGCCTCGCGGACGCGGATCGGGCCGAGGAAGGTGTTGGTGTCGTTCTTCGGGCGCCAGACCTTGTCCAGGTACTCGTCGACGAACACGATCGGTGCATCGTTGACCAGGCTGGCGGCGGTGTAGCCGTTATCCAGTGCAGCGCTGTAGATGAACGGCTTGAAGCTGGAACCCGGCTGGCGCTTGGCCTGGGTGGCGCGGTTGTAGTTGCTCTGCTCGAAGGCAAAACCGCCGACCAGGGCACGGATTGCACCGTTCTGCGGGTCAAGCGACACCAGGGCGCCCTGTGCCACCGGCACCTGGCTGAATTTCAGGCTGTCGTCCTTCTGGCGCTGCACACGAATCAGGTCGCCGACCTGGGCCACGTCCGACGGCTGCTTGGGCATCGCCCCCATGCTGTTGGTGTTCAGGAACGGGCGAGCCCATTTCATGCTGTCCCACGACACATGTTCTTCGCCGGTGCGGGTCAATACCTGCAGGCCATCTTTCTTCACCTGGGTGACGATGGCGGGCTCAAGGCCGCTGATCGGGCGCTGTTTGCCCAACTCGACGGTCCAGGCGCTCAGGGTCTTGCCCGGCAGGCGCGATTCAGGGCCGCGGTAGCCATGGCGCTGGTCATAGGCGACCAGGCCATCGTGTACCGACTTGTTGGCGATTTCCTGCAGGTTGCTCGGAATCGTCGTGGTCACGCGGAAACCTTCGGTGTACGCCTCGCTGCCATAGCGGCCGACCATCTCGGCACGGGCCATTTCGGCGATATACGGGGCATTCACTTCCGGGGTCGGCACGTGATAGCTGGCGTTCAGCGGCTCGGCCACCGCACTTTCGTACGCGGCCTGGTCGATCTTGCCCAGCTTGTACATGCGGCCCAGGATCCAGTCGCGGCGCTCTTTGCTGCGCGCCGGGTTGGCCAGCGGGTTGAAGCGCGAAGGCGCCTTGGGCAGGCCGGCAATCATCGCCATCTGCGCCAGGCTGGCGTCACGAATCGACTTGCCGTAGTAAACCTGTGAAGCCGCCTCGATGCCGTAGGCGCGGTTGCCCAGATAGATCTTGTTGACGTAGAGCTCAAGGATCTCGTCCTTGGTCAGCTGACGTTCGATCTGCAACGCCAGGAGGATTTCCGTGGCTTTGCGGGAAAAGCTGCGTTCGCTGGTGAGGAAGAAGTTCTTCGCCACCTGCATGGTGATGGTGCTGCCACCGGATTGAATGTGTCCGCTTTTTACCAACTGCGTGGCCGCCCGCACCAGGCTGCTTGGGTCGACGCCATAGTGATTGGCGAAGTTATCGTCTTCAGCCGACAGCAGGGCGTTGATGAAATTGGGTGGAATGTCGGCGAAACGGATCGGTGTGCGGCGCATTTCGCCGAACTCCGCGATCAGTTTTTCATCGCTGCTGTAGACCCGCAAAGGAATCTGCAACTGGATACTTCTCAGGGCCTCTACGGAGGGCAAACCCGGACTAAGGTAGAGATAGGCCCCGCTGAGCACGAGCATCAGCCCGCAGACGATCGCGACAATGGAGTACCCGAAAAACTTCAGCAGACGAATCAAGGCTTTTGGATTTCCAAGGAAAAGAATGGGTTAGGCGTCGGGGCATGCACGGCAAGTGGTGGATCGACCCGGCCAGCAGATAAACGCGGGAAAAAACGCTGGGCATTAAAGCATTTTTCGGCTTCGGGCGTCATTCGCGCCGCTCATACAAGCCGACCGAATGCAGGAAGCCTGGCAGCAATCAGTCCGTAAGACAGGGAAAGTTTTGGGGAGTTTTATGAGAAAGGGATTTTTCAGGCGAAAAGCCGATGCCGTCCTGGGTATCGACATCAATGACACCGGCGTCAGGCTGGTGGAGCTGGAGGCTTCAGGCACTGGCTACAGCGTGCGGGGCTACGCTATGCAGCAGTTGCCGGCCCATGCGGTGGTCGACAGCAGCGTGGTTGATTTCGATGCCGTCGCGCAGGCACTTTCCCGGGCGCTGGTACAGGCGCATACATCACTCAGGCATGCCGCTGTGGCCGTGGCAGGGCCCTCGGTGATTACCCGCGTGCTGGAGATGGACACGGGGCTGACGGATGCTGAAATGGTGCGTCGAATCCATGGGGAAGCAGACCAGTACATTCCTTATCCGCTGGAGGATGTGGCTATCGACTTCCAAGTGCAGGGCCCGTCGGCCCATGACCCGCAAAGCGTCGATGTGCTGCTGGTTGCCTGCCTCAAGGAACAGGTGGAGGCCCGTGAGGCGGTTTTGGCCCTTGCGGGGCTGGCGACGCGGATAGTGGATGTCGAAGCATTTGCATTGGCTCGCGCGGGCAGGCAGGCTTCGGACAGCATCACGCCGGGCCGTCGTGTCGATGGCGCGCAATGGGCCGTGGATGCCCAGGGAATGGGAGTGGCCTGCGGGCTCGCCCTGAGGAGTTTCGACTGATGACACGAATCAACCTGTTGCCGTGGCGCGCAGAACGGAATGAGCGGCGGCGCAAATATTTTCTGGTGTTTTTGGCGGGGGCTGCAGCGGTGGCGCTGGCTGCGGTTTGGCTGGCAGACCAGGTGATCGACCGTGCAATCGATCGGCAGTTGGCCCGCAATAACCAGTTGAGCCAGGGTGTCACCGGGCTCGACTCACGGATCAAGGCCATCGACGAACTGCATGAGCAGCGCCAGCAGTTGATGGAACGGATGAAAGTTGTGCAGGGTTTGCAGGACGGTCGTGCGGCGGGTGCTCAGTTGCTGGACCAGTTGGCCCGTGCCGTGCCGGACGGGGTGCAGTTGCGCGAAGTGAGCGTCGACGGCGGTTCTGTTTCCATCAGCGGCACGGCCGGATCGAACCGGGACATTGCTCAGTTCATGCGAGGCCTCGAAGCTGCCGAAGACTTGGAAGCGCCCCGGCTTCAACGGGTTCGCGGCGCGCAGGAGGGCGACGACAATGGCTTCCAGTTGACGGTTCGCCATGGACACTCGGATGAGGTGCGCCAATGAGAGGGGCGTCAGGCCTGCCAGGGCTGACGGAATCCGATATAACCCAGCTCTGCCAAAACGCCGCCAACTGGCCCTTGCCGGGCAAGGCGTTGCTGGCTGGCGCGGTGGTTTGCCTGCTGTGGGCAGTGGGCAATACCTTCTACTTGAGTGGGGCGCGGGAGCAACTGCGCCAGCTTGAGTCGCAGGAAGTGGCGCTTGAACAGCAGGTCGCGCTGAAAACCATCCAGGCTGCCGGCCTGGAGTCCCTGGTCCGCGAACTCGAAACAATGCGAGGCCATTTCGCCAACCTGTTACGGCGGCTGCCTGCCGACACCCAGGTACCCGGCCTGCTTGAAGATATTGGCCGCCTGAGTGCCGCCAATGGCTTGGTGCTGGAGGCCATCGAACTTCGGGATGACCAGCCTCGCGGCCTGTACATCGAATCGCCCATGCAGATTGGCGTCACCGGGACTTTTCACGACCTGGCGGCGTTCATCAACGGCATGGCCAGCTTGCGAGGAATTGTCACGGTGCATGACTTGGCATTCAGTCCTGTCGATCCCTCGGAGTTGCATCTCAGTCTGGTAGCCAGGACCTATCGTCACAACCGCCAGGCGGGCGATGACCCGAAGGTTGATTTGCACCCGCCGGCACAGGCTGTCGCCGAGCCCGGGCCGCAGCAAGTGGCCTACGATTTTGCAGCCTTGCGCGACCCTTTCCAGCCGCCCTCTCGCCAACTGGTTCGACCCGCCGGGCGACCGGCTGCCGGACCTGATCTCGCCAGACCTCGCGGAATCCTCGAAGGCTTCGCCGTGGAGCAGTTCGAAATGGTCGGGACCTTGTCCCTGGGGGCTCAAACCTTCGCCCTGCTGCGCGGAGCGTCGTCTGTCCATCGCCTGGCAATCGGCGATTACCTGGGCCCGGACCACGGGCGCATCACGGCGATTCATGACTCCCATGTCGAACTGGCCGAGCTTTTCCCGGATGGCCAGGGCGCGTGGCTGGAACGCTCGCAAACCCTTGCCCTGAACGTGAACTCATAACGGAAACAAACAATGAAAAGGACTTTTTCGTCCTTCGGTGTGGCGCTATGGATAGCGTTCACGGCACCGATGGTCATGGCTGTGCCCAATCGAATCGACTTGATTCACCTGCCGCCACCTGGCAATGCGCCCCTAAGTACCGGACGCGTGGCATTCACCGGGGACAAGCTGTCCCTCAACTTCCAGAACATCGAGTTGCGCGCGGTGCTGCAGCAGATTGCCGACGTTGCCGGCCTCAATCTGGTGACCAGTGACGACGTGCAGGGTTCGATCACCCTGCGCCTCAAGGACGTGCCCTGGGACCAGGCCCTGGACCTGGTGCTGCAAACCAAGGGGCTGGACAAGCGTGTGACGGCCAATGTGCTGCTGGTCGCGCCGGCCGAGGAGTTGGCCGCCCGCGAGTTGCTGGCGATGGAGTCGCGCAAGCAAATGACTGAGTTGGCACCGCTGCGCCGCGAGTTGCTGCAAGTCAATTACGCCAAGGCGTCGGACCTGGCCAAGCTCTTCCAGTCGGCCGTGGGCCTGGAAGGCGCCACCGATGAGCGCGGCTCGGTGGCGGTGGATGACCGCACCAACAACATCATCGCTTACCAGACCCGGGAGCGGCTGGAGGAGCTGCGCACGATTGTGGCGCAACTGGATATTCCGGTAAGGCAGGTGATGATCGAGGCGCGGATCGTCGAGGCCAATGTGGATTACGACAAAAGCCTTGGCGTGCGCTGGGGCGGGCAACTGAATCGGGGTAACTGGAGCGCTGGCGGGATCAGGAAACCGCTGGCCGAAGGCACCGAGCCGCCTGAAATCCCGCCCAGCTCGCCGTTTGTGGACCTGGGGGCGGTCAACGGCAGCGCCGGCCTGGGTGTCGCGTTTATCACCGACAACCTGCTGCTGGACCTGGAACTGACCGCCATGGAAAAAACCGGCAATGGTGAAATCGTTTCGCAGCCCAAGGTCGTCACCTCCGACAAGGAAACCGCGCGAATCCTCAAGGGCACCGAGATTCCCTATCAGGAGTCCAGCTCCACCGGCGCGACCTCGGTGTCGTTCAAGGAGGCCTCCTTGTCATTGGAAGTGACCCCGCAAATCACCCCGGACGGCTGGGTGATCATGGAGGTCAAGGTCACCAAGGATGAGCCCGACTACCTGAACAGGCTCAACGATGTGCCGCCGATCAAGAAAAACGAGGTCAATGCCAAGGTGCTGGTCAAGGACGGGGAGACCATCGTGATCGGCGGGGTTTTCTCCAATACTCAAAGCAAAGTGGTAGATAAAGTGCCATTTTTGGGCGATGTGCCGTATCTTGGCCGCCTTTTCCGGCGGGATGTGGTTTCGGAGAAAAAATCCGAGCTGCTGGTATTCCTGACTCCGCGTATTATGAATAACCAGGCGATTGCTGTGAGTCGTTGATTCTGTGCGAAATTTGATTCTTGTAGGACCGATGGGGGCTGGAAAAAGCACCATCGGCCGTTTGCTGGCCAAAGAGCTGCGCCTGCCATTCAAAGACTCCGATAAGGAAATTGAATTGCGCACGGGCGCCAATATCCCGTGGATCTTCGATAAGGAAGGCGAACTGGGCTTTCGCGACCGCGAGCAGGCGATGATTGCCGAGCTGTGCGGCTGCGATGGCGTGGTATTGGCCACCGGCGGTGGCGCAGTGATGCGCGACGAGAACCGCCGGGCGCTGCACGCCGGCGGTCGCGTGGTTTATCTGCACGCGTCTGTCGAGCAGCAGGTGGGCCGCACCGCTCGCGACCGCAATCGCCCATTGCTGCGCACCGCCGACCCGGCAAAAACCCTGCGGGACCTGCTGACGCTGCGCGACCCGCTTTATCGGGAAATCGCCGATCTGGTGGTGGAAACCGATGAGCGGCCGCCACGAATGGTGGTTCTCGACATTCTCGAGCGCCTGGCACAGTTGCCACCCCGTTAAAGCCAGGGCCGAAATGCGCTATCCTCGGCGGCGCGTCATGACCGTCCGAGTTGTGGCGTAGAGCCATCAGGCAGCGTCAGATCCCGACGTTGCCGACAACGTTAATGTAGGGCAGGACGCCTGCTTTCATCTTCAACGCGGGGACACATGCAGACACTTAAGGTCGATCTTGGCGAGCGCAGCTACCCGATCCATATTGGCGAAGGTTTGTTGGACCAGCCCGAGTTGCTCGCACCGCATATTGCCGGGCGGCAAGTGGCGATCATCTCCAATGAAACGGTCGCGCCGCTGTATCTTGAGCGTCTGAGCCGCAGCCTGGCGGCGTACTCGGTGATCTCGGTGGTGCTGCCGGACGGCGAGGCCTTCAAGACCTGGGAAACCCTGCAACTGATCTTTGATGGCCTGCTGACGGCCCGTCATGACCGGCGCACCACGGTGGTGGCTCTGGGTGGCGGTGTGATCGGCGACATGGCCGGCTTTGCAGCCGCCTGCTATCAGCGCGGCGTGGACTTTATCCAGGTACCGACCACCTTGCTGTCCCAGGTCGATTCGTCGGTGGGCGGCAAGACGGGCATCAACCACCCGCTGGGCAAGAACATGGTCGGCGCGTTCTATCAGCCGAATGTGGTGCTGATCGACACTGCCACCCTCAATACCCTGCCACCCCGCGAGCTGTCGGCGGGCCTGGCGGAAGTCATCAAGTACGGGCTGATCTGCGACGAGCCGTTCCTGACCTGGCTGGAAGAACACGTCGACGCCCTGCGCGCCCTTGACCAGGTGGCACTCACCGAAGCGATTTCCCGCTCCTGCGCCGCCAAGGCGCTGGTGGTGAATGCCGACGAGCGTGAGTCCGGCGTGCGCGCCACCTTGAACCTCGGCCACACCTTCGGCCATGCGATCGAGACCCACATGGGCTATGGTGTGTGGTTGCATGGAGAGGCCGTAGCGGCTGGCACAGTGATGGCATTGGAGATGTCGCAACGCCTGGGCTGGATCAGCGCCCAGGAGCGTGATCGCGGGATCCGCCTGTTCCAGCGCGCCGGGTTGCCGGTCATTCCTCCCGAGGAGATGACCGAGGCAGATTTTCTCGAACATATGGCAATAGACAAGAAAGTGATCGACGGTCGACTGCGACTGGTGCTGTTGCGCCGAATGGGCGAAGCGGTAGTGACCGACGATTATCCGAAAGAGATTTTACAGGCCACGCTGGGAGCGGATTACCGCGCCCTGGCCCAGCTTAAAGGTTAATAAGATCCCGATGACTAGTTTGCATGCCGACGAGGCGTTCCTCGGCCATTACCAGTTAAGCCACGACCCTTTTGCTCCTCGGGTGCCTGGTTTCAAGTTTTTCCCTGCGCAACGCAAGCCGGTGCTGGGACAACTGCACCACCTGGCGCGCTACAGCCAGTTGCTGCTGGTGGTCACCGGCCCATTGGGCAGCGGCAAGACCTTGCTGCGCCAGGCACTGGTGGCCAGCACCAACAAGCAATCGGTACAGAGCGTGGTGGTTTCCGCCCGTGGTGCCGGTGATGCGGCAGGCGTGTTGCGTCAAGTGGCCCAGGCCCTCGACGTGTCCACTGCCGAGCCGAATGCGATCCTCAAGCAAGTGGTGCAACTGGGCCTGACCGGCCAGGAAGTCTACCTGCTGGTGGATGACGCCGAGCAGCTCGACGAATCTGCCCTTGAAGCGTTGCTGGCTCTGGCGGCCGGTACGCCTGAAGGGCGCCCGCATGTGTTCCTGTTTGGCGAGTCTTCGCTGATCGCCGAACTTGAACAGATCAGCGGCGAGCAGGAGCTGTTCCACGTCATCGAACTGCAGCCTTACGAAGAAGAAGAAACCCGCGAATACCTGGCCCAGCGGCTGGAAGGCGCAGGGCAGGGCATCGAACTTTTCTCCGCTTCGCAGATCTCTGATATTCACGAAAGCTCCGACGGCTGGCCTGGCACCATCAACCAGGTTGCCCGGGATGCCATGATCGAAGCCATGATTGCCAGCCGCTCAGCGGTAAAGCGTCCAAAGATGGGGTTTACTATGCCGAAGAAGCACGTATTGGCAATTTCTGCCGTTGTCGTGGTTGCCGTCGCCGCCGCCTGGTTGATTCCAGGTCGCAACAAGGCACCGACCACCGCTGGCGCGCCAACCGAACAGGCGCAGTTGCCACTGGGCAAGCCAACACCGAACGTTGAGTTTGCCAACTCCGGCCAACCCACCAACTTGCCAATGGTCGGCCAACCGGTGATGCGCGGCCCGCTCGCCGAAGAAGCTGGCGGCATCTCCGAAGGCGACGATGGGGTGCCGGTGGAAGGCTCCAGCGCCACGCCGCCGACCGTGACCACCACCGCGCCACCTGCGGGCGTGCCAGCCGGTCAGCCAGCGGCCAAGCCGACGCCAGCGCCAGCCCAGGTCGCCACCGCCAAGCCTGCGCCTGTTGCCAAGCCGGTCGCCCCGGCGCCTGCGGCCAAACCGGCTCCAGCCGCCAAGCCTGCCGAAAAACCGGCCGTCGTGGCCAAGGCCGCGACTGGCGCTGCCGGCAGCAGCTGGTATGCCAGCCAGCCTACCGGTAACTTCGTGGTGCAGATCCTCGGCACCAGCTCCGAAGCCAACGCCCAGGCGTTCGTGAAAGAGCAGGGCGGCGAGTACCGTTATTTCAAGAAAGTGCTCAACGGCAAGCCTCTCTACGTGATCACTTACGGCAACTTCTCCAGCCGTACAGCAGCGGAATCCGCTATCAAGGCCTTGCCAGCGAAGGTTCAGGCTGGTAAACCTTGGCCTCGCACTGTCGCCAGCGTTCAACAAGAACTGGCAACAACTCGCTGAAGATCCGGCGGCCTTACCCAGGCCGCCCTCTCGGCACCTCAAAAAAAACAACACAGCGTGCAGCCCTGAAGGCCGCGCGCTTTGTGGTGTCTGCGTCACAGTGGCTTTTGAGTCGTAGCGGTCAAAATTAAAAAAGTTTTGACTAGCACAGCATATCGCTTTAAACCTTTCATAAATGCGACATAGATTTGCGACATTTCGTCGCTAAATTTGTGAGCGTCTGTGTCGGTGTGTACAATGACCTCCCTTTTGCCCCCCGCTAAGCCGGCGTACGTTCGGCGTGGAAGGTAACCGGTTGAATTGAAAAGAAATTTGCCTCGGAATAAGAGGCAGCCTGGTGAGAAAGTGTCTATGAAAGCAGGTCTGTACCAACCCGATGAATTCAAGGATAACTGCGGTTTCGGCCTGATAGCCCACATGCAGGGCGAGCCCAGTCATACCCTTTTGCAAACGGCCATCGAGGCCCTGACCTGCATGACCCACCGCGGTGGGATCAACGCCGACGGCAAGACCGGTGACGGTTGCGGCTTGCTGATTCAAAAGCCCGACCAGTTCCTGCGCGCAGTCGCCAAGGAGCATTTCGGCGCCGATTTGCCCAAGCAATATGCCGTGGGCATGGTGTTCTTCAACCAGGACCCGGTAAAAGCCGAAGCCGCTCGCGAGAACATGAACCGCGAGATCCTGGCCGCTGGCCTGCAGCTCGTCGGCTGGCGCAAAGTGCCGATCGACACCAGCGTACTCGGCCGCCTGGCCCTGGAGCGCCTGCCGCAGATCGAACAAGTGTTCATCGCAGGCGACGGCCTGAGCGACCAGGACATGGCGATCAAGCTGTTCACCTCTCGTCGTCGCTCGTCCGTGGCCAATGCCGCCGACACCGACCACTACATCTGCAGCTTTTCCCACAAGACCATCATTTATAAAGGCCTGATGATGCCGGCGGACTTGACCGCCTTCTATCCAGACCTGAGCGATGAGCGCCTGCAAACCGCAATCTGCGTGTTCCACCAGCGCTTCTCCACCAACACCCTGCCGAAATGGCCGCTGGCCCAGCCATTCCGCTTCCTCGCCCACAACGGCGAGATCAACACCATCACCGGCAACCGCAACTGGGCCGTGGCCCGTCGAACCAAGTTCGCCAACGACCTGATGGACCTGGAAGAGCTCGGCCCGCTGGTCAACCGCGTGGGTTCCGACTCCTCCAGCATGGACAACATGCTCGAACTGATGGTCACCGGCGGCATCGACCTGTTCCGTGGCGTGCGCATGATCATTCCGCCAGCGTGGCAGAACGTCGAGACCATGGACCCCGACCTGCGGGCGTTCTATGAGTACAACTCGATGCACATGGAACCGTGGGACGGCCCGGCCGGCGTGGTAATGACCGACGGTCGCTACGCCGTGTGCCTGCTCGACCGTAACGGCCTGCGCCCGGCGCGCTGGGTGACCACTACCAACGGCTTCATCACCCTGGCGTCGGAAATCGGCGTGTGGAACTACAAGCCGGAAGACGTGATCGCCAAGGGCCGCGTTGGCCCGGGCCAGATCCTCGCCGTGGACACCGAGACCGGTCAGATCCTTGACACCGATGCCATCGACAACCGCTTGAAGTCCCGTCATCCGTACAAGCAATGGCTGCGCAAGAATGCCCTGCGCATCCAGGCAACCATGGAAGACAACGACCACGGTTCTGCCTTCTACGACGTCGACCAGCTCAAGCAGTACATGAAGATGTACCAGGTCACCTTCGAAGAACGTGACCAGGTGCTGCGCCCACTGGGCGAGCAGGGCTATGAGGCCGTTGGCTCCATGGGCGATGACACGCCAATGGCCGTGCTGTCCCAGCGCGTGCGCACGCCGTACGACTATTTCCGCCAGCAGTTCGCCCAGGTGACCAACCCGCCGATCGACCCGCTGCGCGAAGCCATCGTGATGTCCCTGGAAGTGTGCCTCGGTGCCGAGCGCAACATCTTCCAGGAATCGCCTGAGCACGCTTCCCGCGTGATCCTCAGCTCGCCGGTCATTTCCCCGGCCAAGTGGCGCTCGTTGATGACCCTGGATCGCCCGGGCTTCGACCGGCAGATCATCGACCTGAACTACGACGAGAGCTTCGGCCTGGAAGCCGCTGTGCGTAACGTCGCCGATCAGGCTGAAGAAGCCGTGCGCGCCGGCCGTACCCAGATTGTGCTGACCGACCGCCATATTGCTCCGGGCAAGTTGCCGATCCACGCTTCCCTGGCCACCGGCGCGGTACACCACCGCCTGACCGAAAAGGGCCTGCGTTGCGATTCCAATATCCTGGTTGAAACCGCCACCGCCCGCGACCCGCATCACTTTGCGGTGTTGATCGGCTTCGGCGCTTCGGCGGTGTATCCGTTCCTGGCTTACGAAGTACTCGGCGACCTGATCCGTACCGGCGAAGTGCTGGGCGACCTCTACGAGGTGTTCAAGAACTACCGTAAAGGCATCACCAAGGGCCTGCTGAAGATCCTGTCGAAGATGGGCATCTCCACCGTCACGTCCTACCGCGGCGCGCAATTGTTCGAAGCCATCGGCCTGTCGGAAGAAGTTTGCGAGATGAGCTTCCGTGGTGTGCCGAGCCGCATAAAGGGTGCGCGTTTCGTCGACATCGAAGCCGAGCAGAAAGCCCTGGCCGCCGAAGCCTGGAGCGCGCGCAAGCCGATCCAGCAAGGCGGCCTGCTGAAGTTCGTGCACGGTGGCGAATACCACGCCTACAACCCGGACGTGGTCAACACCCTGCAAGCCGCCGTGCAGCAAGGCGACTACGCCAAGTTCAAGGAATACACCGCGCTGGTGGATAACCGCCCGGTGTCGATGATCCGCGATTTGTTCAAGGTGAAAACCCTGGACACGCCGCTGGCCATCAGCGAGATCGAGCCACTGGAATCGATCCTCAAGCGTTTCGACTCCGCCGGTATTTCCCTGGGCGCCTTGTCGCCTGAGGCTCACGAAGCCCTGGCCGAAGCCATGAACCGCCTGGGTGCGCGTTCAAACTCCGGCGAAGGCGGTGAAGACCCGGCGCGCTACGGCACCATCAAGAGCTCGAAAATCAAGCAGGTCGCCACTGGCCGCTTTGGTGTGACCCCGGAATACCTGGTCAACGCCGAAGTGCTGCAGATCAAGGTTGCCCAGGGCGCCAAGCCGGGCGAAGGCGGGCAACTGCCAGGCGGCAAGGTCAACGGCCTGATCGCCAAGCTGCGTTATGCAGTGCCGGGCGTGACATTGATTTCGCCGCCGCCGCACCACGACATCTACTCGATCGAGGATTTGTCGCAGCTGATTTTCGACCTGAAACAAGTCAACCCGCAGGCCCTGGTCTCGGTGAAACTGGTCGCGGAAGCCGGCGTGGGCACCATCGCCGCCGGTGTGGCCAAGGCCTATGCCGACCTGATCACCATCTCCGGCTACGACGGCGGCACCGGCGCTTCGCCGCTGACCTCCATCAAGTACGCCGGTGCGCCGTGGGAACTGGGCCTGGCCGAGACTCACCAGACCCTGCGCGGCAACGACCTGCGCGGCAAGGTCCGGGTGCAGACCGACGGTGGCCTGAAAACCGGCCTCGACGTGATCAAGGCCGCAATCCTCGGCGCCGAAAGCTTCGGCTTCGGCACCGCGCCAATGATCGCCCTGGGCTGCAAATACCTGCGCATCTGCCACCTGAACAACTGCGCCACCGGCGTGGCCACTCAGAACGAGAAGCTGCGCAAGGACCACTACATCGGGACCGTCGACATGGTGGTGAATTTCTTCACCTACGTCGCCGAGGAAACCCGTGAGTGGCTGGCCAAGCTGGGCGTGCGTTCCCTGGAAGAGCTGATCGGCCGTACCGACCTGCTGGACATCCTCGAAGGCCAGACCGCCAAGCAACAGCACCTGGACCTGACGCCGCTGTTGGGCAGCGATCACATCCCGGCCGACAAGCCACAGTTCTGCCAGGTTGACCGCAACCCGCCGTTCGACAAGGGCCTGCTGGCCGAGAAGATGGTCGAGATGGCCACTTCGTCGATCAACGACGCAAGCGGCGGCGAATTCGCCCTGGATATCTGCAACTGCGACCGTTCCATCGGCGCACGCATCTCCGGCGAAATCGCGCGCAAGCACGGCAACCAGGGCATGGCCAAGGCGCCGATCACCTTCCGCTTCAAGGGTACCGCTGGCCAGAGCTTCGGCGTATGGAACGCCGGTGGCTTGAACATGTACCTCGAAGGCGACGCCAACGACTACGTGGGCAAGGGCATGACCGGCGGCAAGCTGGTGATCGTCCCGCCAGTCGGCAGCGTCTACAAGACTCAAGACAGTGCCATCATCGGCAACACCTGCCTGTACGGCGCAACCGGCGGCAAGCTGTTTGCCGCGGGCACGGCCGGTGAGCGTTTCGCAGTGCGTAACTCCGGTGCCCACACCGTGGTTGAAGGCACGGGCGATCACTGCTGCGAGTACATGACCGGGGGTTTTGTCGCGGTGCTGGGCAAGACCGGCTACAACTTCGGTTCGGGCATGACCGGCGGTTTCGCCTACGTGCTCGACCAGGACAACACCTTCGTCGACAAGGTGAACCACGAGTTGGTGGAGATCCAGCGGATCAGCGGCGAAGCGATGGAATCCTATCGCAACCACTTGCAGCATGTGCTGGACGAATATGTCGAGGAAACCAACAGCGAATGGGGTCGCAACCTCGCTGAAAACCTCGATGACTACCTGCGCCGTTTCTGGCTGGTCAAGCCCAAGGCTGCCAACCTGAAATCGTTGCTTTCCAGCATCCGTGCCAACCCGCAGTGATATGCGCCTGAAGAGTTTGATGAGGTTTTAACATGGCTGAACGTCTGAATAACGACTTCCAGTTCATCGATGTCGGGCGCAAAGATCCGAAGAAGAAACTGTTGCGTCAACGCAAGAAAGAGTTCGTGGAAATCTACGAGCCCTTCAAACCCCAGCACTCGGCCGACCAGGCCCACCGCTGCCTGGGTTGCGGTAACCCGTATTGCGAATGGAAGTGCCCGGTGCACAACTTCATTCCGAACTGGCTGAAGCTGGTGGCCGAGGGCAACATCCTCGCCGCCGCCGAGCTGTCGCACCAGACCAACACCCTGCCGGAAGTGTGCGGCCGGGTGTGCCCGCAGGACCGTCTGTGCGAGGGTGCGTGCACCCTCAACGACGGCTTCGGCGCGGTGACCATCGGTTCGGTGGAGAAGTACATCACCGACACCGCGTTCGCCATGGGCTGGCGCCCGGACATGTCCAAGGTCAAGCCGACCGGCAAGCGCGTCGCGATCATCGGCGCGGGCCCGGCGGGCCTGGGCTGTGCCGACGTGCTGGTACGTGGCGGCGTGACCCCGGTGGTGTTCGACAAGAACCCGGAAATCGGTGGCCTGCTGACCTTCGGCATCCCCGAGTTCAAGCTGGAAAAAACCGTTCTGAGCCATCGTCGCGAAGTCTTCACCGGCATGGGTATCGAGTTCCGCCTCAATACCGAAATCGGCAAGGACGTGACCATGGAGCAACTGCTCGAAGAATACGATGCCGTGTTCATGGGCATGGGCACCTACACCTACATGAAGGGCGGCTTTGCCGGTGAGGACCTGCCGGGCGTGTACGACGCTCTGGACTTCCTGATCGCCAACGTCAACCGCAACCTGGGCTTTGAAAAGTCGCCGGAAGATTTCGTCGACATGAAAGGCAAGAAGGTCGTGGTGCTGGGCGGTGGTGATACCGCGATGGACTGCAACCGCACTTCGATTCGCCAGGGCGCCAAGTCGGTGACCTGTGCCTACCGTCGTGACGAAGCCAACATGCCGGGTTCGCGCAAAGAGGTGAAGAACGCCAAGGAAGAAGGCGTGAAATTCCTCTACAACCGCCAGCCGATCGCTATCGTCGGTGAAGACCGTGTCGAAGGCGTGAAAGTGGTCGAGACCCGTCTCGGC
The DNA here is from genome assembly GCF_013385565.1 of Pseudomonas sp. E6002. NCBI lineage: Bacteria > Pseudomonadati > Pseudomonadota > Gammaproteobacteria > Pseudomonadales > Pseudomonadaceae > Pseudomonas > Pseudomonas sp. E6002. The sequence continues at coordinate 304,364 of NZ_JACAPT010000022.1, read as the reverse complement.
GAACCGGATGCCCGTGGCCGTCGCAGCCCCGAGCCGATCCCGGGTTCCGAAGAGATCATCCCGGCAGACGCCGTGGTCATCGCCTTCGGTTTCCGCCCAAGCCCGGCGCCGTGGTTCGAGCAGTTCGAAATCCAGACCGACAGCCAGGGCCGCGTTGTAGCCCCGGAACAAGGCCAGTACAAACACCAGACCAGCAACCCGAAAATCTTCGCCGGTGGCGACATGGTGCGCGGTTCTGACCTGGTAGTGACGGCCATCTTCGAAGGCCGCAACGCCGCCGAAGGTATCCTGGATTACCTGCAGGTCTGACCCCGATCCCGGATTGAAATGGGATCAAAATGTGGGAGCGGGCTTGCTCGCGAATGCGGTATATCAGTCACCAGATGTGTTGGCTGACCCACCGCTTTCGCGAGCAAGCCCGCTCCCACATTTGTTTTGTGGCGCTTTCATATCCGCGACAAATTGACCCGATAGACAAAAGGCACGGCTCTTGCCGTGCCTTTTGCGTCGCGCTCTGAGAAAATGCCCGCACTTTTTTTGCGGATGCCGACATGACTGCCCTCAAGAACGACCGTTTCCTTCGTGCCCTGCTCAAGCAACCCGTGGACGTCACCCCTGTGTGGATGATGCGCCAGGCCGGTCGCTACCTGCCGGAATACCGCGCCAGTCGCGCCCACGCCGGCGACTTCATGAGCCTGTGCATGAACCCGGAGTTCGCCTGCGAAGTCACCATGCAACCGCTGGACCGCTATCCACAGCTGGATGCGGCCATCCTGTTCTCCGATATCCTGACCATCCCTGATGCCATGGGCCAGGGCCTGTACTTCGAAACCGGCGAAGGCCCGCGTTTCAAGAAAGTCGTCAGCACCCTGGCCGACATCGAAGCCCTGCCGATCCCCGATCCCCACAAGGACCTGGGCTACGTCATGGATGCGGTCAGCACCATCCGCCGCGAGCTGAACGGCCGCGTGCCGCTGATCGGCTTCTCCGGCAGCCCGTGGACCCTGGCCACCTACATGGTCGAAGGCGGCTCGTCGAAAGACTTCCGCAAGACCAAGGCCATGCTGTACGACAACCCGCAAGCCATGCACCTGCTGCTGGACAAGCTGGCGCAGTCGGTCACCTCCTACCTCAACGGCCAGATCATGGCCGGCGCTCAGGCGGTGCAGATCTTCGACACCTGGGGTGGCAACCTGTCGGCGGCGGCGTACCAGGAGTTCTCCCTGGCCTACATGCGCAAGATCGTCAGCGGCCTGATCCGCGAACACGAAGGCCGCAAGGTGCCGGTGATCATGTTCACCAAGGGCGGCGGCCTGTGGCTGGAAAGCATCGCCGACGCCGGCGCCGACGCGCTGGGCCTGGACTGGACCTGCGACCTCGGCGAAGCCCGTCGCCGCGTGGGCAACAAGGTTGCGCTGCAAGGCAACATGGACCCGACCGTGCTGTACGCCAAGCCGGAAGCGATCCGCGCTGAAGTGGGCCGCATCCTTGCCAGCTACGGCAAAGGCAGTGGTCACGTGTTCAACCTTGGCCACGGCATTACTCCGGAAGTTGATCCGGAGCACGCAGGCGCGTTCCTGCGGGCGGTGCACGAGTTGTCGGCGCAGTATCACGAGTGATCGCGCGGCAATGAAAAAGCCCGGCAGATGCCGGGCTTTTTTGTGAGCGGTGATTAAGCCTTGGCTTCCTGCAACGGCGGTAACTTCGCCAGCTTCAACGCCACCAGCAACGCGACGATCAACAGCGCGACGATAAACCCGCCAATCCCGTTCCACCCGGCGTAGTGCCAGAAAAACCCGCCCGCCGTCCCCGCAATACTCGACCCCACGTAGTAACTGAACAGGTACAGCGACGACGCCTGGCCCTTGGCTTTCAGCGCGCGGCGGCCGATCCAGCTGCTGGCCACTGAGTGGGCGCCGAAGAAGCCGAAGGTGAAGATCAGCATGCCGGGCACTACCAGCCACAGCGGGGTAAACAGCGTCAGGGCGATGCCGCCGAGCATCAGCACGATGGTGCCCCACAGCACTCGGCGACGGCCCAGGCGGTCGGCCAGGGAGCCGATTTTCGCCGAGCTGTAGATACCCGAGAGGTAGACCAGCGACAGCAGGCCTACCACGGCCTGGCTCAAATCGTACGGGTCCGCCAGCAAGCGGTAGCCGATGTAGTTGAACATCGTCACAAAGGCGCCCATCAGCACGAAGGCTTCGAGGAACAGCCACGGCAGGCCGGCGTCCTTGAAGTGCATGGTGAAGCCGTCCACCAGGCTGCGCGGGTGCAGGGTGCTGGCGCGGAAGTTGCGCGACTCGGGGAGGATCTTCCAGAACACCGTGGCTGCGATCAGCGCCAGGGCGCCAATGATCAGCATCGCCGTGTGCCAACTGACGAAGTCGATCAGCACACCGATGATCAAGCGCCCGCTCATGCCGCCAATGGCGTTACCACCGATGTACAAACCCATGGCCAGGCCGATGTGTTGCGGGTGGATCTCTTCACTCAGGTAGGTCATGGCCACCGCTGCCAGGCCGCTGAGGGACAGGCCCACCAGTGCGCGCATCAGCAGGATGCCTTCCCAGCTTGGCATCAAGCCGCTGGCGATGGTGCACAGTGCGGCGCAGAACAGCGCGGCAACCATCACCGGCTTGCGCCCCAGGGTGTCGGAAATCGGCCCGGTGATCAGCAGGCCAATGGCGAGCATGCCGGTGGCCACCGAGAGAATCAGGCTGCTTTGCGCGGCATTGATGGAAAATTCGTGGGACAGCGCCGGCATCATCGGCTGTACGCAGTAGAGCAGGGCGAAAGTGGCGAAACCGCCGGAGAACAGCGCCAGCACCGTGCGCATGAACATCGGGGTGCCTTTTTCGATGTACTGCTCGTTGAGCTGTGCCACCACTTCATCGAGGGCGGTGGGCGGTACTTCTTGAGCAAGCGGAGCGACAGCAGATTTCACGCGGGACCTCGGGGAGGAAAGACTGCCAGGGCTGGCAATGCAAAAAAGAATATAGCTCCCTATTGATTCTTTCCAATATATTGTTCGACCTGTTTAAGAGCTTTTACGACCTAATGAGGTTTTCATGGAATTGCGCCACCTGCGTTACTTCATCGCCGTGGCTGAAGAGCTGCATTTTGGCCGCGCCGCGCAGGTGCTGGGGATCTCCCAGCCGCCCCTGAGCCAGCAGATCCAGGCGCTGGAGCAGGAGATAGGTGCGCGGTTGTTTGAGCGTACCAATCGTCGGGTCGAGCTGAGCGAGGCCGGCAGGTTGTTCCTGCAAGAGGCGCGGTTGGTGCTGGCGCAGGTGGATAAAGCGGCGGACGTGGCGCGTCGGGCGCAGTTGGGGGAACTGGGGGAGTTGAAGATTGGCTTCACCTCTTCTGCGCCGTTCAACTCCAGCATCCCACAGGCGATCTTCGCGTTTCGCCAGGCATTCCCGGCGGTGCATTTGAATCTGCAGGAGATGAGCAGCACGGAGGTGGCCGAGTCGCTGGTGGATGAGTCGATTCAGGTGGGGTTGATGCGACCGTTGCCGTTGCCCGATTCCCTGAGCGTCGTGGAACTGATGCGCGAGCCCTTGGTGGCCGTGCTGAACGCCGGGCATCCGTTGGTGGAGGGCAGCGAGCGGGGTTTGCACCTGGCGCAATTGGCCGAAGAACCGTTTGTGTTTTTCCCGCGGACTTACGGCAGCGGGTTGTATGCCCAATTGATGAGCCTGGCGCGTGATGCCGGCTTCAGCCCGCACTTCGCGCAGGAGGCCGGGGAGGCGATGACCATCATCGGCCTGGTGGCGGCGGGGTTGGGTGTCTCGGTGTTGCCGGCGTCGTATCAGCGGATCCGCATTGATGGCGTGGTGTATCGCACGTTGCTGGATCAGGAGGCGGTGACGGCGGTGTGGCTGGTGCAGCGCAAGGGTCAGCAGACGCCGATGGCCAAGGCGTTTGTCGAGCTGCTGACCCGCAAGGCATTGGTATGACCGACGTATAACCTGTGGCGAGGGAGCTTGCTCCCGCTGGGCTGCGCAGCAGCCCCAAAACCCGACGACTGAGTTTTACCAGGCAACCCTCAATCGCAGGTTTCAGGGGCGCTTCGCGCCCCAACGGGAGCAAGCTCCCTCGCCACAGGGAAGCGGGTGTTTCAGTTCTGCTTCGACGTCCCGGTCTGCTGGAGCAACTGCGCCGTGTCACTCACACCATTGGTGCGCAACGCCGCCAGGATGTCACGGTCCAGCATGCTCACCCAGCGGTTGTAGTTGCGGTGAATCTTGCCGTCCTTGTAGCCCAGGTCGCGGCTGTCGCGGTAGGTGATGGCGTAGCTGGTGGCGGTGTAGCGAATGTCGATTTCAGCGTGGAACTGGTTGCGCACGTTGATCTCGGCCTGCACCAGTTGCGGGCTCAGGCGCTGCACCACCCATTGGCGTTTGTTCAAGGCCGCGATAATGGTCTGCTTCATTTTTTCTTCGTTGACCTGCGGGTTCGCCGGCAAGTCGTGCTGGGTGTTGAGCACCGGTTTGTTGGTGCAGCCAGCGGTGGTGAGCAGGGCCAAAGCGACCAGTGTTGCGCGTAGCAGGGAAGACATTCCATTTCTCCAGTCAGTAAAAAAACTTACACCCAGCGGCGGAAGATCAGCGAAGTGTTGACGCCGCCAAAGGCAAAATTGTTGTTCATCACGTAGTCGCTGTGCAGCTCGCGGAACTCACCTTGCAGGTAGTCCAGCTCGCCGCAGCGCGGGTCGACTTCGTCGAGGTTGAAGGTGTGCACGTATTGGTTGCGGTTCATCATCTCGATGCTGAACCACGACTCCAGCGCGCCGCATGCACCCAGGGTGTGGCCGAGGAAACTCTTCTGCGAACTGATGGGCATGCGGCTGCCGAACAGGCTGCTGGTGGCCAGGGTTTCGGCGATGTCGCCCTGGTCGGTGGCGGTGCCATGGCCGTTCACATAGCCGATCGCGTCGGGCGCAAGCCCCGCATCTTCCAGTGCCAGTTCCATGGCGCGGCGCATGGTGGCCTGTTCCGGGCGGGTGGTGTGCTGGCCGTCGGCGTTGCTGCCGAAGCCGACGATTTCGGCGTGGATATGCGCGCCACGGGCCAGTGCATGTTCCAGCTCTTCGAGTACCAGGATGCCGCCGCCTTCGCCGATCACCAGGCCGTCGCGGCCACTGTCGTAGGGACGCGGGCTGGTTTGTGGTGCATCGTTTTTCAGGCTGGTGGCGTACAGCGCATCGAACACCATGGCTTCGGTAGGGCACAGCTCTTCGGCGCCACCTGCCAACATCAGCGGCAGGCGGCCGAACTTGATGGCCTCATAGGCGTAGCCGATGCCCTGGCTGCCGCTGGTGCACGCGCTGGACGTGGGGATCAGCCGGCCGGTGAGGCCGAAGAAAATGCTGATATTCGCCGCCGTGGTGTGGGGCATCATCCGCACGTAGGAGTTGGCGTTCAGCCCCTCGGCCACCGAGTTCAGCAGCATATTGCCGAAGGCCTTGATCTCGTCGGTGCTGCCGGTGGACGAGCCACAGGCCACGCCCATGCGCCCGTCCTTGATCGACTCGTCGCCCAGCAAGCCGGCGTCTTTGAGCGCCTGCTCCGCCGCCCATACCGCTAGCCGGGAAACCCGGCCCATGCTGCGCAGTTGCTTGCGGGTCCAGTGGGCGGGCACCACGAAATCATCGATCGGCCCGGCCAGCCGGGTGTTCAGTTCGGTGAAACGGTCCCACTCGTCCATGCGCCGGATGCCGCTGCGGTTGGCGCGGAAGTTGGCGGCGATGGTTGCCCAATCGCTGCCCAGGGACGTAACGCCGGCCATGCCGGTGACCACCACGCGTTTCATCAGCACAGGCCTCCATTCACGGCCAGCACTTGGCGGGTGATGTAGCCGGCTTCTGCCGACATCAGGAAATTCACCGCCCCGGCGACTTCTTCCGGCGTGCCCATGCGCTGGGCCGGGATCATTTTCATCAGCTCTTCCACCGGTACGTTTTCATCGAGCATCGCGGTGTCGATCAGCCCGGGGGCCACGCAGTTGACGGTGATCTTGCGCTTGCCCAGCTCGATGGCCAGGGCTTTGGCGGCGCCGATCAGGCCGGCCTTGGACGCGCTGTAGTTGACCTGGCCGCGGTTGCCGATCAGCCCGGATACCGAGGTGATGCACACGATCCGCCCGGCGGCGCGACGACGAATCATCGGCATCATCACCGGGTGCAGCACGTTGTAGAAACCGTCGAGGTTGGTGCGTATCACCACGTCCCAATCGTCTTCCGACAGCGCTGGAAACGCGCCGTCGCGCGTCAGGCCCGCATTGAGCACCACGCCGTAATACGCGCCATGGGCTTCCACGTCGGCTTCAAGGATCTCCTTGCAGCTGGCGCGGTCCGCCACATCGAATTGCAACACCCGGGCCTTGCGCCCCAGCGCTTCGATTTCGACCTGCACCGCATCCGCCTCGGCACGCCCGCTGCGGCAGTGCAGCACGATGTCGTGCCCGGCCTGGGCCAGGCGCACAGCGATAGCGCGGCCGATGCCACGGCTGGAGCCGGTCACCAATACGGATTCAGTCATGGCGTGGTGTCCTTCGATTCATCTAAATAGTTGGCCGCCTGGGGCGGTCGAAATACGTTCAAGCGCGCGCTGGCCTGGATGCCGTGACCGGTGAGGTGGCATTCGAACACACCCATGCCGTTGTCGTCTTCCAGGGAGCGCAGGCCGTGGATGGTCAGCTCGGTGCCTGCGGGAAAGTGCTCGACGTTGCACTCGAACTTGCGCGTGCCCAGCAGGAAGCCCAACTCCACGGCTTCACCTTTCTGGCGCGCACGGCAACCGGCGTAGGCGGCGACGCTTTGCGCCATCAACTCAATGCCGACCCACGCGGGCAGGCTGCCATCGGCGCGGTTGAAAAGACCGCCGGGCTTGACCGTCAGGCGGGTCTGGATCTGTTCTTCATCAAAGCTCAGGACCTGATCGATCAGGATCATGTCACCGGCGTGGGGCAGCAGTTCGGCGAGCGGCCAATCAGTCATGGGGCGTCTCCGATAATCAGGCTGACGTTGTTGCCGCCGAAGGCAAACGAGTTGCTCATCAGGCAGCGTTTTTCCAGGGCGTCGCCGGGCGACGCCCACTTCAGTACGGGCAGGTCGGGGTCCGCCTGGCCATCCCAGACATGCGGCGGCACTACGCCTTCTGCCAGGCTCAGCCAGCAGAACGCCGCTTCCAGCGCGCCGGCGGCGCCCAGGGTGTGGCCGGTCATGGGTTTGGTCGAGGAGCAGGCTACGCCGTCCGGGAACAGGGCCGCGACCGCCAGGCTTTCCATGGCATCGTTATGTTGGGTAGCGGTGCCGTGCAGGTTCAGGTAACCGATTTGTCCGGGCGCCAGTTGTGCGCTGGCCAGGGCCTTGCGCATCGCTTGCAACGCACCCTTGCCGGTAGGCTCGGGGGCGGAAATATGGTGGGCGTCGCAACTGGCGCCACTGCCCAGCAGTGCGACCGGCGCCGGGGTTTTGCTCATCAGGAACAACACGGCGGCTTCGCCGATATTGATGCCGTTGCGGTTCAGCGAAAACGGATTGCAGCGCTCTGCCGAAACCGCTTCCAGGGACGAAAAACCATTGAGGGTCAGCTTGCACAGCGTGTCGACGCCACCGCAGATCACCGCATCGCACACACCCAGGTCCAACAGGCGTTGGGCACTCATCAGCGCTCGTGCGCTGGAGGTGCAGGCGGTGGAAATCACGTAAGCCGGGCCGCTCAGTTGCAGCCAGTCGGCGAGGAAATCGGCCGGGGCGCCAAGCGCCTGTTGCTGATAGTCGTAGTCGGCGGGGAACTGGTTTTCCCGCAGATAGTGGGCGATGCCACGGCTGGCTTCATCGATGCCCGAGGTGCTGGTGCCGAGCACGATGCCAATGCGCGACGCGCCGAACGTCTGGATCGCTTGCCGGATCTCGTCGTCAATCTGCAACGCGGCTTCCAGCAGCAACTGGTTATTGCGGCTGCGATGGGATTCCAGCCCGGGCGGTATCGCCGCCAGTTCACCGTGCACAGCGGCCACCGGCAACACACGCTCCGGCACCCAGCCGCTTTCGGCGCGCATGCCGGAGCAGTCGCCGGCAAACAGGCTGCGGCTGACTTCGCGCTTGTCGCGGCCCAGGGCGCAGATCACGCCGAGGGCATTGAGGTAGGCGCTCATCGGGCAGCCCCTAGCGGCGAGATGTGGTAGGTCAGGTGTTGCCCGATCACGTCCACGCGAAACACCAGGGAGGAGTGATAGGTGATCTTCCAGTGGGACGGCAGGGTGCGGATCAGGTCCATTTCCTGGGTGCCGGGGTACAGCCTGGAAACTTCATCCGCCGAGGTCAGGGCGAACAACAGCGCGGCAAACAGTTCACGCGCCTGGGGATTGGGCGGCAGCAGACCGTCGGCCTGCCAGGCGCCATTGATCAGCATCTGCCGAGCCTGGGGAATGCCCAGCGGGTCCATCATCGACCAGCGAATCCCGCCGCCTTCGCGCTGCATCACCAGCAACCAGTCCTGGCGTTGGCCATCCTGTTCGCGCTGTACGTGCAGTTGCAGTGGCAGGCTCAGTACCGGGTTTTTCGACGGCAACGGCGGCTGGCTGGCGCACGCGCCCAGCAGCAACAGGCAGCCGATCAACAGCATTCGGATCATGTTTCAGCGCTCGCCAGAGGTTTGCGGGCAACCACGTTGACCAAGGTTTCTTCGCGCTGGCCGGCCGGTTTTGGCTGGCGCAGGCCCCAGCGCTCAAGCAGGCCGAAATCGGTGGCGCGGCTCCACCACAGGTACGGGTACGAGACGTTCTGCGGGCCGAACTCAAAGCCCTGCTCGCGAATCATCTCAAGGTACTCCTCGGCGCTTTTCTGCACATGCATCGGGTGACGAAACAGCCAGCGGATTACCCAGGTGTCGATATAGGCCTCGGTGGATTCGGCAAACAGCAGGTAGCCGCCTGGCTTGAGCACGCGATAGAACTCTTTCAGGGCGCGATGCTGTTCCACCAGATGATGGAAGGTCTGGTGACAGAACAGCACGTCGACACTGGCGTCGGCCACGTCGAGGGTCGCGCAGTCGCTGCCGATCAACTCGATGGCGATGCCCTGGCGCGCGGCTTCGGCGCGGCTCAGGTCGAGGCTGTGGGGGTCGGCGTCGAGGCCGATCAGGCGTTCGGGGGCGAACACCTGCTGCAGGTACTGGAACGACTTGCCCTGGCCGCAGCCGGCGTCCAGCAGCACCGGGGCAACCGGCAGCGGGTCGCTGAACAGGCTGCGCAGGTCGTTGATGGCCACGCGCAGCACATGGTGCTGCCAGGTGTGGCTGCGCAGGAACCAGAAGCCGAATTTGGTTTCTTCGACGTAGTTTTTACTCAGGTATTGGCTGCTCATCTTATCTTCCTTGTCCCGGACGGGCTGGCCCACGGCGCCAGCATGAAGCTGAACGCCAGCCCCAGGCTCACCGACAGCCCAAAATTACTCACCGCCGGTGTGCTGGAAATAGCCAGCAGGCCGAACGATAGCCAAGTAGTCACGGCCGCCAACAGTGTGCCCAACAGGCTCACGGCGGCGCCGCCAATTTGTTCACGCATCAGGATCGCGTAGTCGACGCTGATGGCGGTCACCAGCAGCAGGCCGAACAGGCTGAACAACGTCAGCGGCTGCCCCAGCCAACCCAGGCTGGCCAGGCTGCACAGCGCCGCCAGCAACGGCAGGGCGACGATGCGCAAGGCACCGCCGAAGCCGAACGGCAGGATCAGCAGCAGTACGATCAACACGCAGGACATCAATTTCAATTCGGCGGCGCTGATTTGCGTCGCGGCAAACACCTGGTTCAAGTCGCCCAGGCGGTCCACCAACTGCACGCCGGGCAGATCCAGGGCCTGCACCCGCAGCAAGGCCGGGTTGTTCAACCCTTGCAGGCTCACCATCGCCGCCACGCCACCGTCGACATTCCCCAGCCACAGCGTGCGCCACGGCTCGGCCAGCGGGCCGACCAGTGCTGCGTCGATGTCCTCGGTGGGCAAGGCCTGCAACTGGGTCAGCTCGGCTTGCAGCGCACTGGCGGGTACGCCGAGGTCCAGCAATGGCTGCCAGTACTGCGGCAGTTGGTTCAGGGCCTCGCGCAGTTGCTGTTGCTCCGCCGGCGCGCTGACCAACTGGTTGAGCGCCAGGTAACCCTGGAGCTTGTCCATGTTCACCAACTGATCCAGGCGCTGGCTCAGCGCGGCCTGGCGTTCCAGCAACTGCTGCTGGTTGTCCGCCCGCACCAGGAAGAACTGGCTGGTGGGCTGGAACCCGGTAATCCGCGCAACGGCCTGGGCTTCCTGCAGCAACTGCGGCGGCGCACCGATCCACTGGCGGATATCGTTTTTGCTGTTCAGGTGCCACAGCCCACCGGCGCAAAACACCAACACCAGTACCAGCAACACCGGGCTTGGCAGGCGCTTGAGCAGCGACTCGCGCACGCTCAGCAGGAACTCGGCAATGCGCAGCGGCCATTGCGCCGGGCGCAGCTCGACGCCTTTGAGCAAGGCCGGCAACAGGCACACGGCCGACAGGTAAGCGCCCACCAGACCGGCAGCGGAGAACACCGCGATTTGCGTCAGCGCCGGGAACGGCGTCCACGCCAGGGCCAGGTAACCTATGCAACTGGTGGCCAGGCTCAGGCTCAGGCCCGGCAAGGTCAGGCGCAAGGCCGGCCAACTGCGCCAAGGGCTCATGCTCCAGCTCTTGGACAGGTAATGCAGCGGGTAATCCACCGCCACGCCGATCAGGCTCGAGCCCAGCACCAGCGTGATCACATGCATATGCCCGAACAGCGCCACACAGGCCACCGCACCAAACAGCATGCCCACCAGCACCGGCACAAACGCCAGCAACACCCGCCAGCGGCGGAACGCAAGCAGCAGCAATAACAGGATGCCTACCGTCGCGCCGCCGCCGACCCAAGTGATTTCCCGGGTGGCCTGCTGCTGACCATTGGCTGCATACTGCAGGCCGCTTGCGGCGAGCAATTGCGCGCCTTGCTGGTCGGCCTGCTCGCGGCTGGCCTTGAGCAGGTCAGCCACTTGCAGCGGCAGTTTCATGTCGAAGGCATTGCCGGTGGTGCGGGCCCGCAGCAGTACCCAGCTTTTGCCGTCGGCATCGGCGATCAGCGCGCCGCTGCCGATATCCAGCTGCACCGAACCGTGTTGCGGCTGGCTGTTCTGGATGCGCCCGGTGAGGCCCAGCCAATCGTCCTGGCTCGGCACCAGGCTGAAGCCGGTGAACGGGTCGAACAGCGCCTGAACCCGCTGCTGAATAAACGCCTGGGGCTCGTCGATCAGTTGCTCGCGATCCTTGGCCGAGAGCATCGCCAGCCGGCCTTGCAGCAACTGCTGACGCAGGGCCGGCAGGTCGGCTTGGAGGTTCCACTGAACTTTCTCAAACAGGCCGCTGGCTTGCCAGGCTTCGCCCAATTGCGTCGCCATAGCCACGGCTTTTTGTCGATCGGCATGCCCCACCAGCACCAGCATTTCGCGGTTCAGCGGTTCCTGCATGCGCTGTTCGGCGCGCAGCTCCAGCGCATCCGGCGCGGTGCCGGGCACCAGTTCCATCAAATTCGCCGACAACGGCGCGCCATGGCGCCATTGCCAGCCCGCCAGGGCCAACACGGCCACCAGCAGGATCAGGAACAGGCGCGGCAACCAGCGTTCACTCGGCAAAGTCGTGTTGCTCCGCGTCGCTCAAGGGCTGGCTGCTGGTGCTGTCCTGCATGCGCAGTACGGTGCTGTCGCCCTGGGTTTCCAGCAGCTCGATCTTCTGCACCAGTTCGCCGCCGTCGATATTGATTTGGGTGAACACCTGCTTGAGCAGCAGCGAGCGCGGGATCAACGTGAGTTTCCACTGCTGGGCTTCGCCTTGCAGCTGCAGTTCGAAGTCACGCTGCAAGCCGCTGCTGTCGCCCTGTAACACGGCGAGGAACAAACGGTTCTGCTCGGCGCCGGCGCTCTTGTTCGGCAACAATTGCCAGCCGTTGGCGTCACGCCGGGCGATGCCGTTGGCGCTGATGCGGTAGTCCTGTTGCAGCGGGGTTTTCAGCAGCCACAGCAGGCCGTGGTCCTTGGCCAGGACGAAGGTGCCCTTGCTGACCAGCGGTTGCGGTAGGGCGCGCAGGTGTTTTTCCTGGGTGAAGTTGCCGTGGATCACCGACGGTTTTGCAAGCTGATCGCTGAGTTGTTGCAGGTCGAAAGCATGGGCCAGGCCTGGAATGCATAACAACAGGATTAGCGCGGTCCTTGTGGGAGCGAGCTTGCTCGCGAAGAACCTGAGGGCGCCACGGGGTGTCAGGCGGCCTGCGTTATCGTTGACGATTTTCGCGAGCAAGCCCGCTCCCACAGGGAATCTCATTTCAAGGCTCTCTCTATGGCGTCAGTGAATATTTTTGGCGACGCCAACTGCATTTCGCGACTGGCAATTTCCACCGCCACTTGCACAGTGCTGGCGCGGGTCAGGCGTTCACCGGTGGCCTTGTCGCTGATCAGGTAATTGACCTTCAAGCGGTTCTCCCACTCCACCAGGCTGGCGCGCACGTTGATGGTCTGGCCGAAGGTCGCTCCGCGCACATAGCGCAGCTGCATGTCGATCACCGGCCAGGCGTAGCCCGCTTGCAGCATCGCTGTGTAGTTGTGGCCGAGCTTGTCCAGCAAGGCGCAGCGAGCGATTTCCAGGTACTTCACGTAGTGCCCGTGCCACACCACGTTCATGGTGTCGATATCGAAAAACGGCACGAGGATTTCAGTGTCGCAGTGCAACACGCCGGGGCTACGCATGCAGCCTCCAGTGTTGCTCGGCGATACGCTTGAGGCACAGGCGCAGTTCGCCTTCCAGTGCGCGGTCTTCGATGACCGGCGGGAAGTCTTTGGCCAGCTCGTCGTGCATGGCGGCCAGCGCCGGCGGCAGCGGGCGCGCGTCTTCTGCCTGAGCCCGCAGCCATACGCCCTGATTAGCGGCGAGCAAGGTGGCGGCGGCGACTTGTTCGGTCAGTTCCAGCACACGAATCGCATCGCGGGCGGCGATGGTGCCCATGCTCACCTTGTCCTGGTTGTGGCACTCGGTGGAGCGCGAGAACACGCTGGCCGGCATGGTGTTTTTCAGCGCTTCGGCGGTCCAGGCGCTGGTGCCGATCTGCACAGCCTTGAAGCCGTGGTTGATCATCGCCCGCTCGGCTGGCGCACCGGACAAATTGCTCGGCAAGCCGTGGTTGTAACGCACGTCCACCAGCAGCGCGAGCTGGCGGTCCAGCAGATCGGCGACGTTGGCCACCAGGGTCTTGAGGCTGTCCATGGCGAACGCGATGTGGCCGCCGTAGAAGTGGCCGCCGTGCAGCACGCGTTCTTCTTCGGCGTCGATGATCGGGTTGTCGTTGGCGCTGTTGAGTTCGATCTCGATGAACGAGCGCAACCAGTTCAGGCTGTCGGCCAGCACGCCCAGGACGTGGGGCGCGCAGCGCAGGGAGTAACGGTCTTGCAGGCGATGCAGCGGCGCGGTCGGCGCGTCAATCGCCAGATCCTTGCGCAGCCAGGCGGCGACTTGCATCTGCCCCGGGTGTGGCTTGGCGGCGAACAGGCGCTCGTCGAAATGCTCCGGATTGCCTTGCAGCGCCACCACGTTCAGCGCGGTGATGCGCGTGGCCAGTTGCAGCAGGTAGTCGGCGCGGGCGAAGGCCAGGCAGGCGAGGCCGGTCATCACGGCGGTGCCGTTCATCAGTGCCAGGGCCTCTTTCGGGCGCAGTACCAGCGGGTCCCAGCCCAGCTCGCGGTGCACCTCCGACGCCTGGCGGCGTTCGCCACGGAACATCACTTCGCGCTCACCAGACAAGGTTGCGGCCACGTAGGACAGCGGCGTCAAGTCACCGCTGGCGCCTACCGAGCCTTCTTCCGGAATCAGCGGCAGCACGTCGAATTCCAGGAACGCGTGCAGGCGCTCCAGCAACTCCACGCGCACGCCCGACACGCCATGGCACAGCGACTGCAACCGCGCCGCCAGCACCGCGCGGGTGGCTTGCGCATCCAGCAACTTGCCCAGGCCGCAGCCGTGGAACGTGTAGAGGTGGCGGGGCAGCGCTTCGACGTGCTCCAGCGGCACCGCCACCACGCACGAGTCGCCGTAGCCGGTGGTCACGCCGTAGATCACGCCTTCCTTGTCCAGCAACGAATCCAGGAACTGCGCGCCCTTGGCGATGCGCTGGCGGTACTTGGCATCAGCTTGCAGTTGAGTCGGCGCCTGACGGTTGGCCAGGGCCAGCACGTCTTCGATGCGCAGGGGAATTTCGCCGAAGGTTACCGGCTCAAGATGCGTCGTCATCGGTCTTCCAGAAAGGGTAAAAGTTGAACCATTGTTGGGGCGCTTCCAGGCAGAACTGGCCCAGGCGCTCGGCGTAGCGGGCGGTCCATTGTGCGATCACCTGCTGGCGGTCGCTGCGTTTCCATTCGATCAACCGGGCAAACGGCTCGATGATCAGGCGATAACGGCCTTGATGCTTCAAGCACATCAGCAGGTTGACCGGGCATTTCAGCAAACCGGCCAACAGCCACGGGCCTTGGGGGAAGGCGGCGTCATGGCCGAGGAAATCCACGCGTACCGTGCGCCCGCCATGCAGCGGTACGCGGTCGCCGGCAATCGCCAGCCACTCGCCGTCGTCGAGGCGCTGGCTGAGCAGCATCATCACTGCCGGGTCAAGTTCGCTGACCTGGATCAGGCGCAGATTGGTCGCCCCGGCTTCGCCCAGAATCCGGTTGAAACGTTCAGCGTGCTTGGTGTGCACCAGCACGTTCATGGTGACCTTTTCGCCAAGCTCGGCGAGGGCGCGGCACACCTCAAGATTGCCCAGGTGCGCGCCCACCAGCATCTGCCCGCGTTCGCTACGCAGTTGGCCGCGCAGTTGGGCCGGGTCGATGATTTCGATCTGCTCCAGGCGCAGCTTGCCGTTCCATACGTCGAGCTTGTCCAGCAGGGCGTCGGCGAACGCCATGAACTGGCCGAAGACGCTTCTGTGGGTAGGGCGCAGGTCGTCGCGCCGGCTCCAGTCGGCCAGGCGCTGCTGGTATTGCCAGGCGCTTTGGCGGGCCGTGCGGCCGAACAGAAAGAAGTAGAAAACGATGCCGTAGAGCAGCGGGCTCAGCAGCCGGCGCCCGAGGACCTTGGCGGCGAAGGCGGTGAATTTCATCAGCCAGAAGCTGCCGCGCTCCTCGCGGTCGGCCCAGTGCTTGGTGTCCTGGCTCATGCCTGCCACCGGCGCCAGAGGATCATCGGCGCGCGCACCAACATGCCGAAGAACAGCCGGGTGTGCATCGAGGAAATCAGCGCGTTGTCGTGGAACAGGCGAAAGTGCGACAGGCCGTCGGCGGGGTAGTGCACCTTGGTCGGCAGCCAGCGCATCGGCTGGTTGCGCCAGGCCAGGCGCACCAGGATGTCGGAGTCGAAATCCATGCGTTTGCCGATGTTGGCCGAGTCCATCAAGGCCAGGGTCGGTGGCAGTGGGTACACGCGAAAGCCGCACATGGAATCGCGGATCTGCAGCGACAAGGTATTGATCCACACCCAAACGTGGGTCAGGTAGCGCGCGTAAAGGCGGCCCTTGGGCACGCTGTCGTCGTATTCCGGGTAGCCGCAGATCACCGCATTCGGGTGGGCGCGGGAGGCGTCGAGGAAGGTACCGACTTCCCGCAGGTCGTGCTGACCGTCGGCGTCCACTTGCAGGGCGTGGGTGAAACCCAGGCGTGCGGCTTCGCGAAAGCCGGCCATGACGGCGGCGCCTTTGCCCTGGTTGGCGGGCAGGGTCAGCAGGGACACGTTGTCGAGGGTTGCCAGTTGCGCCAGCACGGCGGCGCAGGCGGCGCTGCTGCCGTCGTCTACCAGCAGGCATGGCAGGCCGCTGTCCAGCACGGTGCGCACCACGGCGGGCACGGCGGCTTCGTGGTTATAGACCGGGATCAAGGCGCAGGGCTTATGCATAACAGGTACCCCATTGGCACAAGCGCTGTGCGTGGCGAGGGAGCTTGCTCCCGCTGGGCTGCGAAGCAGCCCCAACACAGGCGACCGAGACCTGCCTGATAAACCACAGTGCCTGGGTTGGGAGTGCTGCGCACTCCAGCGGGAGCAAGCTCCCTCGCCACAAAAGCTTAATCACTGACCCTCCCCAGCACGATCCGCCCACTGGAGCAGGCGGCCGCCTCATTGCGGTAGGCGAAGTACAACTTGCCGCGCTCCTGGTCGAACCGCAGGTGCAGTTCGATCCGGTCATCCGGGCGTACCAGTTGCTGGAACTTGAGCACTTCCATCCCGGCGAACTTCCCCGGCAGCTTGAGCAGTTGCTGGCCCAGGCTCAGCGCCCAATCCACTTGCACCACACCCGGTAGCACCGGGGTTTGCGGGAAGTGGCCGCTGAAATAGGCGAGGTCCGGCGGGATCGCCAGTTGCAGGGTCCATTCACCGTTGGCTTCGACTTGTTCCAGCACTTCCGGGGCTTTCGGGCGCGGTGCCAGCAGCAGGGCTTCGACGTCGGCCTGGGGCAGCTTGCCTTGGGTGTTCAGCGGCAATTGGCGCAACAGGCGCCAGCGGCGGGGCAGGGCCAGGGCTTCGCAGTGTTGGCTCAAGTGCTGGCGCAGGGTTTGGGTGACGGTGCGCCGGCCCTGGTTACGCAGGGCATGCAAGCCGTCTGCGCTGAGCACCACGAGGGCGCCGAGGGAGGCGCGGTTTTCCTGCACCACGCCCAGGCGCGTTTCAGCGACCCAGGCATGGTCCATCAGCGCCTGTTCCAGCATCGGCAGGGAGATGCGTTTTTCTTCCAGCTTGACGATGCGGTCCAGGCGGCCGAGCAATTCGAAGCGGCCGTCGGCGTGGATGGTGGCGGCGTCGGCGGTCTGTTCGACATGGCCGGTGGGCAGGTATGGCGAGGCGATGCGCAAGGCGCCGTCGGCGTCCTGGCTCAGTTGCACGTCGGCAAACGGCTGCCACGGTTGTTCGCCCTGGCGCCAGGCGATACCACCGGTTTCCGAGCTGCCGAGGATTTCCGTCGGCCATTGCTGCAAACGCTGATGCAGGCTGCCGGCGGCTTCAAGGGGCAAGGCGCCGCCGGAGGAAAACACCCGTTTGACCGGTGTAAGCGCTGGCCAGTCGAGGTTGTCACCCATGCGCTTGAGGAGCGCCGGGCTGGCGACCCAGGCAAATTGCGCGTGCTCGCGGCTGGCGCGCTGCAAGTCCTCGGGGAATGCCAACTGCTGGCGCACAAAGGTGCGCCCGGCACACAACGGCCACAGCACCCGGAACAGCAAGCCATAGATATGCTGGGTGGCGACGCTGCCGATGATGCACGCCTCGCCGAGGTCGGCGCCCCACAAGGTTTCCAGCGCCTGGACTTCATTGGCCATCTGCCGCAGGGTTTTGTCGATGCGCTTAGGCTCGCCGCTGGAGCCGGAGGTGCACAGGCTCAGGCAGCAGGCGTCCAGGTCCAGGGCCGCGGCGCTTAATGGCGCTTGATACAGCGCATCCAGGTCGCCAGCTTTGGTCAACCAGGCGTCGACGGCATCGTCCCAGCGCTGGCGCGTTTGTGGTTGCAGGTCGGCAGGCAACAACACGCTGACGCCTGCTCGCCACGCACCCAGCAGCGCGATCGCCAGCAAGCCGGCATCTTCCAGGTACACCGCCAGGCGCTGGATGCCCCGGGCTTGCAACCCGGCGGCCAGGCTCAGGGACTTCTCCCACAGGTGTGGGTGATCCAGGGCAGGTTCGGTGGTCACCAAACGCTGCTCCACAGGCTCAAGCAGCAAGTGCTCAAGATTCAACCAATTCATACGCGGCCTCGAACCCTTTGTCGTACCAGCCATTCCACGGCAAACAACAGCCCCATCAGCCCGTAGGCGATCATGCCGTTGTACAACGTCCACCAGCTCAGCGGCGCCCACAGGGTGAGGGCGGCGGCGAGCAGGCCGTTACACAGGAAAAATACACTCCACACCACGGTGACCTGGCGGGTATACACAATCGCTTCTTCGGGCAGTTGCGGCTCGCTCATGCGCGCCAGGCGCTCGACCATCGGCGGCCCGTATTTCAAGCTCAGGCCGAACAGTGCCAGCATGAACGCGCTGACCAGGCTCGGGTACCAGCGCAGCATCTGCGGGTTGTCGAACCAGGCGAGCAGCAGGCAAAAGACAATGATCGCCGCCGCCATCCAGCGGCTGCCCGGGCGCCTGGCGCCGGTCAGGGCGCGCAACAGCCACAGGCTGCCCAGCAGCAGGCCAAATTGCCACGGGGCAAAATGCTCAGTGCCGTAATACACCGCAAAAGGGTACAGCAGCCCCGCCAGCAACAGGCCAAGGCCGATCAGCCGGCTCATGCGGCCGGTTGAACCAGACGGTAGACCGCCTCGACCACGTCATTCACGGTGCGCACGGCCTTGAACTCTTCGGCGGCGATTTTCTTGCCGGTCTGGCGCTTGATGTGGTCGATCAGGTCCACTGCATCAATGCTGTCGATTTCCAGGTCCTGGTACAGGTTGGCGTCGAGCGTGACGCGTTCCGGTTCCAGTTCAAACAGTTCCACCAGGGCGTCGCGCAAGGTGTTGAAAATATCGTCACGAGTTTGCATGGTACGGTCTCAAGCTGCCTGTCGGGCCGTGACGAACGCCGCGAGGCTGGCCACGTTGGTGAAGTGATTGCGGGTGTCCTTGGCGTCGGCATCGATCTTGATGCCGTACTTTTTCTGGATCGCCAGGCCCAATTCCAGGGCGTCGACTGAATCCAGGCCAAGGCCTTCGCCGAACAGGGTTTGCTCGTTGCCGATGTCGCTCTCGCTGATGTCTTCCAGGCCCAGGGCCTCGATGATCAGCGTTTTTATGTCGTGCTCAAGGCGGTGTTGGTCGCTCATCTTCGGCGAGCTCCTTAATAAAATACTGGTGCAGGTAATCGTTGAGCTTGCGTGATGCCTGGGGCGCGGGCCCTTGTGCGGCAAACGCCTGTGGTTCTATATCGGCACCCACGCGCAAACTGAAGTGAAAGCGGCGATTCGGGATGCGATACCAGGGTTCGGCCTTGGTCAGTGTGGTGGGGCTGACCTTGATCACTACCGGAGTGATGATGCTCGCACCGCGCAGGGCAATGGCGGCGGCGCCGCGATGAAAGGTCGGCGCCTGGCCCGGTGAGGTGCGGGTGCCTTCCGGGAAAATGATCAGGGTCTGGCCGTCCCGCAGGGCATCGGCGGCGGCGTCGAGCATGTCGGCGCTGCCGTCGTTGCTGATGTAGCCGGCGTCGCGCACCGGGCCCCGGGTGAAGGGGTTCTGCCACAGGCTCTGCTTGACCACGCAGTTGGTCTGGCGCATCTGGGCGATCAGGAACACCACATCCACCAGCGATGGGTGGTTGGCGATGATCATCTGGCCCGGGCGGCCGAGCTTTTCCGCGCCTTCGACGCTGTAGGTCAGGATGCCCAGGCGCGTCATCATGCGGATAAACAACCAGAACAGGCAGCTGATGGTGTGGCGGGCGCGTCGCTGATGCTGTTTGGCATCACCCGGCAGGCAACTGAGCAGCGGAAACACCAGCACACGCAGGCACAGGCCGCCGAGGCCAAACAGGGCGAAGGCGGTGGCAGTGGCGAACAGGCGCCAGTAGTAGGCCTTCCGGGGCTTTTCGGTCAGGACTTGCGTTGCCAGTTCCATACTCGGTTCTTCCAGGCATGTTGGCAGGCGCCCTCTTCGTTCAGCAGGGTGCGCAGCAGGTTCAGGGCGTGGGGCCACTGGGCTTTGGTGGTGGGTTGGACAGCGGCTGTATTCAGTTCCAGCTGCCACTCGTCGCCCGGTGTCAGCAGCAGGCCGAGGGCGTAGGGGAAGGGCACGTCCTCGATCCAGCGCGCATAGGCTTCGGGGGGCTGTTCCTCGGTAATGATCAGCAATACAGCCGGTGCGCCTTCATTGAGCAGGGCAGCGGCTTCGAGCATGCCGTGCTCCAGGCCATCGCCGGCGGCGGCGAGGGCGGTCATTTCACTGGTTTCATTGCGCAGGATCGACCACAGGCCAATCACCGCGTTATGCACCGACAGGCTGAACTGGGTCGGCGACAGGGGCTCGTCGTTGGCCAGGTCGCTGAGAATATCGAGGGTGCGTGGGGTTTCGCCGTGACGGGAAACAAACACCAATGGCAACTGTTGCAAGCCTTCGGCCAGGGGCCAGCCCACACTGAAGGCCATGCGCGCCAGGCGGCTCAGGCGCCGGCGCTGCATGGCAGGCAGGAAGGACACGTCGGGTGCCGCGTCGCTGCGGGCGAGCAACATCGGCTGCCGGCACCAGGTACGCCAGTCGTCCGCGCTTTCGAGCCCGGGAGCCCAGGCGCGCCATTGGGCGATGTTGAAATTGATCACTGAGAAGTTATCCCGCCCCTGCGGGCTTCCTTGTGCGGCCATTGGCCCCGAATACCGGGACAGGGTGCAATCGCCGAATGGCGCGCATTATCCCGGTGCTGCGGGGTTCTAGCAAACTTTGGTAAAGAATTGTTCACGGATGATTACAAATTCGCTGGAAAGAATTACCGATTGTCCATCATGCAGGTAGGGCAGCAGGTGTCAGGCAATTCCTGCTTTGTCGGACAGACGGGAAATTGTTATGCGAGATAGAGCCTCTGATGCTGTAGTACAGGAACAAACGAGGTAGCTAACGGGCGCTTTTGCCCTCTACACTCGGGTCATTCATTGATACACGGAGGTTTTTCCATGCGGCGCGTGGTGTTCAACCAAAAAGGCGGTGTTGGCAAGTCCAGCATTGCCTGCAACCTGGCGGCGGTCAGCGCCAGCGAAGGCTATCGAACCCTGTTGGTGGACCTCGATGCCCAGGCTAACTCTACCCAGTACCTCACCGGGCTGACCGGCGACGATATCCCCATGGGAATCGCCGACTTCTTCAAGCAAACCCTGTCTTCCGGGCCGTTTTCGAAGAAGAACCAGGTGGATATCTACGAAACCCCGTTCGACAACCTGCACGTCATCACCGCCACCGCGGAACTGGCAGACCTGCAGCCCAAGCTCGAGGCCAAGCACAAGATCAACAAGCTGCGAAAGCTGCTGGATGAATTGAGCGAGGACTACGACCGGATCTACCTGGATACGCCGCCGGCGTTGAACTTTTATGCCGTTTCAGCGCTGATTGCCGCTGATCGCGTGCTGATCCCCTTCGATTGCGACAGCTTCTCCCGCCAGGCGCTGTATGGCCTGCTGGCCGAGATTGAAGAATTGAAGGAAGACCACAACGAAGGGCTGGAAGTGGAAGGCATCGTGGTCAACCAGTTCCAGGCCCGGGCGAGCCTGCCGCAGCAGATGCTGGATGAATTGATTGCCGAAGGGTTGCCGGTACTGCCGGTGTACCTGACCAGCTCGGTGCGCATGCGTGAATCGCACCAGGCGAACATGCCGCTGATCCACCTGGACCCACGGCACAAGCTGACACAGCAGTTTGTGGAATTGCATAACTTGCTGGAAAACGCGTGATTTAGCAGGCAACACATCACCCATGTGGGAGCGGGCTTGCTCGCGAATGCGGTGGATCAGTCGAATTCTCTATTGACTGACTCACCGCATTCGCGAGCAAGCCCGCTCCCACATTTGGTCTTTGTTCCTACAGGGAAATCGTCGTCTTGCGCCGTTGCCTACAGTTACGCCAGAATCCGCCGGCTTGTGCGTCTGGATGGGCGTCTCTAAGGTTGCTCGGTCGCTGAATTCTCAGTGATCGGGTTTAGTAGCCCGAGTGTTTGTCGTTAAGTGCATAAGCTTCATCTTTCAGGCGCTGAGTCTGTGCTTGATGGTAGCTGTGCGTAGGGCGTCTTCGGGCGCGCCGGCTTCGACATTTCCCGGTCTACTAACCTGCGTACAGCTGCCACCCTAATTCGTTTAGTAGCGATCAGATGGCGGCTCCAATCAGGAATGTCGACCATGTTTAAAGCTACTCCAAATCCCCCGTCGTACCTTTTTACAGTCAGCCCCGGCCAAGCCACCGAAACCCTGATCCTCAATACCTACGAAACCTTCTCCTCAGTCACCACCCTCTTGCTCGACCTTTCCGACGACCTCACCGGCAAGCAGCGCGATGTCGCGTTGGCCATTCATCAGTTGAGCGAATTGGGCGTATTGCTGATGGGGCAGGTGATGGGGCGGGGCGTCCCGCTACCTCAAACGCCCTGACTGCGCAGCCAGCTCATCAACTGCGGTAACGGAAACGCACCGCTCTGACGCGCCACTTCCCGGCCATTCTTGAACAGGATCAGGCTGGGAATCGAGCGAATCCCCAACTGAGCGGATAACTGCTGATTGGCCTCGCTATCGAGCTTGGCCAATCGACACTTCCCGGCCAACTGCCCGGCGGCCTGCTCAAACACCGGCGCAAACGACTTGCACGGCCCGCACCATTCGGCCCACACATCCACCAGCAACGGCAGGTCGCCCTTGATCTGGCTGGCGTAATCGCCCTGTTTCAGCTCAAAGGGTTTGCTCAGCAGCACCGGTTGCTTGCAGCGCCCGCACTTCGGCGCATCGCCGAGGCGTTCATTGGGGATGCGGTTAAGACCGTTGCAGTGGGGGCAGGGAATTACTAGAGAGTCGGACATGCTGGGCTCCGTGAAAGTGGCCAATGGGTTCTATTTGGAGCCGGGAAGGGTGTTTATCAAGGTTCGACGCCAGTGACGTACGCGTTCACATTTTTGGTGGTGACTTCTATCGCGGCGTATCTAGGCTGTTGAAGGGTGCTTGGAATTGCGCCACTGGTCCGCCAAGGAATATCGCAGATTGCGATATTTTTTCGGCAAGACTAACCTTCATAGCAAGATGCGATAAGGATGTTGCATGCGAGTGATCAGCGAAAAAAGGATATGGGAAGCGAAAGAAAGATGGCCGCATTCAGCCACGGCACTGGATGAGTGGTATCGCAGAATGAAACGCAACAGTCCCGCCGACTTTGCGTCGATGAAAGGAATGTTCCCTGCAACAGACAAAGTCGGGCAGTTCCATGTGTTTGACATCGGGGGCAATAAGCTGAGGTTGATTGCCTTCGTGCATTACCAAGTACAACGAATTTATATCAAGTACCTGTTCGATCACCGTGAATATGAGCAAGGTAAATGGAAGGAGAAAATCAGATGAGCGCACTCATCAGGCAGGCTGCCGAACACTGGCAATTTGTTTCGTCATTGCTGCGCAAGCCAAGAAACGAGGCGGACTACGATACCTTGGTCAGCGCCCTCGACGAATTGCTGGACCTGATAGGCGAAGATGAATCCAGCCCGCTCATGAGCCTGGTGGATATCCTCAGTGACTGGATCGAGGCCTACGATCTCGAGCACCGGCCGATGCCCGTTGCCAGTGGCGTTGAAGTGCTACGTTCAATGATGCGAGAGCATGGCTTGACCCAAAGTGATCTCCCGGGCGTTGGTGCGCAGTCGGTTGTCTCTGAAGTACTTAGTGGCAAACGCCAGCTCAACCTGCGGCAGATTCGTTGGCTGGCGGAGCGCTTTGGGGTTTCAGTGGAGACCTTTATCTAGGTCGCGCTATGAAGAACAACTAATCTCCAAATGCTTCCCCCAATCCGGCGGCCGCTGAGCGTATTGCTCCATCCCCGGCTGCTCTTCAAACGGTTTGCTCAGCACTTCATGCAGCCGGCGCACTTCGCTGTAATCCCCAAGCTCCGCCGCCTGGATGGCGTTCTGCGCCAAATAGTTGCGCAGGATATAAAGCGGATTCACCCCATGCATCCGCTCACGTCGCTGTTCTTCTGTGCCGCTGGCGTCGCGCTCTACACGGGTTTTGTACAGATCCGCCCACTCATCAAACCCCCTGAGGTCGACAAAGTCGTCGCGCAACCGCGCCACGGCCAATGCGGCGGATTCATCCCCCAGCCGGCGGAAGAACAGGGTGTAGTCGACGCCGCTGTTCTGCATCAGTTGCAGCAGGCGCTCCACCAGTTTCTGGTCGTCATCTTCGGCGGTGGTGAGGCCCAGTCGGCGGCGCATCAGGTCCAGGTAGTGGGCCTGGAACAACGGCAGATACAGCCCCAGCGTTTCACGCAGCGCCTCGACGCTGATAAACGGCGTCAACGCCTGGGCCAGTGCGCTCAGGTTCCACTGCCCGATCGGCACCTGGTTGCTGAAGGAGTAACGCCCTTCATGGTCGGAGTGGTTGCAGACGAACTGCGCGTCGAAATCGTCCAGGAACGCAAACGGCCCGAAGTCGAAGGTGATGCCGAGGATCGACATGTTGTCGGTGTTCATCACTCCATGGCAGAACCCATAGGCCTGCCACTTGGCGATCAACTCGGCATTACGCTCGACGATTTCGCGGAACATCGCCAGGTACGGCTCGGGCTGTTCCATGCATTCCGGGAAGTGCAGGGACAGCACGTGCTCCGCCAATTGCTTCTGCAATTCAGGCTTCTTGGTGTAGTAGAAATATTCGAAATGCCCAAAGCGCACGTGGCTGTGGGCCAGGCGCAGCACCATGGCGGCGCGCTCCTGTTTCTCGCGCCACACCGGCGTGGTGGAACCGATCACACACAGCGCACGACTGCTGGGAATGCCCAGCGCATGCAGTGCTTCCGACGCCAGAAACTCCCGGATCGACGAGCGCAACACCGCACGACCATCGCCCATGCGCGAGTACGGGGTTTGCCCGGCACCCTTGAGGTGCAGGTCCCAATGCTCGCCGGCCTGGTTGTACACCTCGCCCAGCAACAATCCGCGGCCATCCCCCAGTTGCGGGTTGTACGAGCCAAACTGATGCCCGGAATAGATCATCGCCCGCGGCTCGGCCTCGGCCCACAGCTTGTGCCCGCCGAACAGCTCGGCAAACACCGGCGTTTCGGCCACGGCGGGGTCGAGATCCAGCAGCGCCATGGCTGCCTCGCTCGCCACCACTAAACGCGGTTCGTCGATGGGCTCGGGCAGCACATGGGTTGAGAAACCGTCGCCCAGGCGGGCGAAGCGGTTGTCGAAGGTCAGTTCGTCGAGGGCTTTCAACGGCCATCTCCTGAGCAGAATGTCCGACCATTCTGCTGGGGATAGCGCGTTTAGTCGAGTTTGGCGGGCGGCGGCTCGGGCAGGTCCTGGTCCTGGGCGGGCGGCAAGATGGTCCGGTTTTCTTCTTCCACCGGCACCAGCTTGTATTCCTGGCCATGCAGGTTCTTCAGGTAAACCTCCATCTGCCGGAACGAGATGTTGATGTGGTGGTTCTTGAACTCGCGGTTGATGAAGCGGTTGACCTCATCGATCACCGGGTTGCGGTCGCCCAGGTCCCGTACATGCATGCGCAGTTCGTGATCGAGGGTGCTTTCACCGAAGTTGAGGAAGTACACGTGGGGCGCCGGGTCCTTCAACACGCGTGGGTTTTCGGCGGCGGCCTTGAGCAGCAATTCCTTCACCAGGTCCAGGTCCGAGCCGTAGTCCACGCCCAGTTTCAGGGTGACCCGGGTGATGGTGTCGGTCAGCGACCAGTTGATCAGTTGCCCGGTGATGAACGTCTTGTTCGGGACAATGATGTCCTTGCGGTCGAAGTCGGTGATGGTGGTGGCACGGATGCGGATCTTGCTCACCGTGCCCGACAGGTTGCCGATGGTGATGGTGTCGCCGATCCGTACCGGGCGCTCGAACAGGATCATGATGCCGGAGATGAAGTTGGCGAAGATTTCCTGCATCCCGAACCCCAACCCCACCGACAGCGCGGCCACCAGCCATTGCAGCTTGTCCCAGCTCACGCCGAGGGTCGACAGGGTGGAGACAAACCCGACGCCGGCAATCACATAGGACAGCAAGGTGGTGGTGGCGTAGGCGCTGCCCTGGGCCAGGTCGAGCTTGGACAGCACCAGTACTTCCAGCAGGCCGGGCAGGTTGCGCGCCAGGGCGAAGGTGATGCCGATGATGATCAGGGCGCCGAGCAAGTCGCCGATGCTGATGGGCACCATGCTGATATTGGCGCCGGTGCCGCTGGTGTATTCGTAGAGGGTGACGTTGTCCAGGTAGGAAAACACCGAGATCAAGTCGGACCACACCCAGTACAACGCAGCGATAAAGCCGCCCAGCAGCGCCAGGCGAATCAGTCGCATCGACTGTTCGTTGACCTGTTCGATGTCCAGGGTCGGCTCTTCGATCACTGCTTCACCATCACCGGCTTCCTTGGCGGCCTGGCGTTTGGCCAGGGCCCGCGCATAGGCCAGGCGCCGTGCCGCAACACCCAGGCCACGTACGAAGGTGGCTTCGATCACCAGCCAGAACATCAGCAGGTACAAGGTGTTGATCAGCCGGTCGCTGAGCTTGAGGGCGGTGTAGTAGTAGCCAAAGCATACGGCGATAAACAGCGCCACCGGCAGTGCCGTAAACACCAGGCCCACGGCCTTGCGAAACAGCGAGGCTTTTTCATGAGTCGGGCTGTTGAGCAGCAGGCGCCCGAGCAGCCACGCCATCAGTGCGTAGCAGGTCAGTACCACGCCGATGCCCAGCACATCGTCGGCCAGCGCTGCCGGCTGATGCTCGGCGATGGCCACCACGGCCACCAACGCCAGTACCACGAGCCCGAGCTTGCGTACCCAGCCCTGGAGGAATTCGACCTGGGGTTTTTCCCAGCGGAAGTGCAACTCGGCGACGCCGCCGGGCGCGAGGATCCGATACGCGGTGTAGAACACCAGCCACGCCTGGGCGATCTGCAGCAGGGCGGCGCCGAGGTTGGCGTTTTGCCCGCGGGCGTCGATCTGCAGCGCATAGCCGCAGAGTGCCAGGCCCAGGGCCACCGGCATCGCCAGCGCGATATTCACCAGGATCGCCACCGGCGTGTGCCACTGGCTGTCGCGTTTGAAGTGGCCGATGTCCATATGGATTTTTTTCAGCCGGGCATACAGGTAGCTGCGACGCCACAGCAGCGCGCCGATCAACAACAGCAGGGGCAGGAACAGCAGCGGGCGCTGGGTCAGGCCGTCATACAGCTCGCTGACGCTGGAGGCCCACGGCAGGGTATTGACCTGTTTGCTCAGGTGCGCCGGTACGGTTTCCAGCCATTCGGTATCCAGCGGCTTGTTGCTGGGAATCCAGAACATCTGTTCGTCGAGGGTCGCCCGCAAGGTGGTGGCGGTGCTCAGCAGTTGTTTCTGGTTCAGTTGCAGGGTGATGGATTCGTTGAGCAGTGCGCTCAGTTCCCGGCTCAAGCGCTCCAGCAGGTCGCTGCGGGTGATCGCCAGTTCCAGCAGGGTGCGCCGCAGTTGTGGCGTCACCTGGTCGGCCGGCTGGTTGGCCAGCAAGCTGTCGACGTAGGTGCTCGGGGTGCTGATCAGTTCGCGCTGCTGGTTGACCTCGAACTGGTACAGGCGAATGTTGGCGATGTCATCCGCCAGGTCGCGGTCCACGGTCAGGCGCGGGAGGGCCTGCTTCTGTTTGTAGAGGATCTTGGACAGCAGCAGGCTGCCCTTGAGCACGTTGATCTGCTCGTCCAGCGCCGAGTCGCTTTGGGTCACGCTGTCCAGTTGCTGCTTGGTTTGCAGGTTTTTCTGGGTCAGCTCGTTGAGCCGGTCAGTGCTTTTGAGCAGGTAGTCGGACAGTTTCAGGTTGGCCGCGCTTTCCGTGGCGAGCAGGCTGCTGCCACCGGCCTTCTGGGCTTCGATGGACTGCTGGGTCACGGTTTCCTGGGACTGGGCCAGGCGTTTCTGGTTGATCAGGGTTTGCAGGTCCTGGATTTCCTGCTCCAGGCGCGCGGTCTTTTCCAGCACCAGGTCGTGCTGGCTGTTGCCCAGGTCTTGCAGTTGGCTGTTGCCGGCCAGTTCCTGGCGGCGCAGGGGAATCAGGGCGTTGAGGGCGGCCAACTCGGCGTTCAGCTGGTTGCGCTGGTCGCCGCTGAGGGTCTTGCCGTTGTCCTTGCCTGCCTTGAGAGTCGCGTTGATCTGCTGGATACGTGTCTGGCTGCTGCTGATTTCGGTCTGGGCGCGCTCGGGACGGGTTTGGGCCGCGATGGTCAGGCTGTTGGCGTCGGCCAGTTCCTTTTGCAGGTCGCCTTGCTGGGTGGTGCGCTGCACCAGCAGTTGTTCAAGCTGTGGCACGGGCAAGGTGGCGTAGCGCTGGGCGACGGGAATGACCTTGGTGGCCTTGAGGCGGGTCAGTTCGCGCTGGTTGTCGACGGTCTGGCGCGGCGCGTCTTCGAGCTGGCGCTTGAGGTCCACCAGGCGCTGCTGGTAGTCCTGCTGGTTGCCGAGGAAGGTGAGCGTTTGCTGCAGGATGCTTTGCAGCGCCTTCATGTCGGCGTCGGGCAGCTTGCGGTCCGGCAGCTTGTCCAGGGTTTGCTGGACGGAATCGATGCTGGGCGGGTCGGCCGCGTGTACGGTGCCGACGCAGAGAGTCAGGCCCAGCAGGGCAGTGGCGAGAAAAGTGCGCAGGGTTGTCATAGAGACCGGTCGAGCAAGGTGAAAAATAGGGGGCGTCCCGACATCGACTGGCGCGCCGTCGCCCCGCAGTTTAGAGGAAGAGTCCGGGGCCCGGGCGACTTCCTTCGGGGAATCTGACGCCGACTTTGCCGATCTTGTTCCCGTCCATGACCGCGACGGTCCAAATGGTGTTGTTCCATTCCACCTGGTCGCCGACCACGGGTGCCCCGCCGACTTTCTGGGTAATGAAACGACTCAGTGGCATGTCCGGGTCGATGCCCTCGAGCTTGAGCCCGTACAGGGCCGAAACCGCGCCCAGCTGGGCGTCGCCTTCCAGGACGAAGTCACCGAAGAAGCGCAGGTCGAGGCCCCGTTGTGGTGCCTGGCTGAACAGTTTGCCGAGGGCCGGCAAGTTGTGTTCATGGCCGATTACGCACAGCAGATCGTCGACTTCGAGCACCGTACTACCCGACGGATGGAGCAGTTGCTGGCCACGAAACAGCGCGGCGATCCGTGTGCCTTCGGGCATTTTCAGCTCCCGCAGGGCGGCGCCGATGCACCATTTCTCGGCACCCAGGCGGTAGACGAACAGCTCCCACTCGCTGGTGACGTGCACTTCCAGGGCCGCCCGGGAAATCGGCGCCGGCTCTGGCGGTACCGTCACTTTCAACAGTTTGGCGACCCACGGCAGGCTCGTACCCTGCACCAGCAACGACACCAGCACGATAAAGAACGCCAGGTTGAAGTACAGCTGCGCGTGGGGCAGGCCGGCCATCAGCGGGAACACCGCCAGAATGATCGGTACCGCGCCGCGCAGGCCGACCCAGGCGATAAAGGCTTTCTCTCGGCCGTGGAAGGCCTTGAACGGCAGCAGGCCGACGATCACCGACAGCGGCCGTGCGAAGAGAATCATCCACAGCGCCAGGCCCAGGGCTGGCAGCGCGATGGGCAGAAGATCATGGGGCGTGACCAGCAGGCCCAGCACCAGGAACATGCCGATCTGTGCCAGCCAGGCCATGCCGTCGAGCATATGCAAAATGCCGTGCCGGCTGCGCACCGGGCGGTTGCCGATCACCAGGCCGCACAGGTAAACGGCGAGGAAACCGCTGCCGTGCAAGGCGTTGGTCAGGGCGAACACCACCAGGCCGCCGGAAATCACCAGGATCGGGTACAGGCCGTTGGCCAGGTTGATCCGGTTGACCATCTGCAGCATCAACCAGCCGCCGCCCAGGCCGATGATGCCGCCGATGCCGAACTCGCGGATCAGGTGGCCCAACAGGCTCCAGTGCAGGCCGGTCTGGCCGCTGGCGAGCATGTCGATCAGGGTGACGGTGAGGAACACCGCCATCGGGTCGTTGCTGCCGGATTCGATTTCCAGGCTGGCGGTGACCCGTTCGTTCAGGCCTTTGCCGCCCAGCAGCGAGAACACCGCTGCGGCGTCCGTGGAGCCGACGATGGCGCCGATCAGCAGGCCTTGAATGATGTTGAGGTTGAACAGCCAGGCGGCTGCCATGCCGGTGAGGCCGGTGGTGATCAGCACCCCGACCGTCGCCAGGGACAACGCAGGCCAGAGGGCTACACGGAAACTGGCTACCCGCGTTCGCAGTCCGCCGTCGAGCAGGATCACGGCCAGGGCGAGGTTGCCCACGAGGTAGGCAGTCGGGTAGTTATCGAAGATGATGCCGCCGCCGTCGACGCCGGCGATCATGCCCACGGCCAGGATGATTACCAGGATCGGAATCCCCAGGCGGGACGAAAGAGAACTCACCAGAATGCTCGCACCTACCAGCAACGCGCCGATCAAGAACAGGCTGTTGATGGTCGTCGCATTCAAAGGCAGTACTCCATGAGCAGGAAAGACGAGGCGCAAACTGACCATGCAGTCTGCGTGCCAGCGATTCTAACCTGTTGAATTGCTGTGCTGTCAAAAAGGTTTTGAATGGCTGGCGCATATTCAATGTGGGAGCGGGCTTGCTCGCGAAAGCGGTGTGTCAGTCGCGTTATGCGTAGCTGATCCACCGCATTCGCGAGCAAGCCCGCTCCCACATTTTTAGCCCTGCGGTATCCGTTAAAGCCTGAACCGCCCCACCATCCCGTTCAAATCCACCGCCAACCGCGACAGCTCACTGCTCGCCGCACTGGTCTGGCTGGCGCCGGTTGCCGACTGCACCGACAAGTCACGAATATTCACCAGGTTGCGATCCACTTCCCGCGCCACCTGCGCCTGCTCTTCAGCGGCACTGGCGATCACCAGGTTGCGCTCGTTGATTTCAACGATGGCGGTATTGATGGTGTCCAGCGACATCCCCGCACCCTTGGCGATGTTCAACGTCGATTCCGCCCGCTCGGTGCTGTTGCGCATCGAATCCACTGCATGCTCGGTACCGGCCTGAATGCTGCCGATCATCCGCTCGATTTCGCTGGTGGACTGTTGGGTGCGATGGGCCAGGGCCCGCACCTCATCCGCCACCACCGCAAAACCACGCCCGGCTTCACCGGCACGCGCCGCTTCAATCGCGGCGTTCAGGGCCAGCAGGTTGGTCTGGTCAGCCAAGCCACGAATCACGTCCAGCACCTTGCCGATGTCCCGGGACTCTTCCGCCAGGTTGCCGATCAAGGTGGCAGTGGCTTGCACGTCGCTGCTCATGCGTTCAATGGCGCTGACGGTTTCCTGCACCAAATCACGTCCATCGCCCGCAGACGACGTGGCGTTCTTCGAGGCTTCGGAAGTGCTGACCGCGTTGCGGGCCACTTCTTCAACCGCGCTGGTCATCTCGTTCACCGCCGTGGCGGCCTGTTCGATTTCGTTGTTTTGCTGGGTCAGGCCACGGGCGCTTTCGTCGGTCACGGCATTCAGCTCTTCCGCGGCGGAGGCCAATTGGGTGGCCGAGCCGGAAATGCGCTGCAAGGTGTCCTTCAATTTGTCCTGCATCTTGGCCATTGCCAACAGTAGTCGGCCGGCTTCGTCGTTGCCTTCCACCTTGATCGGGCGCGTCAGGTTGCCTTCGGCGATTTCCTCGGCGGCATCCAGGGCCTGGGCGATCGGCTGGGTAATGCTGCGGGTCAGCAGCCAGGCGAACAGCATGGTCAATGCAGTGGCCAGGATCAGCAGGATCACCACCAGCTCAAACGCCATGTCGTACTGGTCGGCGGCTTGCTGGTTGGTGGCCAGCGCCATCTTGTTGTTGATGTCCAGCAGGCGGTTCAGTACGGCGTTGACCTGATCCGAGTTGTTCAGCAGCTCGGTATTCAGCAGCGTGCGCAGCTCTTCCACCTGATTGGCCCGTGACAGGCTCTTCATGCGCTCTTCAATCTGATGGTACTGGGCCAGCAGACGCACGTATTCGTCGTAGGCAGCACGTTCTTCGCTGCTGTCGATCAACTTCTCGTAGACCGCCTGGGCCGTACGAATCTGCTGATTGCGCACGTCAAAAGACTCAAGGGTCTTTTGCTGGACGTCAGGCTCGCGGTTGGTCAGCAGGCGATACGACAGCACCCGCAGGCGCAGGGTCAGTTGAGTGAACTCGTCCAGGGCGCGAATGCTCGGCACGCTGCTAAGGGTGATGTCTTCCGTCGCCGCACGGATCTTGCTCATCTGGTTCAGGGCGAACACACCGAGAAACAACATCAGCGCGCCAATCAACGCGAAGCCGAGAAAGGCCCGCGGCGCGATATTCATATTACGAAGAGACATGTTGTGATCCTGGGGAGAAGCGCGATCCATGCGGGGTTTGAGCGGGGTGTCCATGACCTATCGGTCATACGACTAAAGTCTTGAGGGGGTGCGCGCTTTTGTCGCAGATCGGGGCGGGCCGACGGGATTCAGGAACCAGATGCCATAAATGCAGTCACTAAGGCTCGAAAGCGTGGCCTGCCCTGTAAAATCAAGGCCCCGCGCCAGGGATAACCCTGGCATCCGAGGTGAATTTTCTTTATCGTCACCGCCCTTTGAAAAAGCCCGAGAAATCAAAATGTTAGAAGCATCCCTCAGCCAATTGGAACAACTGGTCAGCGACCTGGTACAGCAGAACCAGGATCTACTGGGCACCAACGAATCCCTCAAGGCCGAACTGGCTCGCGCCAAGGATGAAAACGACAGCTTGCAGCTGAACCTGATGGAACAGGAAGAAAAGCAGGGCGCCACCGCTGCCCGTATCCAGGCGTTGGTTGAGCGTGTGAGCGCAGGTCCTGTCAGCGCATGAATGAAGGGATAAAGGTCGTTTCGATTCTCGGTGAGGATTACTCGATCAAGGCACCGGAAGGGGAAGACAACACCCTGATGAGCGCCGTGACGATGCTCAAGGCATCCCTGGCCACCACCAAGAAAAAGTACCCGACGCTGATCGGTGACAAGCTATTGGTGCTGGCGGCGCTGAACCTGTGCGCCGAGCAGATCGAAATGCAAAAGCACCACCAGCAGGAACTCGACCGTTACCAAGAGCAAGTCAGCGCCACGGTCGAGGTGATTTCCAAGGCAATCGGAACGCCTTAGAACCACTCATCCTGCATCCCCAGGCACGTGTCATCGCGTGCCTCGAGAATCGCCAGTTCATGATGGCAGCCCGGTATTTCCCACGTCAGGAAGTACCGGGCGGCCTGGAGCTTGCCCTTATAGAAGGCGACATCGGCAGCATTGCCCTTGGCCAGCCCTTCCTCGGCGCGAATCGCCTGTTCCAGCCAGCGCCAGCCAATCACCGTATGCCCGAACACTTTCAGGTACAGCGCCGAATTCGCCAGGCTGCTGTTGACCTTGCCTTGGGCGAGATCCGTCAACAGGCCGAGGGTGACCGCTTGCAGGCGTGCCACCAGTTGTTCCAGCGGTTCCCGCAAGGCATTCAGCGACGGATACTCCTGTGCCCGTGCGCCGGTCTCGGCGATCAGGCGGATCAGTTGCTTCAAGCCCGCACCGCCGTTCTGCGCCAGTTTGCGCCCGAGCAAGTCCAGCGACTGAATGCCGTGGGTGCCTTCATGGATCGGGTTCAGGCGGTTGTCGCGGTAGTACTGTTCCACCGGGTATTCGCGGGTGTAGCCGTGGCCGCCGAGGATCTGGATCGCCAGTTCGTTGGCCTTCAGGCAAAACTCCGATGGCCAGGATTTGACGATCGGCGTCAGCAGGTCCAGCAGTTCGTGGGCCTGTTTGCGCTCGGCTTCGTTAGGCAGAGTAGTGGTGTCATCGAACAACCGTGCGGCGTACAAGCCAAGGTCGAAGGCGCCTTCCACGTAGGCTTTTTGGGTCAACAGCATGCGTTTGATATCGGCGTGCTGGATGATCGACACCGGCGCGGTGTTGGGGTCCTTGCTGTCGGGCAGGCGGCCTTGGGGACGTTCACGGGCATATTCCAGGGAGTACAGGTAGCCGGCGTAACCCAGCATCACCGCGCCCATGCCCACGCCGATCCGCGCTTCGTTCATCATCTGGAACATGCAACTCAGGCCCTGATGCGGCTGGCCCACCAGGTAGCCGACGCACTCGCTGTTATCGCCGAAATTCAACGCGGTCGAGGTGGTGCCACGCCAGCCCATCTTGTGAAACAGCCCGGCCAGCAGCACATCGTTGCGCTTGCCCAGGCTGCCGTCGTCGTTGACCAGGAACTTGGGCACGATAAACAGCGAAATGCCCTTCACCCCGGCAGGTGCGTCCGGCAGCTTGGCCAGCACCATGTGTACGATGTTCTCCGACAGCGGGTGATCGCCGCCGGAGATGAAGATCTTGTTGCCCTTGAGGCGATAGCTGCCATCAGCCGCCGGCTCTGCGCGGGTACGAATATCCGACAGCGATGAGCCCGCATGGGGCTCGGTCAAGGCCATGGTGCCGAAGAAGCGGCCTTCGATCATTGGTTGCAGGAAGCGTTGTTTCTGCTCCTCGGTGCCGAAGCTCTCGATCAGGTTGGCGGCGCCCATGGTCAGGAACGGGTAGGACGTGGATGCGGCGTTGGCCGACTGGAAGTGGGCGAAACACGCCTGGGAGAGCAGGGTGGGCAGTTGCATGCCACCGGCTTCGAAGCTGCGGGCGGCGTTGAGAAAACCGGCTTCGAGGAAGGCATCTACCGCCGGTTTCACCTCGGGAATCAGAATCGCCTGACCGTTTTCGTAGCGGGGCTCGTTCTCGTCGCCCTTGCGGTTATGCGGGGCGAAGAACTTCTCGGCAATGCTGCGGGCGGTGCCGATGGCGGCGTCGAAGGTTTCACGGTTGTGTTCGGCAAACCGCTCGCGCTGGGTCAGGCCCTCGGCATCGAGGACTTCGTACAGCTCGAAAGCCAGATTGCGGGAACTGAGCAGCGTCTCGGACATGGCGGCTTACCTGTGTGGGAATGGGCCTGAGTCTAAGTGCGCAAATAGAGGCTGGATAGCAAGATTGATCTGGGTGATGGAGGGGCAAAACGCGGCTCGAAGGTGGAACGCGGTCAATGTGGGAGCGGGCTTGCTCGCGAATGCGGTGGATCAGTCAGTACCTCCGGTGACTGACACTCCGCATTCGCGAGCAAGCCCGCTCCCACAGTTTTACCGCGTTTCTTCAGTTAGCCGATGGTCATCAGGCTGGCGTTGCCGCCCGCCGCAGCGGTGTTGACGCTCAACGCCCGCTCGATCACCAGACGCTCCAGGGCAATCCCGGTTTCGCCCGAAGACAAACCGTGAACCCCGACAATCGCCCCGCCACGCTTGGCCACTTGCTGGCAAACCCCGCGCAGTTGGTCGGAATCACCGTGATGCAGCACGGCATCAAACACGGTTTCATCCTTGGTCCAGTCAGCCACCCGCGCGATCTTCGCCTGAATATCCTTCGGCAAGCGTGCGAACACGGCCTTGGTCAATTCAGTTTCCGGCCATACCGCCGAGCCGCCGACTGCCAGCACGGCCGCCAGTTGCGTCAGCAGGTCGCCTTCCACTTCCGCCAGGCACAACACGTGCTCGCGGGGCAGGATGGCGTAGCTGTTGCGCTCGCCGGTCGGGCCGGCCAGTTGGCGGGTGATACCGCTTTGGGATTGCGCGGCGAACTGCACGCACAGGGCGCTCAAGTCGCTCAGCTTGCTGCTGTCGGCCCAGGCTTTCAGGGCGGTCAGCGGCTTGCTCATGGCATCCCGCAGGCGAACATCCGGTGCGGCCAGTGCATCACCACGGACGAAGGATTGCTCGATGGCATCCGTAGGACGGGTCGACAGCAAACGGTACAGATACAGCGGGCCGCCAGCTTTCGGGCCAGTGCCCGACAAGCCTTCGCCACCGAACGGCTGCACGCCGACCACGGCGCCCACGATGTTGCGGTTAACGTAGACGTTACCGGCATGGACGTTGTCGATCACCTTGGCGATGGTCTCGTCGATGCGGGTGTGCACGCCCAGGGTCAGGCCATAGCCGGAGGCATTGATCTGGCCGATAAGCTGGTCGATCTCTTTGCGCTTGTAGCGCACCACGTGCAGCACCGGGCCGAAGATCTCCCGTTGCAGTTCGTCGAAGCTTTCCAGTTCGATCAGGGTTGGCATCACGAAGGTGCCGCGCTTGATCTCTTCGCTATCGGCAATCGCGACCTGGTAAACGTTGCGGCCTTTGTCGCGCATGGCCTGGATATGTTTCTCGATGCCAGTCTTGGCTTCGGCGTCGATCACCGGGCCGATATCCACCGACAGGCGCTCCGGGTTGCCGAGGCGGCATTCAGCCATGGCACCTTTAAGCATTTCGATGACGCGGTCAGCGGAATCTTCCTGCAAGCACAGCACGCGCAGGGCCGAGCAACGTTGGCCGGCACTGTCGAAGGCCGAGGACACCACGTCGATCACCACTTGTTCGGTGAGCGCCGAGGAGTCGACGATCATTGCGTTCTGGCCACCGGTTTCGGCGATCAGCGGAATCGGACGACCCTGTGCATCCAGACGGCCGGCGACACTGCGTTGCAGCAAGCGCGCAACCTCGGTGGAACCGGTGAACATCACGCCCTTGACGCGATCATCACCCACCAGGCGCGCACCGACGGTTTCGCCCTGGCCCGGCAGCAGTTGCAGCACGCCTTCCGGAATCCCGGCTTCCAGCAGCAGGCGCACGGCTTGTGCGGCCACCAGCGGTGTTTGCTCGGCAGGCTTGGCCAGTACCGGGTTGCCGGCGGCCAGTGCAGCGGCGACCTGGCCACTGAAGATCGCCAGCGGGAAGTTCCACGGGCTGATGCACACCACCGGGCCCAGCGGGCGGTGAGCGTCGTTGGTGAAATCGTTGCGAGCCTGCACCGCGTAGTAACGCAGGAAGTCCACGGCTTCACGCACTTCGGCGATGGCGTTGGCGAAGGTCTTGCCGGCTTCGCGGGCCAGCAGGCCCATCAGCGGCTGGATCTCGCCTTCCATCAGGTCGGCGGCACGCTCCAGGATCGCGGCGCGTTCGGCGGGCGGGGTGGCCTGCCAGATTGGCGCAGCGTTCAGGGCGCACTGGATGGCGTTGTCGACGTCTTCGACAGTTGCTTCCTGTACGTGGCCGACGACGTCACGCAGATCCGACGGGTTCAACACCGGTGCAGCCGCTTCATTGCTGGAAGCGCAACCGAGCATCGGCGCGGCTTTCCAGTTGTTATGCGCGGTAGCCAGCAAGGCGCAGGACAGCGACGCCAGGCGGTGTTCGTTGGCCAGGTCGATACCGGCGGAGTTGGCGCGCTCGGCACCATACAGGTCACGCGGCAGCGGGATACGCGGGTGCGGCAGGCCGAAGCCGCCTTCCAGCGTCGCCATCTGCTCGATGCTGGCCACTGGATCGGCCACCAGCTCCTGGATCGAGATGGATTGGTCGGCAATACGGTTGACGAACGAGGTGTTGGCGCCGTTTTCCAGCAAGCGACGCACCAGGTAAGCCAGCAGTGTTTCGTGGGTGCCGACGGGTGCGTACACGCGGCACGGACGGTTCAGCTTGCCTTCGGAGACCTTGCCTACAACCTGCTCGTACAGAGGCTCGCCCATGCCGTGCAGGCATTGGAACTCGTACTGGCCGGGGTAATAGTTCTGACCGGCAATATGGTAAATCGCCGACAAGGTGTGAGCGTTGTGGGTGGCGAACTGCGGGTAGATAACTTCCGGTACCGAAAGCAGTTTGCGTGCACAGGCAATGTAGGAGACGTCGGTGTACACCTTGCGGGTGTACACCGGATAGCCTTCCAGGCCTTCGACCTGGGCGCGCTTGATTTCGCTGTCCCAGTACGCGCCTTTTACCAGGCGGATCATCAGGCGGTGGCGGCTGCGGCGTGCCAGGTCGATCACGTAGTCGATCACATACGGGCAACGCTTCTGGTAAGCCTGGATCACGAAACCGATGCCGTTCCAGCCGGTCAGTTGCGGCTCGAAGCACAGGCGTTCCAGCAGGTCGAGGGACAGCTCCAGGCGATCGGCTTCTTCGGCGTCGATGTTCAAACCGATGTCGTATTGCTTGGCCAGCAGGGTCAGCGACAGCAGGCGCGGGTACAGCTCATCCATCACGCGCTCGTACTGCGCACGGCTGTAACGCGGGTGCAGGGCCGAGAGCTTGATGGAAATGCCCGGGCCTTCATAAATCCCGCGACCGTGGGACGCCTTGCCGATCGAGTGGATGGCTTGTTCGTACGAGGCCAGGTATTTCTGGGCGTCATGTTCGGTAAGTGCGGCTTCACCGAGCATGTCGTAGGAATAGCGGAAGCCCTTGGCTTCGAACTTGCTCGCATTGGCCAGGGCTTCGGCGATGGTTTCGCCGGTGACGAACTGCTCGCCCATCAGGCGCATGGCCATGTCGACGCCCTTGCGGATCATCGGCTCGCCGCTCTTGCCGATGATGCGGCTCAGGGACGAGGTCAGGCCGGCTTCGTTGTGGGTGGCGACCAGTTTGCCGGTCAGCAACAGGCCCCAGGTGGCGGCGTTGACGAACAGCGACGGGCTGTTGCCCAGGTGCGGGTGCCAGTTGCCGGTGCTGATCTTGTCGCGGATCAGTGCGTCGCGGGTGCCCTTGTCCGGGATGCGCAGCAGCGCTTCGGCGAGGCACATCAGCGCTACGCCTTCCTGGGACGACAGGGAAAATTCTTGCAGCAGGCCCTGGACGATGCCTGCACGGCCGCCGGCGCTTTTCTGATTGCGCAGTTTCTCGGCGATCGAAGAGGCGAGCTTGTTGGTGGCCTCGGCCATTGCCGCGGGCAAGCGAGCCTGCTCGATCAGCATCGGCACCACTTCCGGCTCCGGGCGACGGTAGGCGGCGGTGATCGAGGCGCGCAGTACGGATTGCGGCAGGATGCTTTCGGCAAATTCCAGGAAGCACTGGTGGGCGTGGTCGGTCTGGACCTCGCCGGCTTCTTCCGCGTCCTTGCTGCCCAGGCCGTTGAGCTCGGCCAGGGTTGCACCACCCTCGAGTTTCTCCAGGTAATTGAAAATCGCCTGCTTGATCAGCCAGTGCGGCGTGCGATCAATGGAGGTCGCGGCCGCCTTCAGGCGCTCGCGGGTCGGGTCGTCAAGTTTGACCCCAAGGGTGGTCGTAGCCATCTTTTTATCCTCATGGGTGCCACTACTGCGTGGCATCAGCTGGCGGCAAGATTAGCTTTGCGCCGAGAGAGGTGCAACCGGGTGCAACCCTTTTTATCCATGAATTTTTTGATGCTGATCGGGAAAAATTATCGTCACAGCCGAATCGGCTGCGCCTTGGTGCATTTGCTTCTGACTTTGGCTGCTCTTGCTCCGAAAAGGAGCAAAAACACGGTGTTTTCCA
Organism: Pseudomonas sp. E6002; assembly: GCF_013385565.1. Lineage (NCBI taxonomy): Bacteria > Pseudomonadati > Pseudomonadota > Gammaproteobacteria > Pseudomonadales > Pseudomonadaceae > Pseudomonas > Pseudomonas sp. E6002. The sequence goes on along the minus strand of NZ_JACAPT010000022.1, from coordinate 265,275 downwards.
CAAAAAACATCGAGGTGCAACTTATTCTCAAGAAACTGGTTGCACCTTATTTGCTTTGTTGAATAGCATTCGCGCCCAAGGTGCAACCTCTTACTGACGGTTCATCGGCTGATGGCTTTCCTGGGGAAACGTCAGTCATAAATGCGCGGCGCCAGGCTTCGTCTATCCACTAGCAAAGTGGATGGCCGTCCGGACAGACCGCCGCTACATAAAAACAAAGCCAGGGCGTAACTCAATGAGCGTAAGTAATCCTACCCTGATCACATTTGTGATCTATATCGCTGCCATGGTGCTGATCGGCTTCATGGCCTATCGCTCCACCAACAACCTTTCCGACTACATCCTCGGCGGTCGCAGCCTCGGCAGCGTGGTTACCGCGCTTTCGGCCGGTGCCTCGGACATGAGCGGCTGGTTGCTGATGGGCTTGCCCGGCGCGATCTACATGTCTGGCCTGTCGGAAAGCTGGATCGCCATCGGCCTGATCGTCGGTGCCTACCTGAACTGGCTGTTTGTAGCCGGCCGCCTGCGGGTGCAGACCGAGCACAACGGCGACGCCCTGACCCTGCCGGATTACTTCTCGAGCCGTTTCGAAGATAAAAGCGGCCTGCTGCGAATCATCTCTGCGGTGGTGATCCTGGTGTTCTTCACCATCTACTGCGCTTCCGGCATCGTGGCTGGCGCCCGTCTGTTTGAAAGCACCTTCGGCATGTCCTACGAGACCGCGCTGTGGGCCGGTGCTGCCGCGACCATTGCCTACACCTTCGTCGGTGGTTTCCTGGCCGTGAGCTGGACCGACACCGTGCAAGCCACGCTGATGATCTTCGCCTTGTTGCTGACCCCGATCATCGTGCTGCTGGCCACCGGTGGCGTCGACACCACCTTCCTGGCGATCGAAGCGCAGAACCCTGACAACTTCAACATGCTGAAAAACACCACCTTCATCGGCATCATTTCGCTGATGGGCTGGGGCCTGGGTTACTTCGGCCAGCCGCACATCCTCGCGCGCTTCATGGCGGCGGATTCGGTGAAATCGATTGCCAAGGCGCGCCGCATCTCCATGACCTGGATGATCCTGTGCCTGGGCGGCACCGTGGCGGTGGGCTTCTTCGGTATCGCCTACTTCTCGGCGCACCCGGAAGTCGCCGGTCCCGTGACCGAGAACCACGAGCGTGTGTTCATCGAGCTGGCCAAGCTGCTCTTCAACCCATGGATTGCCGGTGTGCTGCTGTCGGCCATCCTGGCTGCCGTGATGAGCACCCTGAGCTGCCAGTTGCTGGTGTGCTCCAGTGCCCTCACCGAAGACTTCTACAAAACCTTCCTGCGTAAAAACGCCTCCCAGGTCGAGCTGGTATGGGTCGGTCGCGCCATGGTGCTGTTGGTGGCGCTGATTGCCATCGCCATGGCCGCCAACCCGGAAAACCGCGTACTGGGCCTGGTGAGCTACGCCTGGGCCGGTTTCGGTGCTGCGTTCGGTCCTGTGGTACTGATCTCCGTACTGTGGAAAGGCATGACGCGTAATGGCGCATTGGCCGGCATCCTGGTGGGTGCGATCACCGTGATCGTGTGGAAGCACTTCAGCCTGTTTGGCCTGTACGAAATCATCCCGGGCTTCATCTTCGCCAGCCTGGCGATTTACTTTGTGAGCAAGCTGGGTGCTCCGACGGCTGGCATGCTTCAGCGGTTTGACGCAGCCGAGGCGGATTACAACCTCAACAAGTAATCGGCGGGGGCTTGAATGCCCGCTGAAGTGAAAACGGCCCGCATCTTTTGGATGACGGGCCGTTTTTTTTGCCTTCCAGATTTCGCAGTGTTGTTTTCACAGGTTCAGATGATCACTGAAGTAAACGGCCAATGTAAGCGCTCGCCTGGTGGCTGTGAGCGTTGAATGTGAGGCGGTTTTTATACTTTGGGAAAAGGGCTACAAACTACCGTCAGCTATCTGACAGTAGTTTGTGAAAGGGCATCCACCGATTTTGAATTCGTGGTTTTTCAGTCGTGGTCAGTGTCCGGCTGGTTGAGAAAAATCAGCACACCCAGGATCGCCATATAGAACTTGAACGCCGCTTCCTGGCCGTTCCACTGATGGGATTGCCACATCAGGAACCACTCGCCGCCGATCACCATAAATCCGAAGAACCACACCACAAAACCCAGGGTCAGCCCGACGATTGCGCTTTTCTTGGCGCGATTGAAGTCGATACCTGTGGCACGACGAGCCCGCCACAAGGCCAGTGCTCCACGCGCCAGCAGCACGGCCGTCAGGGCTTCACCGGCGATGATCAGCCAATATGCACCGTGCCACAGCCATGGGGTGGTGATGGCGCGATACATCGCGGCGTTGCCGGGGAAGGTGGTGTCCATGCTCAGCACATGTTTGACGAAGGCAAAGTTGGAGCCGTAGTCGGTGATGTTGCTGAAGGCCACGAGTGTGGCGAAGGCTGCCAGGGCAAGGGTCAGGACGATTTTTGCGTAGCGGGTGGCCATGTTTTTTCCATTGTCATGGGGCGACGGGGGACGAATACGCTAGCACGCTGGTGGTAGGGCTTCGATGCCTGATACATGAAGATTAAAGCGCCTGCGATGTAGGGATTTACTGATTTGCCTGCAGCGCACTCAGCTCGGCAAACAGCTGGTGCAGAATCGGCCACCCCACTACTCGCAGAGAAACACCGGATGTTCGCTCCTGCCAATCAAAGTGCCTTTAGCCTGACCCTCGACGGTGTGCCAAGTGTTCTCAAGGTGCGTGAGTTCACGGGCGATGAATTCATCAGCCTGCCCTATCGTTTTGACCTTGAACTGGTCAGCGAGCAACCCGACCTTGACCTGGAAAGCTTGATGCATCGCCAGGCGTTCCTGGGGTTTGATGCGCATGGCCATGGTATTCATGGCCAGGTCTATCGGGTGGCGCAAGGCGACTCGGGCAAGCGCCTGACGCGTTATCAGATCACGCTGGTTCCGCAGTTGGCTTATCTTGAGCACAGCGGTCACCAGCGGATTTTCCAGAACCGGACGGTGCCGCAGATCATTGCACTGGTGCTGGAAGGGCAGGGTATCCAGGCGGATGCCTTCTCGTTTCAACTGAGCGGGGTGTACCCCGAGCGTGAGTACTGCGTTCAGTTTGGCGAAACCGATCTGGCGTTCATCCAGCGCTTGTGCGCCGAGTCGGGCATTCACTACCACTTCCAGCATCACCCCGAGCGCCACCTTTTGGTGTTCGGCGATGACCAGAGCGTGTTCGCCCAGCCTGAGCAAGCCACTCAATACGCGGCGGGTTCGGGGATGGTTGCCGACACGCCGGTGATCAAGCGTTTTACCCTGCGGTTGAAGACCCGTACCACCGATGTGAATCTGCGGGACTACGACTTCAGAAAGCCACGCCTGAGCTTGGAAAGCACGGCGTCCGGCGGCCAGCGTCCCATGCTGGAGGAACAGTGTTATCCCGGGAATTTTACGGATCGCGCTCATGGTAAATACCTGGCGCAACGTAGGTTGGAGCGCCATCGCGGTGACTTTCGCCAGGCCAGTGGCCATAGCGACCAGCCGTCCCTGGTCAGCGGGCAGTTCCTGAGGATGGGAGGGCATCCTCGCCAGGAATGGAATGATTTGTGGCTGGTCACCCAGGTGACGCATGCAGGGCGCCAGCCTCAGGTGCTGGAGGAGTCGACCATCGACGCCTCAGGTGATGAATCGGCTCAGGGCTACAGCAATCACTTTGTCGTAACGCCATGGGAGGTGCCGTTTCGAACACCGCTGCTGGTATCGCGACCGCCGGTGTCTGGCTATCAAAACGCCGTGGTTACAGGGCCGGCAGGCAGCGAGATCCATTGTGACGAGTATGGCCGGGTCAAGGTGCAGATGGCCTGGGATCGCGCCGGGGAGCACGACGAACATTCCAGTTGCTGGCTGCGGGTGGCCAGTGGCTGGGCCCATGAGCACTACGGCTCGGTGTTGATCCCGCGGGTGGGCATGGAGGTGCTGGTGGGTTTCGTCGACGGCGACGCCGACACGCCGCTGGTGGTCGGTTGCCTGGCCAATGCCGCCACGCCGGTGCCGCTGGACCTGCCAGCCGACAAGACCCGCAGCATCTTCCGTAGCCAGACCAGCCCCGGCGGCGGTGGCTACAACGAGCTGCGCATCGAGGACCGCAAGGGTGCCGAGGAAATCTACCTGCGCGCCCAGCGCAACTGGACCCAGCATGTACTGCACGACCAGCACGTGCAGGTCGACAACCAGCGCGATGTGATCGTCAAAGGCCTTGATCGTCACGAGCTTCAGGGCGAAGAACAGCGCACCACCCACGGCAACCGCCTGACCGAACTCAAGCAGGACGATCACCTGATGGTTGCGGGCTCCCAGCAGGTACGTGCCGGGTTGACCATTCACATCGGTGCCGGGCAAAACGTCGTTATTGATGCGGGTGCCAGCGTGACCCTCCAGGCCGGTGGGCAGTGGATCAACGTTTCGGCGGGCGGGATTTTCAGCAGCACGCAAATCCAGCTTGGCGGCTCCCCGGCACCGGCGGGAGCGCCGCTGACGCCGGGGCTGCAGGAAAAGTTGCTGGCGGTAATACCTGCACCGTTGAGTGCCGTCCAGGTGTCAAGCCTGAAGCGCAGCGCACCCTTTTGCGAAGAGTGCGAGCGCTGCAGGAATGGCGTGTGCAATACGCCCCTGCATCGCAATACATCACTGCCCGCGGGTGCGCCATGATTTCTCCCGGGCAGTGGCTTGAGGCTGCGCCGTTGCAGGCGGGCGAGCAGTTGTTTGTGGTGATGGGCAATGCCAGCGACTGCAAGCCGCTCGATGCGTGGCGGCGTACCGACGGACGTGCACTTAGCCCCATCTGGGCGGGCAGCGAGTATGCAGCGTGGGAGGAGGTCATGCCCTACGTCGCGGTGGTCGCCGTCGACAGCGCTTTTCTGAAATGGGCCGCCGAATGCGAAGGTATCGACTGGGGTTGGCTGGCGGTATCGTCCTGTTCCTTGCACACCGTCGTCGAGCATCTGCGCAGCCTGACCAAGGTACTGTTGCCGGAAGGGCCGGCGGTGTTCTTTCGCTTCTGGGACGGTGCTTATGTCCTGCCTGTGTTGCAGGCGCTGGGGCCACAGGCGAAGGAGTTGCTCCCGGTGTTCAGTCGCTACTGGATCAATGGTCGCCAGCATGAGGTAGCGGTTACGGCAGCGGGAGCGGCAAAGCCCGGCCCATGGTGGCAAGTGCCGCCGCATGTTCTCCAGCACCTGGGTGAGCAATCGAGCGTTACGCAGGTGGACAACCTGTTGCAATGGCTGGAAGAACAGCGCCCGGACCTATACAGCGCCTTTGTGCCAGCGACCTTGAAGCACAAGGTCGCCTACTTCGTGCGCCGGCCGGATGTCAGCCATCAGGCGCTGGCCGCCTGGCTGGTCTCAGAGTTGGGTTGAGGCCAGCGACTGCTGCAGGTCCTCGATCAGGTCTTCAATGGCCTCGATGCCCACCGACAGGCGAATCATCTCCGGCTTCACCCCGGCCTTCGCCTGCTCCTGTTCATTCATCTGGCGATGGGTGGTGGACGCCGGGTGGCAGGCCAGGGACTTGGCATCGCCGATGTTCACCAGGCGCTTGAAGATCTGCAGCGAATCGTAGAAACGCACGCCCGCCTCATAACCACCCTTCAGGCCGAAGGACAGAATCGCCGACGGTTTGCCCTGCATGTATTTCTGCGCCAGGTGATGGTGGGGGTGATCCGGCAGGCCGGCGTAGCTGACCCACTCCACCAGTGCGTGGTCTTGCAGAAAGTGGGCAATCTTCAAGGCGTTTTCGGTGTGGCGCTCCATGCGCAGGGCCAGGGTTTCCAGGCCTTGCAGCAGCAGGAATGCATTCATCGGCGCCAGGGCCGCGCCGGTGTTGCGCAGCGGCACGGTACGGGCGCGGGCAATGAACGCCGCCGGGCCGAATTTTTCGGTGTAGACCACACCGTGATAGGCCGGCTCCGGCTGGTTGAGTCCGGGGAATTTCTCCGGGTACTGGGTCCAGGGAAAGGTGCCGCTGTCGACGATCACGCCACCCAGCGAGTTGCCGTGGCCGCCCACGTATTTGGTCACCGAATGCACGACGATGTCCGCGCCGAACTGGATCGGCTTGCACAGGATTGGCGTGGCCACGGTGTTGTCCACCATCAGCGGCACGCCACGGGCGTGGGCGACGTTGGCCAGGGCTTCGATATCGATGATATTGCCTGCCGGGTTGCCGATGCTCTCGCAGTACACCAGTTTGGTGTTGTCATCGATCAGCTCGGCGATGGCTTCGGCGCAGTCGTTACGGGCGAAGCGCACGTCAACGCCGAAGCTCGGCAGCAAGTGGGCGAACAGGGTGTAGGTGCCACCGTACAGTTGCGGGGTGGTGACGATGTTGTCACCGGCACGGGTCAGGGTCTGGATCGCGTAGTGGATCGCCGCGCTGCCGGCCGACACCGCCAGGGCCGCGATGCCGCCTTCCAGTGCTGCGATGCGTTGCTCCAGCACGTCGTTGGTGGGGTTCATGATGCGCGTGTAGATATTGCCGGGCACGTCGAGGTTGAACAGGTCGGCGCCGTGCTGGGCGTTATCGAATTCGAAAGCGACGTTCTGGTAGATCGGCACGGCGACGGCCTTGGTAGTCGGGTCCGACTTGAAGCCATGGTGCAAAGCGATGGTGGCGTCTTTCATGAGTTGTTATGACCTCCATGGATAATTGCTCGCCACAATAAATCCGCTTTCGCACCGCCAATTAGACTATTTTCGGCAGCGCCCCTGTGTTTGCGGCATAAGCGCCACCTGACGCGCAGCCCTGCACCTTTGCCTGCGTAAAAGGTAAACTTCGCCCCCTGCGCAGGAGCAACCATGAATTATCGTCACGCCTATCACGCCGGCAACCACGCCGATGTCTTCAAACACCTGACCTTGACCCGCCTCATCGCCCTGATGTCGCGCAAGGAGCAGCCGTTTGCCTATCTCGACACCCACGCCGGCATTGGTCTGTACGACCTGCAGGGCGACCAGGCGAACCGTACCGGTGAATACCTGGAAGGCATCGCTCGCCTGTGGGGCCAGGCCGACCTGCCGCCGCTGACCGCCGATTACATGCGTGTGCTGCACGAGATGAACCCGGATGGCGAGTTGCGCTACTACCCGGGTTCGCCGGAGCTGGCGCGACGCCTGACTCGTCCTCAGGACCGCGTGCTGCTCAACGAAAAGCACCCGGAAGACGGCCTGCTGCTCAAGGACAACATGAAGGGTGATCGTCGGGTGAAAGTCCACCTTGGCGAAGGCTGGCACGTGCCACGGGCATTGCTGCCGGTGCCGGAAAAGCGTGCGTTGATGTTGATAGACCCGCCGTTCGAGAAGCTCGACGAGATGCAGCGCTGCGCCGCGTCCCTCAAGGAAGCCGTGAGCCGGATGCGCCAGACAGTGGCTGCGATCTGGTACCCGGTGAAGGACCAGCGCATGCTGCGCCGCTTCTACCAGGACCTGGCCGGTACCGGTGCGCCGAAGTTGCTGCGGGTGGAATTGCTGGTGCATCCGCTGGACACGCCCAACACCCTGACCGGTTCGGGTCTGGCGATTGCCAATCCGCCGTGGGGGCTGGAGGAGGAGTTGCGTGAGCTGCTGCCGTGGTTGTCCAAGCAGCTTGGGCAAACCCAGGGTGGCTGGCAGATGGATTGGCTTATCGCCGAGTAAGCCAATCTCAAGGTATTGAAGACCCAATGTGGGAGCGGGCTTGCTCGCGAATGCGGTGTATCAGAAACACATTCAGTGACTGACACTCCGCTTTCGCGAGCAAGCCCGCTCCCACATTTTTATCGGTGTCGCTCTTAGATCGGGCAGGTCACGCCGGTGCCGCCGATTCCGCAGTAACCCTGCGGATTCTTCGCCAGGTACTGCTGGTGGTACGCCTCGGCGAAATACACCGTCGGCGCTTCTTCGATTTCGGTGGTGATGGTGCCCAGGCCGGCCTTGGTCAATTCCGCCTGATAAGCCTCTGCGCTGGCCTTCGCCGCCTCCAGGTGCTCCGGCTTGACCGCGTAGATCACCGAGCGGTACTGGCTGCCGATGTCATTGCCCTGGCGCATGCCCTGGGTCGGGTTGTGCAGTTCCCAGAACATTTTCAGCAGCTCTTCGTAGCTGATCTTGTCCTGGTCAAACACCACCAACACCACTTCGCTGTGGCCGGTCAGGCCCGAGCAGACTTCTTCATACGTCGGGTTCGGCGTGTAGCCGCCGGCATAGCCCACCACAGTGCTGACCACACCGTCGCGCTGCCAGAAACGACGCTCTGCACCCCAAAAGCAACCCAGGCCGAAGATCGCAAACTCTACGTTGTCGACAAAGGGGCCCAGCAGGGGGTTGCCGTTGACGAAGTGCGTCTCGGGCAGCGACATCGGGGTTTCACGGCCAGGCAAAGCTTGTTCTTGAGTGGGAAGCACGTTTTTATTCACCAGGATTTCCGAGCGCAAGACCATGATCAGTCCTCTCAGTCAGATTGAGTTACAAGTAAGAGTTCAGACTGCCAGTGTGCCCGAGTGTTACCGCGCTGTCAGGCGATTGGCCCGCGAGGGTAGCGTTTAAGCATCGTCATCAGCTCGGCCCCCGGGATTGGCCGGTCGAACAGGTAGCCCTGGCCGACGTCGCAACGGTGGCGGCGCAGGAACGCCAGCTGCTCGGCAGTCTCGATGCCTTCGGCCACCACCTTGAGCTTGAGGTTGTGGGCCATGGCGATCACCGCCGAGGTGATTTCCATGTCGTCCTGGTTGTCCGGGATTTCATGGATGAAGCTGCGATCAATCTTGATGATGTCGATCGGGAATTTTTTCAGGTAGCTCAGCGACGAGTAACCGGTACCGAAGTCATCCATCGCCAGGGTCAAGCCGAAACTCTTCAGTTGGTCCAGTTGCAGGCGCGTGTCTTCGGTGGCTTCCAGCAGCAGGCCTTCGGTCAACTCCAGTTCCAGCAGGTTGGCCGGCAACTGTTCCTCCTTGAGGATCGTGGCAATCGAGGCCACCAGGTCCGGGTCGGAAAACTGCTTGGGCGACAGGTTGATCGCCACTTGCAGGTTGCCCATGCCGGCGGCGGTCAGCTGTCGGCTCATGCGGCAGGCCTGGCGGGCGATCCATTTGCCGATGGGGATGATCAGCCCAGTCTCTTCCGCCACGCTGATGAATTGATCGGGGCGGATCATGCCCTTTTCCGGATGGTTCCAGCGTAACAACGCTTCCATCCCCAGCAGACGACCGCTGCGCAGGCACAGCTTGGGCTGGTAGAACACGTCCAGTTCGTTCTGGGTCAGGGCGCGGCGCAGGTTGTTTTCCACGAACAGCTTGTAGCTGGCTTCGGCATTCAGCGCTTCGGTAAATACCTGCACCTGGTGTTTGCCGTTGGCCTTGGCCTTGTGCAGCGCCAGGCCGGCGTTGCGCATCAGGGTCTGCGGATCGCGGCCATGCAGCGGCGCGCAGGCGAGGCCCACGGAGCCGGTGACGCTGATCAGCTGGTTGTCGACGAACATCGGCTTGTCGAGGGTCGCCAGCAACTGGCTGGCGACCTGCTGGCCGGTTTCAAGGTCGGTATCGTCCAGCAGCACGGCAAATTCGTTACTGGCAAATCGCGCCAGGCTGCCACTGGCGGTCAGGCTGTTGCGCAGGCGCCGGGCCAGGCTGATCAGCAGCTTGTCGCCGGTCTGGTGGCCGAGGCTGTCGTTGATCCGCTTGAAGTTGTCGATGTCCACCAGCAGCAGGCTGATGGGGCTGTCGCTGTCCCGGGCAAAGCGTTCGTCCAGGTTGCGGATGAACGCCGGGCGGTTGCCCAGGTTGGTCAGGTTGTCGGTGTAGGCCAGCCGCTCGATGCGCTGCTGGGCCAGCTTGGTCTGGGTGATGTCTTCGTAGATGCCGATGTAATGGGTCAACTCACGGTTGTCGCCATAAACCTTGGAGATCGACAACTGGCCCCAGTAGGGTTCGAGGTTTTTGCGCCGGCTCTTGAACTCGCCTTGCCAACTGTTGCTCTTGGCCAGGCTTGAAGGCGCGTCGAACAGCAGCTCGCTTAGGTTCTCCAGCGCCGGCAGTTCCGACAGCTGGTGGCCGTGGACTTCTTCGGTGCTGTACTGGGTGATCGCGGTAAAGCTGGGGTTGACGTATTCCACCACGCCGTCGCAATTGACCAGCAGGAACGCATTGGCGCTTTGCTCCACGGCTCGCTGGAACAAGTGCAGGGCACTGGTGGCGGTGCGGCGGTTGTGGTTGTTGATCACCTGGGCGAACTGGTCGGCCAGCTCGCCGGCAAAGGCGATCTCGTCGGACTGCCAGACGCGGGTGCTGCCACTTTGCTCCAGGCACAACACGCCGACCACGTTGCCATCGACGCGGATGCTGGCGTCGAGCATGGCGTGGATATCCCGCGGGCGCAGGCTCTCGGCCATCTCACGCGTGCGTGGGTCGCGCATGGCGTTGGTGGCGTCGATCGCACGGCTGGTTTGCAGGGCTTCCAGGTAATCCGGGAAGCCACTGGCATCGATAGACTCTGGCAGGTGGTGCTGCTGATCGGCGCGGTGATAAGCGGAAATCGGCACCAGATGCTGGTTTTCGAGGTTCCAGATGCTCGCGCAGTCGATCTGGTAGATATCGCAGGCACTGCGGGTGATCAGCTCGGCGGCTTCCTGCAGCGAGTTGTTGGTGCTGTAGCGCTGGCGGGCCAGCAGCAGGATCAATTCCTGCTGGGCGCGTACCCGCTCAAGGTGTTGCAGTTGTTCCTGCTGGGCGCGCTGGTTGAGTTCCAGGGCAATCTGCAAGCGGCTGTTCTGGCTCTCCAGGTCTGCCGCAGGGGCCGGTGGGAGATCACTGAACAGGCCGTCGACCACCATCAGGTAGCCGCGCAGCAGGTGACGATTGTGTTGTTTGTAGGCTTCACCCAGTTCCAGCAGGCTCAACGGGCCGTCGTTGGTGTGCAGGGTGTAGCGCACCAGGTAATGCGGGCTGATGGTCAGCTGTTCCTGGATCGCATCATGCAGCTGATAGCGCGCCTGGGGCTCCATCAGGCTGGCGTAGGGCGAGCCGATCAGGGCGCACAGTTCCATCGCGGGCAGGCCGAACTGGCGTTCGCAATTGGGGTCGAGGTACAGCAGGGCCCAGCTAGCCTCATTAAGCCGCTCGAAACGCAGCATACCGAGGCGCGAAGGCACCGGTAATTGCGTCACTACCTCGGCCGCCGTACGGGCGACATCGGGTTGGCTTTTCATGGGGAAACTCGCTTGGAAAAATGCGCATCGCGCCGGGCTCACGCCCTCTTACTGTTGCCTGCGGCAAGGTTGCATCATGCAGCACAGGCTGACAAGAGAGGATGAAGGCTAAGTGCTATAAGTGGGTTATCGGCCAGCGAGCGGTTTTCTGCAACCGGGGTGATGGGCGGTGTACAACCTCGATTTCCGTGTCCAGGTTTTCCCTGGAAAGCAGGCAAAAAAAGCCCCGCCAATTGGCGGGGTTGAGGTACGAGCGTGGCGCTCGGAAATCGTTGAAGCCAGGTCTTCTGCATGGGCAGAAGACCTGTTGTGGCTTAAAGCAGGATGGTGCGGATGTCGTTCAGCAACTGGCTCAGGCGCTGGGTGAAGCGTGCGGCAGCCGCGCCGTTGATCACACGGTGATCGTAGGACAGCGACAGTGGCAGCATCAGCTTCGGCTGGAACGCTTTACCGTCCCACGCAGGCTGGATAGTGGCCTTGGAAACACCCAGGATCGCCACTTCCGGCGCGTTGACGATTGGCGTGAAGCCAGTGCCGCCAATGTGCCCGAGGCTGGAGATGGTGAAGCACGCGCCCTGCATGTCGTCCGGGGTGAGCTTCTTGTCGCGGGCCTTGGCAGCCAGTGCAGCAGCCTCAGCGGCAAGCTGCAGCAGGCTCTTCTGGTCGACGTTCTTGATGACCGGTACCAGCAGGCCATCCGGAGTGTCGACGGCAAAGCCGATGTGCACGTACTTCTTGCGAATGATCGCCTTGCCGCTTGGCGCCAGCGAACTGTTGAAGTCCGGCAGCTCCTTGAGCAAATGTGCGCAAGCCTTGAGCAGCAGGGGCAGCACGGTCAGCTTCACGCCGGCCTTCTCGGCCACGGCTTTCTGCGCAACGCGGAATGCTTCCAGGTCGGTTATGTCGGCCTGGTCGAACTGGGTCACGTGCGGGATGTTCAGCCAGCTGGCGTGCAGGCCGGCCGCGCCGATTTGCATCAGGCGGGTCATCGGCACTTCTTCGATTTCGCCGAAGCGGCTGAAGTCGACGGTGCGGATCGGCGGAATGCCCGAGCCACCGGTAGCAGCGCCGGCAGCCGGAGCTTCCTTGGCCTTCTGCATCATGGATTTGACGTAAACCTGCACGTCTTCCTTGAGCACGCGACCGTGAGGACCGCTGGCGGTTACCGCGCTCAACTCGACGCCGAATTCACGGGCCAGTTGGCGCACGGCAGGGCCGGCATGAACCTTGGCACCGCTTGGCGCAGGTGCAGCCGCCGGAGCCGGTGCGGCCTCGGCTTTTGCAGCAGGCGCAGGCGCGGCAGCAGCCGGTGCGGCTTCAGCCTTGGCGGCCGGAGCAGCGGCGGCCGGAGCGGCAGCAGCAGGAGCCGAAGCGCCCGCTACTTTCAGCTTGAGGATGAAGTCACCAGTGCCGACTTCGTCTTCCAGCTTCACGGCAATGCTTTCCACCACACCGGCAGCCGGCGAAGGGATTTCCATGGAGGCCTTGTCGGACTCCAGGGTGATCAGCGATTGATCAGCTTCGACGGTGTCGCCGACTTTAACCAGCAGCTCGATGATCTTGGCCTTGCCCGACGAACCGATGTCCGGAACATGAATGTCCTGGACTGTTTCGGCGGCAGGTGCAGCCGCCGGAGCCGCAGGGGCCTCGGCAGCAGCGGCAGGCTTCTCGGCGGCAGGAGCCGGGGCAGCAGCAGGAGCGGCCGCCGCAGGGGCCGCATCAGCGGCACCTTCGATTTCCAGCTCAAGCAGTTCGTCGCCTTCTTTCAGGCGGTCGCCCAGCTTCACTTTCAGGCTTTTGACCACGCCGGCCTTGGGAGCAGGGATTTCCATGCTCGCCTTGTCCGATTCCAGGGTCAGGATGCTCTGGTCGGCTTCGACGGTGTCGCCGACCTTCACAAACAGTTCAATTACTTCACCTTCACCGCTGCCGATGTCAGGTACGCGAATGAGTTCGCTCACAGAAAGTCTCCTCAGCAGTCCAGTGGGTTGCGTTTTTCCGGGTTGATCCCGAACTTGACGATAGCGTCTGCTACCACCTTGGGTTCGATTTCACCACGGTCAGCCAAGGCTTCCAGGGCTGCCAACACCACGAAGTGACGGTCGACTTCGAAGAAGTGACGCAGCTTCTTGCGGCTGTCACTACGGCCGAAACCGTCGGTGCCCAGGACTTTGAATTCCTTGGACGGTACCCACTGACGAATTTGTTCAGCAAACAGCTTCATGTAGTCGGTAGAGGCGATAACCGGACCCTTACGGCCAGCCAGGCACTCTTCGACGTAGGTGCGCGCAGGCTTCTGGCCTGGGTGCAGGCGGTTGCTGCGCTCTACGGCCAGGCCGTCGCGACGCAGTTCGTTGAAGCTGGTAACGCTCCATACGTCAGCACCGACGTTGAACTCTTCACGCAGGATTTTTGCAGCTTCACGCACTTCGCGCAGGATGGTGCCGGAGCCCATCAGTTGCACGTGGTGAGCGGCTTCCTTGGTGTCTTCTTCGAGCAGGTACATGCCCTTGATGATGCCTTCCTCGACACCGGCCGGCATGGCTGGCTGCTGGTAGGACTCGTTCATCACGGTGATGTAGTAGAAAACGTCCTGCTGCTCTTCGGTCATCTTCTTCATGCCGTCCTGGATGATCACCGCCAGCTCATAGCCGTAGGTTGGATCAAAGGTGCGGCAGTTCGGGATGGTGCCCGCCAGGATGTGGCTGTGACCGTCTTCGTGTTGCAGGCCTTCGCCGTTCAGCGTGGTCCGCCCGGCAGTACCGCCGATCAGGAAGCCACGGGTACGGCTGTCGCCTGCTGCCCAAGCCAGGTCGCCAATACGCTGGAAACCGAACATCGAGTAGAAGATGTAGAACGGCAGCATCGGCTGGTTGTGGCTGGAGTACGAAGTACCGGCAGCGATGAAGGAGCTCATGGCGCCCGCTTCGTTGATGCCTTCTTCGAGGATCTGGCCCTTCTTGTCTTCCTTGTAGAACATCACCTGGTCTTTATCGACTGGCTCGTAGAGCTGGCCGACGGAGGAGTAGATGCCCAGCTGACGGAACATGCCTTCCATACCGAAGGTACGGGCTTCGTCCGGGATGATCGGCACGATACGCGAGCCGATTTCCTTGTCCTTGACCAACTGCGCGAGGATCCGCACGAAGGCCATGGTGGTGGAGATTTCACGGTCGCCCGAGCCGTCCAGGATCGCCTTGAGGGTATCCAGTGGCGGAGTCGGGATGTTGAAGCTCTTGGCGCGGCGCTGTGGCACGAAACCGCCCAGTGCAGTGCGACGCTCGCTGAGGTAGCGGGCTTCGGCGCTGTTTGGCTCCGGCTTGAAGAACGGCAGGTTCTCCAGCTCTTCGTCCTTGACCGGGATGTCGAAGCGGTCGCGGAACAACTTCAGGCTGTCGACATCGACTTTCTTGGTGTTGTGCGCAGTGTTCTTCGCTTCGCCGGCACCGGTGCCATAACCCTTGATGGTCTTGGCCAGGATGACGGTCGGTTGTTCTTTGTGGTTGACCGCTTCGTGGTACGCCGCGTAGACCTTGTACGGGTCGTGGCCGCCACGGTTGAGTTTCCAGATCTCGTCGTCGGACAGGTCTGCAACCATTGCCTTGAGTTCAGGCGTGTTGAAGAAGTGTTCACGTACGAACGCGCCGTCTTTGGCCTTGTAGTTCTGGTACTCGCCGTCGATGACTTCGTCCATGCGGCGTTGCAGGATGCCGTCGACGTCCTTGGCCAGCAGTGGGTCCCAGAAACGGCCCCAGATGACTTTGGTCACGTTCCACTGAGCACCACGGAACACGCCTTCGAGTTCCTGGATGATCTTGCCGTTGCCGCGAACCGGGCCGTCGAGGCGCTGCAGGTTGCAGTTGATGACGAAGATCAGGTTGTCCAGCTTCTCGCGGCCGGCCAGGGAGATGGCGCCCAGGGATTCCGGCTCGTCACACTCGCCGTCGCCCAGGAAGCACCAGACTTTCTGCTTGCCTTCAGGGATGAAGCCACGGGCTTCCAGGTACTTCATGAAGCGTGCCTGGTAGATCGCCTGGATCGGGCCCAGGCCCATGGATACCGTCGGGAACTGCCAGAAATCAGGCATCAGCCAAGGGTGCGGATAGGACGAGAGGCCCTGGCCGTCGACTTCCTGGCGGAAGTTGTTCATTTGTTCTTCGGTGATGCGGCCTTCCATGAACGCACGGGCGTAGACGCCTGGCGAGGTGTGGCCTTGGAAGTAGATCAGGTCGCCGCCATGTTCTTCGGTCGGGGCCTGGAAGAAGTAGTTGAAGCCGATGTCATACAGGGTTGCGCTGGAAGCGAAGCTGGAGATGTGACCGCCCAGGTCAGAATCTTTCAAGTTCGTGCGCATTACCATCGCCATGGCGTTCCAGCGTACCAGCGAGCGAATGCGGCGTTCCATGAACAGGTCGCCAGGCATGCGTGCTTCGTGGGTTACCGGGATGGTGTTGCGATACGGCGTGGTGATGGCGTAGGGCAGTTGCGAGCCGCTGCGGGTCGCGAGTTCGCCCATACGGGTCATCAGGTAGTGAGCACGGTCTTCGCCTTCTTTGTCGAGAACCGATTCCAGGGCGTCCAGCCATTCCTGGGTTTCGACGGGATCGAGGTCTTGCATGGCTTGCTCCAGGGCGGAAAGGCTACCAGAATCGGTTGCCTGAAGTTTGCGACTGGCCTTGTGGGCAGACGACATAAATTCTTGGATGGCCGAAGGTTGCTTCGGCGTCCTGTAGTTTTACTACAAATCGTCGGCCATTTCAGCCTTTCGAATGTATATACGAGTAGTAAAACTACACAAGACTGAGCGGATTGCTCGGTCTAGCTGGCGAGCATAATCGTTATTGTTGATCTTTTGCGAACAAGAAAGGGTAGAGATTTGATGTTGACTGCCAAAAAAGAAAAATTTTCAGCTATTTCTAACCTTTGTTCGACAGTCCTTCACCGAGCGTGGTTCTTGCGTTCACAGCTACAAGCCCTTTACGCGCCGATCAAGGATAGACCATGAGCCTTCCAATGCAGGCCGAACTCCCGGCCATCCTGCTTCCATTTGCCAAGCGGGCCGAGCAGTCATTTCGTGACGCCGTGGCCGGATTGGACGGCGATAATGGCCTTTCTGAGTGGACGCCGCAACGTTGGGCTGACTTCGCCCGTGTGTGCGCCGCCAGTGATTTCGTCATTGAACAGAGTGTTCGTGACCCTTTGATGTTGCTCGAGCTGGTGGCCTGGGGCGAACTGGACCGCAGCTTTGCCCCCGGCGAGCTGTGCGGACAGATTGCGACGGCCGTGCAACAAGCCGAGACAGAAGACGAACTGGGCCGGGTTCTGCGCCGCCAGCGCACCCGCCAGCAGGTGCGGATCATCTGGCGCGACCTGACCCGACAGGCGGACCTGGTGCAAACCTGCCGTGATCTATCGGACATGGCCGACGCCAGCATCGACCAGGCCTATCAGTGGTTGTACCAGCGCCACTGCGTGTTGTTCGGCACACCCACGGGCCGTCGCAGCGGCGAACCGCAGCACATGGTCATCCTCGGCATGGGCAAGCTCGGCGCAGTGGAGCTGAACCTGTCGTCCGACATCGACCTGATCTTCGCCTACCCCGAAGGCGGCGACACGGTTGGCGTGAAGCGCTCGCTGGACAACCAGGAGTTCTTCATCCGCCTTGGTCAAAAACTGATCAAGGCCCTGGACCCGATGACCGTCGACGGCTTTGTGTTCCGGGTCGACATGCGCCTGCGACCTTACGGCTCAGCCGGGGCGCTGGTGCTCAGTTTCAACGCGCTGGAGCAGTACTACCAGGACCAGGGCCGCGACTGGGAACGCTACGCCATGATCAAGGCGCGGGTAGTGGCCGGTGACCAGGTGGCCGGTGCGCAACTGCTCGACATGTTGCGACCGTTTGTCTACCGGCGTTACCTGGACTTTTCCGCCATCGAAGCGCTGCGCACCATGAAGCAGTTGATCCAGCAGGAAGTGCGGCGCAAGGGCATGGCCGAGAACATCAAGCTCGGCTCGGGCGGCATCCGTGAAGTCGAATTTATCGCCCAGGCGTTCCAGCTGATCCACGGTGGCCGTGACCTGAGCCTGCAGCAGCGCCCACTGTTAAAAGTGCTGGGTACCCTGGAAGGCCAGGGTTACCTGCCGCCGGCGGTGGTCGCCGAGCTGCGCGATGGCTATGAATTCCTGCGCTACACCGAGCACGCGATCCAGGCGATCGCCGATCGCCAGACGCAGATGCTCCCGGATGGCACCGAAGACCAGGCGCGGATTGCCTTTATGCTGGGCTTTCCGGACTGGACCGCGTTTCATGAGCGCCTGATGTACTGGCGTGGCCGGGTGGACTGGCATTTCCGCCAGGTGATTGCCGATCCGGATGAAGAAGAGGGCGAAGAGAGCGAGTTGATGGTGGGCGGTGAGTGGTTGCCGTTGTGGGAAGAGTCCCAGGACGAGGAAGCCGCCTGCCGTCAGTTGCAGGAAGGCGGTTTTACCGACGCGCCCAAAGCCTTGAAAACCCTGGCCGGCCTGCGCAGCAGTCCGCAATTGCGTGCCATGCAGCGCCTGGGTCGCGAGCGTCTGGATGCATTTATCCCGCGCTTGCTGGCCCAGGCCGTCGAACATGCCAACCCGGACCTGGTGCTGGAGCGCGTCCTGCCCTTGGTCGAAGCCGTCGCCCGGCGTTCCGCTTATCTGGTGTTGCTGACGGAAAACCCCGACGCCCTGCGTCGCCTTCTGACCCTGTGCGCCGCCAGCCCGTGGATTGCCGAGCAGATCACTCGCTTCCCGCTGCTGCTGGACGAACTGCTCAACGAAGGCCGCCTGTTCAAGCCGCCGCTGGCGCCGGAACTGGCCGCCGAATTGCGCGAGCGCCTGACGCGCATCCCCGAAGATGACCTTGAGCAGCAGATGGAGGCCCTACGGCACTTCAAGCTGGCCCACCGCCTGCGGGTGGCCGCCTCGGAAATCGCCGGCAGCCTGCCGCTGATGAAAGTCAGCGACTACCTGACCTGGCTCGCCGAAGCCATCCTCGAACAAGTGCTGGCCCTGGCCTGGCGCCAGACGGTTGCCCGCTACGGCTCGCCGCAACGGGTGGACGGCACCTTGTGCGATCCTGGCTTCATCATTGTCGGTTATGGGAAAGTCGGCGGCATCGAATTGGGGCATGGTTCGGACCTGGACCTGGTGTTTATCCATGACGGTGACCCCCAGGCCGAAACCGACGGTGCCAAGCCGATCGACGGCGCGCAGTTCTTTACCCGGCTGGGGCAGCGAATCATTCATCTGCTGACCACCCAGACCAACTCGGGCCAGTTGTATGAAGTGGACATGCGCCTGCGGCCTTCGGGCGCATCCGGTTTGCTGGTGAGTTCCCTGGGCGCATTTGCGCGTTATCAGGAAAACGAAGCCTGGACCTGGGAGCACCAGGCGCTGGTGCGTGCGCGAGTGCTGGTAGGCAGTCAGGATGTGGGCCGTGCTTTCGAGCAGGTACGGGCGCAAGTGCTGGGCCGCGCGCAGGACCTGGACAAGCTGCGCCAGGAGGTCAGCGAGATGCGCGCCAAGATGCGCGACAACCTCGGCACCAAGTCCACGGCGGCGGGAACGGCGGCGAATGCCTTCGAACCCACGGCGTCGTTCGACCTCAAGCAGGACGCCGGAGGTATCGTCGATATTGAATTTATGGTGCAATACGCGGCTCTGGCGTGGTCTGCGCAACATCCATCGTTGCTGCGCTACACCGACAATATCCGCATTCTGGAAGGCCTGGAGCAGGTCGGGCTGATGCCCGCCGCCGATGCCCATTTGCTGCGCGAGGTGTATAAAGCCTACCGTTCCGCCGCTCACCGCCAGGCCCTGCAGAACGAGGCCGGTACGGTGGCCGGGGACCAGTTCGCTGACGAACGGCGCCAGGTGCAGCGAATCTGGCATGAACTGGGGTTAAGCTGAAACACTATATAAGGCGGGGAGGCATGAGCCTCCCCGTATCGTTTGTGGAAACTACATGAATATTCTGATCGTTGGGCCCAGTTGGGTCGGTGACATGGTGATGGCGCAGACACTGTTCCAGTGCCTCAAGCAACGTCATCCCGACTGCCAAATCGACGTGCTCGCCCCCGAGTGGAGCCGGCCGATCCTTGAGCGCATGCCCGAGGTGCGTCAGGCCTTGAGCTTCCCGCTCGGCCACGGCGCGCTGGAGCTGGCGACCCGTCGACGCATCGGCAAGTCCCTGGCCGGCCAGTACGATCAGGCGATCCTGTTGCCCAACTCGATGAAGTCGGCACTGGTGCCGTTCTTCGCCGGTATTCCCAAGCGCACCGGCTGGCGTGGCGAGTTTCGCTATGGCCTGCTCAACGATGTGCGCAAGCTCGACAAGGCCCGTTACCCGCTGATGATCGAGCGCTTCATGGCCCTGGCCTACGCGCCGGGAGCCGAGTTGCCGACGCCTTATCCGCGCCCGAGCCTGCAAATCGACCCGGTCACCCGCGACGCCGCCCTGGCCAAGTTCGGCCTGGAGCTGGACCGTCCGGTGCTGGCGCTGTGCCCTGGCGCCGAGTTTGGCGAGTCCAAGCGCTGGCCTTCGGAGCATTACGCCAAGGTTGCGGAGATGAAGATTCGCGAGGGCTGGCAGGTCTGGTTGTTCGGCTCGAAAAACGATCATTCGGTGGGCGAGGATATTCGCCAGCGCTTGATCCCGGGGCTGCGCGAAGAGGCGGTCAACCTGAGCGGCGACACGTCCCTGGCCGAGGCCATCGACCTGCTGTCCTGTGCCGACTCGGTGGTGTCCAACGACTCCGGCCTGATGCACGTGGCCGCGGCGCTGAACCGCCCGCTGGTGGCAGTGTATGGCTCGACGTCTCCCGGGTTTACCCCACCGCTGGCCGACAAGGTCGAAGTGGTGCGCCTGGGCCTGGATTGCAGCCCGTGTTTTGATCGCACCTGCCGCTTCGGCCACTACAACTGCCTGCGCCAGTTGCTGCCGCAACCTGTCAGCGACGCGTTGCAGCGGTTGCAGGGCACTGTGGTCGAGGTTCGTTAAGTTGCGGGTTCTGGTAATCAAGACCTCATCCCTGGGCGATGTGATTCATGCCTTGCCGGCGTTGACCGACGCGGCGCGGGCGATCCCGGGCATCCGGTTTGACTGGGTGGTGGAAGAAGGCTTCGCCGAGATTCCCACCTGGCACCCGGCGGTGGACAAGGTGATCCCGGTGGCGATCCGCCGCTGGCGCAAGAACCTCTGGCAGACCTTCAAGAGTGGCGAATGGCGGCGCTTCAAGAAGAGCGTGCAGTCGACCAAATATGACCTGGTGATCGACGCCCAGGGGCTGCTGAAAAGTGCCTGGCTTACCCGCTACGTACGTGCCCCGGTGGCCGGTTTCGACAAACAGTCGGCTCGCGAGCCATTGGCGGCGCACTTCTATTCCCGGCGCCTCGCCGTGGCCCGTGGGCAGCACGCGGTGGAGCGCTTGCGCCAGCTGTTTGCCGTCGCCCTCGGTTATGACCTGCCAAAAGGCCTGGGCGACTACGGCCTCAGTGTCGACAAGCTGCTGGGCCTGCCGCCGAAAAAACCGTTTGTACTGCTGCTGCACGGCACCACCTGGGACACCAAGCACTGGCCGGAAGCCTACTGGCGCGACCTGGCCGAACGCATGGACCGCTTTGGCGTGGACGTGAAGTTGCCGTGGGGCAATGCCGCCGAAAAAGCCCGGGCTGAACGCCTGGCCCAGGGCCTGAAAAACGCCGAAGTGCTGCCCAGGCTGAACCTCGCGGGGGTGGCCCGAGTGCTGGCGGGGGCGAAGGCGTGTGTTGCGGTCGACACCGGCCTTGGCCACTTGGCCGCAGCACTGGATGTGCCAACGATTTCCCTGTTCGGCCCTACCAATCCTGGCCTGACCGGGGCTTATGGCAAGGCGCAGATTCACCTGGCCAGCGACTTCCCGTGTGCGCCATGCCTGCAAAAGAAATGCACTTATCAACCGACTGCCGAAGACCAGCGTCGGTTCGATCTCAAGCGCGAGTGGCCCCTGTGCTTCACTCGCCTGAACCCTGAGCGTGTCGCAACTCGTTTAAGCACGTTGTTACTGGCTGAGGAACACTGATGCAACTGGCTTTTGTCCTCTACAAGTATTTCCCCTTTGGTGGCCTGCAGCGCGACTTCATGCGTATTGCCCTGGAGTGCCAGCAGCGCGGGCATCAGATTCGCGTCTATACGCTGATCTGGGAGGGTGACGTGCCGCCGGGCTTTGAAGTACTGGTGGCGCCGGTCAAGGCGCTGGTCAACCATCGGCGCAATGAAAAGCTCTACGCCTGGATCCAGGCCGACCTGGCCAAGCGCCCGGTGGACCGCGTGGTGGGCTTCAACAAGATGCCGGGGCTGGACCTGTACTTCGCCGCCGACGGCGTGTTCGAAGACAAGGCGCAGAACCTGCGCAACCCGATGTATCGCTGGTTCGGCCGGTACAAGCACTTTGCCGAATACGAGCGTGCAGTGTTCGACAAAGACGCCAAGACGCAGATCATGGTGCTGTCCGAACACCAGCAGCAGCTGTTCACCCAGTATTACGGGACCCAGGCCGAGCGTTTTCATTTGTTGCCGCCGGGCATCGCCCGCGACCGCCGCGCGCCGCCCAATGCTGCCGAGATCCGCGCCGAGTTTCGTCGCGAATTCGGCCTGGCCGACGATGATTTGCTGCTGGTGCAGATTGGCTCGGGCTTCAAGACCAAGGGCGTTGATCGCAGCCTCAAGGCCGTGGCCGCGCTGCCGTCGAGCCTGAAGAAACGCACCCGGCTATTTGTAATCGGCCAGGACGACCCCAAAGTATTCCAATTGCAGAGTGCTGCGCTGGGACTGGGCGACCAGGTGCAGTTCTTCAAGGGCCGCAGCGACATCCCGCGCTTTCTGCTGGGCGCCGACCTGTTGATCCACCCCGCGTACAACGAGGCGGCCGGCATGGTGCTGATCGAAGCGGTGGTCGCCGGCCTCCCGGTGCTGGTGAGCAAGGTCTGCGGCTACGCGTTTTACATCGACAAGGCCCAGAGTGGGCGGGTGTTGGACGAACCGTTCGAGCAGGCCCAGCTCAACCAGTACCTGGTGGATATGCTCGACGATCCACAAGCGCGCGCGGCCTGGAGCCGCAATGGTCTGGCCTTCGCTGAGACGGCCGACCTCTATAGCATGCCGCAGTACGCTGCGGACCTGATTCTGGCGGAGCCAAACCGATGAAGTTGATTCTTGCCGAACCGTTCAAGACCCTGTGGGCCGGACGCGATGCGTTCGCCGAAGTCGAGAAGCTGGACGGCCAGGTGTTTCGTGAGCTGGCCGCGCGCCGTACCCTGCGTACGGAAGTGGAAGGCCGCCATTATTTTGTAAAGATCCACCGGGGAATTGGCTGGGGTGAAATCCTCAAGAACCTGATCACGGCCAAGTTGCCTGTCTTGGGCGCGGGCCAGGAGTGGGACGCGATCCAGCGTCTGCAGGAACTCGGCGTGCCCACCATGACCGGCGTGGCCTTTGGTGAAAAGGGCAGCAACCCGGCCGACCAGCACTCGTTCATCGTCACTGAAGAGCTGGCGCCTATCGTCAGCCTTGAAGACCTGACCATGGACTGGGTCAAACAGCCGCCCGTGCCGGCGATTCGGCATGCCTTGACCGTTGAGCTTGCGCGCACCCTGGGCACGATGCACCGGGGGGGCGTGAACCATCGTGATTGCTACCTGTGCCACTTCCTGTTGCACACCGACCAACCGGTTACCGTGCACAACATCAAGCTCTCGGTGATCGACCTGCACCGTGCCCAGGTGCGTTCGAAGATTCCCCTGCGCTGGCGTGACAAGGACCTGGCGGGGCTTTACTACTCCGCCCTGGAGATCGGTTTGACCCGGCGCGACAAACTGCGGTTTCTCAAGGCGTACTTCCAGCAGCCTTTGCGCCAGATCCTGGGCGAGCAAAGCGCGCTGCTGTCGGCGCTGGAACGCATGGCCGCCAAGCTTTACGCACGCAAGCAACGATACGGGGATGCGCTCTGATGGCGGGTTGGAACCTGGAACCCGCTTACGCCGCCCTGGCGGATGACTTTGGTAGCCTGGAAGCCGTGTTCGCCCTGCAAGGCGAGCGGCTGACCCGCGATCCGTTGTCCGAAGTGATTCGCGTGGAGCGCGGCGGGGTCAACTATTACGTCAAGCGCTACGTCGGTGCAGGCAAGGGGTTGCGCCGCTATCTGGGCAAGCCACGAGTCAAGTCCGAATGGCAGAACCTCAAGCGCTTCGCCAAGTGGGGCATACCCACCGCCGATGTGATCGCCTGGGGTCTGGAGCGTAAAGGCCTGGCGTATCACCGCGGGGCGATGATCACGCGCGAGCTGCCGAAGACTGAAGACTTGTCGGCATTGGCCGAGCGCAATGACCCGCAACTGTCAGACCCGGTGTGGGTCAACAAGATCAGTCGCCAGCTCGCTGAATACACGCGGACCATGCACGACCACCGGTTTACCCACAACGATTTGAAGTGGCGCAACTTGTTGGTAGACGACCAGCAAACCCTGTACCTGATCGATTGCCCCAATGGCGATTTCTGGCGCGGGTTCTGGCTCAAGTACCGCATTACCAAGGACCTGGCCTGCCTGGACAAAGTCGCCAAGTATCACTTGTCGGCTACCCAGCGCCTGCGCTTCTACATGCAATACCGTCAGCGCAAACACTTGAGTGCGGCGGACAAACAGCGAATTCGCCACGTGGTGAAGTTTTTCGAGGGGCGAGAATGAGTGATTTCCTGGCGGCCGAAGATCGAGCATTGCTTGAGCGCAACGGCCTCGGCACTTTCGACGCGCTATGGGCCAAGCAACTGGATGCGGTGGACGAGCCCAATACCAGCCGCGGCGGCTGGAGCAGCGTGTTTCGCCTCGAACTCGAAGGCCAGGGCTACTACCTCAAGCGCCAGAGCAACTACCTGACGCGCACCTTGCACCGCCCGTTTGGCGAGCCGAGTTTTGCCCGCGAATTTCGTAATATCAGCCGCTATCGGCAATTGGGTATTCCGGCATTGCAGGCGGCGTTTTTCGGTGAGCGCAAAGTGGCCGGAGAGCATCGGGCGATGTTGCTGACCCGGGCGCTGGATGGTTGGAATGACCTGGATTCATTGCTGGAGCAATGGTCTGAGTTGAGCGACGTGCAGCAGCGGGCAATCCTGCTGGCCTGCGGTCAGCTTGCTCGTCAGTTGCACAGCGTGGGCCAGGTGCATGGCTGTTTTTATCCCAAGCATATTTTCCTGCAGGCCACCGGCGACGGGTACGCGGCGCAGTTGATCGACCTGGAGAAAACCCGCCCGCTGCTGTTCGGCTGGCGTGACCGGGTCAAGGACCTGGAACCGCTGTTGCGCCGTGCGCCGCAGTGGTCGGACGATCAGGTTCGCCAGCTGTTGGCGGCCTACCTGGACCAGCCGCAGGACAGCGCATTGGTTGCCACCTGGCACCAGCGCCTGGCGGCCCGGCGCAGTCACAAGGAGAACCGCTGATGCGTTTGTCCGAACTGAAAAATGCCGGCCGCACGCCAAGCCTGCCCCTGAGCATCGAACTGGCAGACGCTGCCGGGCCTGGGCAGTTGCAACTGCTGAGCCTGCTGCGGGTATTGCCGGGCCAGCGTTATGTCGGCGCAGCTGTGTGGCGCGGGCGCCCGGTGCTGGCCAAATTGTTGGTGGGCAGCAAGGCGGCGCGGCATTTTCAGCGTGAACTCAAGGGCGTGCGGCTGTTGGCCGAACAAGGCCTGACCACACCGCTGTTGCTGGCCGATGGTCTGCAAGAGGGTGAGGGTGGTTGGCTGCTGTTCGAGTTTCTGGAAGGCGCCGACAGCCTGGCTGATGCGTGGCAGGCTGTTGAACACTTGCCGCCGCTGGCTGACGAGCAGCAAGCGGTGCTCGCCGAAGCGCTGGGTGCGATTGCGCAGATGCACGCCAAGGGCCTGTGGCAGGATGACCTGCACCTGGACAACCTGCTGCGTCAGGACGGCAAACTGTATTTGATCGACGGCGCAGGGATCTGTGTCGAAGAGGCGGGCAAACCGCTGTCGCGTAACCGGGTGCTGGAAAACCTTGGGGTGTTTTTCGCGCAGTTGCCGAAAAACCTCGAGCCGTTTACCGAAGAGTTGCTGGTGTATTACCTGCTGAGCAATGGCGAACACGCGTTGCCGCTCGAAGCGTTGCAGAAGCAGGTACGCAAGGTCAGCGTCTGGCGCTTGAAGGACTTCCTGAGCAAGGTTGGCCGGGAGTGCACGCTGTTCAGCGTCGTGCGCGGGCCGTTCGCCCTGCGCGCGACTCGTCGTGAGGAAGAAGCGGCGATGCTGCCGGTGCTGGCGCAGGCCGATGCGCTGCTCGACCAGGGCCACCTGTATAAAACCGGTGGGGCGGCCAGTGTCGCCAAGGTCGAGGTGGCCGGTCGACCACTCGTGATCAAGCGCTACAACATCAAGGGGTTTGCCCATTGGCTCAAGCGCTTCTGGCGCCCGAGCCGGGCCTGGCATTCGTGGCGCGAAGGCAATCGCCTGGCGTTCCTCGGCATCGCCACGCCCAAGCCGCTGGCGTTGCTGGAAAAGCGCTTCCTGTGGCTGCGCAGCCGCGCGTATCTGGTGACCGAGTACCTGCCGGGGCCGGACATCATCGAGCGGTTCGCGCCGTATGTTGAGAGTGGCGAGGCACCCGAGGCCGAATTGCAGGCCCTGGATAATTTGTTCGCAGAGTTGATCCGCGAGCGCATCAGCCATGGGGATTTCAAGGGGCATAACCTGTTCTGGCACACGGATCGCTGGGCGCTGATCGACCTGGATTCGATGTGTCAGCACACGTCCTTGAGCAGCTTCGCTCCGGCATATGCCAGGGATCGGGCAAGGTTTATGCGTAACTGGCCTGAGAGCAGTGCGTTGTATCGGGTGATTGATCAGCGGTTGCCAAAGGCAGTGGGCTAGGGGTTTAGGGCCGCTGCGCGGCCCAACGGGAGCAAGCTCCCTCGCCACAAGTTCGATGGTCAGTTTCTAAAATGTGTACTCGGCGCCGGCGCCTGCATACCACGAGCGTCCCGGCGCTGCTTCGTAATAGCGGCCGTTGCCGTCTCCGACAATCACCGACCCCACATATTGGCGATCCAGCAAGTTATCCAGGCGCAGGGTCTGGTGGAACGTCCAGTGCTCCACCTTCTGCTCAAAGCGTGCACGCCAGTTGAACACGCTGTAGCCCGGTGCCGCGTGTTGCTGGTTGGTGTCTTCGACGTAGACCTTGCTGCGGTACATGCCTTCCACGGCGGTGCTGACCCAGTCCCGGGGTTTCCAGTTGAGCTCGGCGAATAGTGTGGTTTGCGGCACACCGGGGAGGTAGTTGCCTTTGTCCACCGGTTTGCCGCCACCGATGAAGTCGCTGTCGTAAGTGGCTTGCAAGCGGGTGTAGGCGATGTTGGTGCTCCACTGCTCGCTGAGCTGGCTTTCGATGCCCAGCTCGAAGCCGCGGCGCAGGGTGCGGCCGGCGTTCTGGTAGCTGGTGCGGCCGCCGATCGATTGGTCCACCACCAGCTCGTCCTCGGTGGTGATCTGGAAGACAGCGGCGTTGACCCGGGTGTCGTTCAACTGTGCCTTCAAGCCCACTTCATACTGCGTGCTTTCCGACGGCTTCAGGCCGAAGTTGAACCCTTCGATGTTGCCCGGCGCGTACGCCAGTTCCGCCTGGGTTGGCGTCTCGAACCCCTTGCCGGCACTGACGTAGCCGTGCAGGTCGGGCGTGAAGGCATACATCACGCTCACGGACGGTGTGTTCTTCTGATAGGTCTTGTTGCCGCTGGAGTCGCCGTTGCTCAGGAACTGGTCGTCGACATCCAGTTCCATGGTGCTGTGGCGTACCCCGGCTTGCAGGGTCCAGCGATTGATGGCCCAGTTGGCCTGGATGTAGGGGTCGAGGCTGCGGGCGGTGTCGATTTCATCCCGGCGCAACTGGCCTTTTACGCCAAGGGTGTTGCCGCTGTAATTCTGGTAGCCGTGGCGGCTGTCTTCGCTCTGGTCGAAATCCAGGCCGGTGATGATCATCAGCTCGCCCGGCACGCTGTCGACCGGTTGCATCCAGCGCACGGAGCCGCCGTAGAACTTGCGGTCGAACTGCACCACGCCGCCGCCGCGTTCGTTGGCGGGCGTTCCCTTGGGAATCGACAGGTACTGAATCACGCTCCGTCGCCCGGTATAGGCATTCACCTGCAGTGTGGCATCACCGAAATACCGCTCGTAATTCATCCCCAGTTGCTGGTGGTCGATGCTTTTGCGGGTGTTGTACAGCTCGGCGGCGCTGCTGACCGAGCGCGGGTCGGCCTTGTACGCATCCCACGCCTGCCCCAGCGGATCCTGCGTGCCGTTCTGTTCCAGGCTGCTGTAGATCAGCGCCAGTTTGCTGTCTTCATCGGGCTCGAAATTGAGCTTGGCAAAGGTCTGGTCGCGGCGGGCGCTGCTGTGGTCGCGATAACCGTCGGTGTCCATGCGCGAGGCGTCCAGCACGAAGCCTGCGCCGTCTGCCGCGCCTTCGGCGGTGAGGTGGTTCTTGCTCAGGCCGTCACTGCCCACCAGCATCTCGGCACCGATGCGCGGCGGGCCTTCGCCGTTGCGGGAGAACATCTGGATCACGCCGCCGGCATTGCTGCCATACAGCGTGGCGGCCGGGCCGCGCAGGACTTCGATGCGCTCGGCGGTGTCGAGGTTGAACGTCGCCGCCTGGCCCTGACCGTCCGGGGTGCTGGCGGGTATGCCGTCGGCGATCAGCTTGATACCGCGCACACCAAATGCCGAGCGGGCACCGAAGCCACGGGAGGAAATCTGCAAGTCCTGGGCGTAGTTCTGGCGATTTTGAACCACCAGGCCGGGCACGCGGGACAGTGCCTCTGAAGCATTGATGCCCAGTTGGCCATCGCTGATTTGCTCACGGCTGATGCTGTCCACCGAATACGGCAGGTCAAACGACGGGCTGGCACTGCGCGAACCGGTGACCACGCTGGGGTCCAGGACCAGTGGCGCTTCATCGGCCTGGGCGCTGCTGTACAGGCCAAGCAGTCCGGGAAGCAGCATCGCAAATCGAGTGGGTACAACAACTTTCATGAGTAAACCAGCATCCATGGCGCACAAAAGTGCGCGAGTTTAACGATTCAGCCAGCTTTTGCCATTTCGGAATCTTCTTACATGGCGCGGCGGTGCGTGGGGTCTGGGTCACCAACAGGGCCGATGTTAGCGTTGCTGGCCATTCAGAGGGCTTGCCATGACGCTAAAAATGACTGCTGCGCTAAGCATTGGAATCCTTGTGTTGAGCGGCTGCGGAACGGCCAATACGCTGTTGCGCGAAGACGCGGCGGCGGCACGTGAACTCAGGAAGCAAAAAACCTACTGCCAGTCGATTCCCCGTGTCTACAGCGGGGTTGCCTTTGATTTCTGCCTGCTGCACGCCGCGCCGGACCTCACTGGCGTGCTGATGCCATTCGTTCTATTGGATATAACGGTCTCGGGCATTGTTGATACAGTGGTCCTGCCCTATACGGTCTACAAGCAAGGTACCGATGGCAACATCAGTATCTATTGGCGCCCGGGTTCATAAACGGATCCGGCAAGGTTGTATGGGGCAGGGATGAATGCCCACACTTATGCCAAATGGAGTTGTCCGTGAGTCTTGCAACCAGAGTCCTTCTCGCCGCTGTACTGGTATCCACCACCGGTTGCGGCACCATCAACACGGTGTTTCGCCCGGACGCCGTTGCCAGCCAGAACCTCAAGGAATCGCGCAGTTATTGTGAAAACGTGCCGCGTATCTACAGTGGGGTGATCTACGGTTTCTGCACCTTGAACGGCGCGCCCGACACCACCAAAGAGCACACGCGCGATGCCTCCGGCTCCCTGCCGATCTTCGCCGCCGAGCTCGTGGCCTCCGGCTTGCTCGACACCCTTGTGCTGCCCTACACGGTCTACCGCCAGAACAGGGACGGCAGCATCGAGATTTTCCGCTAGGCCTGCAGTGACAACCGGTCGCCACAATCCCTAGATCATCCCGCGCCGTGTTTACGCTATAATCCCGCCCTTTAGCTGTTTCTCGCCCAGGCGGGGAGCACACTTTTTTCAGGCGTGACGCGCCTGCATGCAGACTAAAAGAGGCTAGACCCCTGTGGCATTGACGATTCTTGGCCTGTCCGGCGCCCTTAGCCATGATCCTTCCGCAGCCTTGTACATCGACGGCAAGCTGATCGCGGCCGCCGAAGAAGAGCGCTTCGTGCGCGACAAACATGCAAAGAACCGCATGCCCTACGAGTCGGCGAAGTTCTGCCTGGAACAAGCCGGTATCAAGCCTTCCGACGTTGATGTGGTGGCGATTCCGTTCGCCCCCATCAGCCTGTTCGGCGAGGCCCGCTGGCACTACGCCAAGCGTTACTGGTACGCCCCGGACCGCGCCCTCGACGCGATCCTGATGGGCAACCGTCGCTACAAGCGCTATCGCAACAAGATCGTCTGGTGCCTGGAGCAACTGGGCTTCGATCCGAAGAAAATCAAGATCGAACCGGTTGAACACCACCTGGCCCACGCCTCCAGTGCCTACCATTGCTCGGGCTTCCAGGAGAAGACCGCGATCCTCGGGATCGACGGCAAGGGCGAGTACGCCACCACCTTCTTCGGCTACGGCGAAAACGGCAAGATCCACAAGATCAAGGAATTCTACGATCCGGACTCCCTCGGCGGCCTGTATGGCGCGATCACCGAGTTCCTCGGTTTCGAGATGCTCGACGGTGAGTTCAAGGTCATGGGCATGGCGCCGTATGGCGATGCCAGCAAGTACGATTTCTCGCGCCTGGCCTCCTTTGAAAACGGCGAGCTGGTGATCAACACCGACTACGCCAACGTCATCGGCCTGCGCCGCTACAAAGAGAAGGGCAAGGGTTTCTACTTCTCGCCAAAACTGATCGAGTGGCTGGGTCCGAAGCGCGAAGGCGATATCGCCGACGAGCCGTACATCCACTACGCGGCCAGCATGCAGGCGCTGTTCGAGAAGCTGGCGTTGCAGATGATCGACCATTACCTGGGCGACATCCTCAAAGACACCGGCAAGCTGGCGTTTGCCGGCGGCTGTGCGCTGAACGTCAAGCTGAACCAGAAGATCATTGCCCGCGACGACGTCAAGGAGCTGTTCGTGCAGCCGGCGTCCGGCGATGCCGGTACTGCGGTGGGTGCAGCCGCCTACGTGTCTCACGCCCGTGGCGTACCGGTTGAGAAGATGGAACACGTCTATCTCGGCCCGTCCTACAGCAACGAAGACGTGATCGCGGCGTGCGCCAAGCACGAGAGCAAGCCGGTTTGGCGCAAGATTGAAAACATGCCCAAGCGCATCGCCAGGATCATGGTCGACGGCAACCCGGTGGCCTGGTTCCAGGGCCGCATGGAGTTTGGCCCGCGTGCCCTGGGCGGTCGTTCGATCATCGGTTGCCCAAGCGCCACCGGCGTGGCTGACCGGATCAACCACCAGATCAAGTTCCGCGAGCGCTGGAGGCCTTTCTGCCCGTCGATGCTCGACACCGTTGCGCCACAGATGATCAAGGTCGATCACCCGGCGCCGTTCATGACCTTCACTTTTGAAGTGTCGGAAGAGTGGAAAACCCGCGTGCCGGAAGTGGTCCATGAAGATGGTACCTCCCGTGCCCAGGTGCTCAAGCGCGAATACAACCCGCGCTACTACGACATGATGAAAGAACTGGAAGTACTGACCGGCAATGGTGTGTCGCTGAACACCTCGCTCAACCGTCGTGGCGAAGCGATGATCTGCTCGCCGACCGACGCGCTGAACATGTTCTTCGGTTCCGACCTGCAGTACCTGATCATGGAAGACATCCTCGTGGTCAAGGACGGCGTGGACCCTTATGACGCCGTGGTCTAAATGCTGAACCGCTTCCAGGGCTGGCGTGAACGTGGCTGGACGCCTGTCGAGGCCGAGGTTTACGCCCAGGCCTGGCAGCGTTTTGGCGGCAGCGTGGCGACTCATCCGCAGATCGTCGAGCGGCTGGCGCACCTGGCGCAGATTCCGGTGCGCTACCTGGGCTGGGAGCAGGACGGTGAGCTGAAGGGCGCAATTGCTACCTGGGGGCGCGACCTGGCCCTGTCCAAGGACGTGCTCAAGCGCAAAGGCAAAAAAGGCCTGTTTGATCTGGGTAATGCCGAGATCATTCTGCCGATTGCCGCCGATGCGCAGGTGCCATTGCGCCATCGCGCGCGTTATCTCTCTGCACTGAATGAGGGGCGCGTAAGCACCCTCAAGCCCCAGGCCGAGCAGTTGGCCATGGCGCGCACACCGGAAGAGCTGTCGAAGAAGTTTCGCTACAACCAGCGCCGCGAACTGCGTTTGCTGGAAGAGGCGGGCGGCGTGGTAAGGGCGGTCGGCGAGTTTTCCAGCAGCGAACTGGCGGCGATTTACTGCGACCTGTTCCAGCGGCGCTGGGGTTTCCCGGCGGCGGGTGCCGAGCGCTTGGCCGAGGTGCTGGAGTTGCTCAAGGAATTCCTGTTCGGCTCGGTGCTGTTTCTCAATGACGCTGCGATTGCCGTGCAACTGGTGTATCAGGTGCAGGCGCCGCAGTGGGTCAGCGCCGAATACGTCAACGGCGGTGTCGACCCTGAAACCAAGGCGTTCAGCCCCGGCAGCGTGCTGAGTTTCCTCAATACCCAAAGTGCCTGGGAGCAAGCGCGGGCGAGCGACAAGCCGCTGCGTTTCTCCTTCGGGCGTTCCGACCGTGAATACAAGGAGCGCTGGTGCAACCCGGTGCCGGTGTTCAGCGTATGAGTCGCAAACAGCAATTGCTCAAGCAGCACCGGCGCAACAAGCGTATTGCGCTGTTGGTGGGCCTGTTGCTATTGGTGGCTGTCGGTGTGCTGGTGGCCTGGTGGTTGCCGCTGCTGCTGGCGGTGGTGCTGTGGGCCGCGCATGAAGCCTGGTTTGCCGACCATCTGTTCTACTCGCCTAAAGACGACTATGAGTACGCGTTTCCTGAAGGGAGCGAGTGCGCGGGTCTGCGTCTTGAAGCCGGGCGCCTGCTGTTGGACACGCCTCTGGTGGGCGATGAAACCCTGATCGTCGGGGTTGAACTCAAAAGCTCTTGGCTCGGGCGTTTTCTCGATCCTGCGGTGGAGTTATCGGGCCTGGATGCACCAGACCGGCAAGTCTTCGAGCGGGGGGTTGCAGGACGGCGCTACCTCAACCTGACAGGCATGGGCGAAGCGCTGACCGGCGGTAAGCTGCGCTTGCGCGGGCGCTTCTGCCGGATCAAGGGGCAGCCGACGCTCTGGTTGTTCCGCCAGCCGGACTACCGTCGCCAACGGGTGATGGTCATCGCGCCCCATGCCGACGATGCCGAGCTGGCCGCCTTCAGCCTCTACAGCCAAGCCGATGAGAGCTGGATCGTCACCCTGACGGCGGGCGAAATCGAAGCCGATCACTATCAACAAATGGGCATGCCCAAGGCCGATGCCGCACGGCTTAAAGGCCGCCTGCGTGCCTGGGACAGCGTCACCGTGCCGCGCTGGGCGGGAGTACCCGAGGCGCAGTGCGTGCAGTTGGGCTACTTCTGCATGCAACTGCCGGCGATGCAGGCTGCGCCGGATCAGCCCCAGGCCTCCCGGGAAGCCCAGTTGGACGATACGCGGCTGTTTCGCCAGTTCAATGCCCTGGCCTTGCCCGGGGATGTGGACGGCGCCCCAACCTGGAATAACCTGATTGTCGACCTCCGAGCGCTGCTGCTCAAGGCGCGCCCTCAGGTGATCGTGTTGCCTACGCCGCTGCTGGATCCGCACCCGGATCACATCTGCGCCCACGCCGCGATCCTTGAGGCCCTGCAAGGCCTGGAGTGGCAACCGGGCACGTTGCTCGGCTACGCCAACCACCTGCATGATAACGATCGTTGGCCCATGGGGGATTCGGGCGCTGGCGTGGCCTTGCCGCCGCGTTTTGATGCCTCCCGTGAACTTGTGCCTTGCAGCTTGCCGCTGACGCTCAGCCAGCAGCAGGACAAGGCCATGGCCCTGGGCATGATGCACGACTTGCAGCCGCGGGCGCCGTTCAAGCGCCGCGTGCGCAGGTGGTTGCAGCAATTATTGGCGGGCCGTAGTCCATCGCCTTACGGAGAGAATGAGTTCTTCCGCAAGGCGGTGCGCCGTCATGAGTTGCTCTGGGTGTTGAAGCAGGATTGAGACCTTATTGAAGGCAGGCTTGCAGCGCCTGCCGCCCCTTTTCGCCGGGCTGCGCGCCCGCAGCCAGATTGCAGCATGGAGAGTTATGAAACCTCGTTTCAAGGTTTTGCAGTTACAGCCGGACTACAACGTCAAGACCCACGACTTCGCCGACCTCGGCGAGCAGATCGTCAAGGCCTTGCCGGCTGAACGTTTCGAGGTCACATCCGGGTTCCTCAGCGGCCGCCCGCTGCCCGGCCAGCCCCTGAGCGTGGCTGAGCACTCCCATTATTTCGAGTTGCCGGAAAAGTCCCTCAAGGGCATTCGTTTCGGCGCGATGTGGCAGATCTACAAATATTGCCGCGAGCAGAAATTCGACGTGGTCATCTGTAACCGCTTCAAGTCGGTGAACATGATGCTGTCGCTCAACCGCTGGTTGAAGATCCCCCTGTGCATCGGCATTTCCCACGGTTTTGGCGAGTACGCCCGGGGCTACCGCCGGCGCCAGACGCAGAAGTGGGTCAGCCCGGCGTGGCGATTCGTCGGGGTGTCGGCAGCGGTCAGGGATTACCTGGTGGACCTCAACTGCGGGTTCACCCGCGAAAACACCACCTTTGTCACCAATGCCATCGACATCCCCCAGGCCGAAGCCTTGCAGTTGCCACGGGATGAAGCGCGCGAGGCCCTGGGCCTGCCGCTGGATGCACGGATGATTGGCGCCCTGGGCCGCCTGGTGCCGATCAAGGGCCACACCCATTTGTTGCAAGCGTTCGCCACCCTCAAGGACAAATACCCTGAGGCCCAGGTGGGGATCATCGGCTCCGGCCGCGCCGAAGCAGACCTGCGCGCCGATATCGAGCGCCTGGGCCTGACCGGCCGTGCGCACCTGCTGGGCTTTCGCGAAGATGGCATGAAGTATGTGCGCGGTTTCGACATCTGGACCATGCCGTCGTTGTTCGAAGGCCTGGGCCTGGCGCTGCTGGAAGGCATGAGCGGCCATCTGCCGGTCATCGCCTCCAATGGCCCGGCGATGCTGCCGTTGGTGCAAGGTGCCGGCGGCCTCTCCCATGATCCGGGCAATGTCGAGCAGTTGGCGGCAGCACTGGACACTTACCTGGCGCTGAGCGACGAAGAACTGCGCGCCAAGGGTGAGCAAGTGTTCCGCTACCTGGAAGAAAACCACACCCTGGACGAGTTCCGGCACAAGTATTTGAACCTGATCGAAACCGGTCTGCGTGAAGTAGGTAAAGCATGAGTCTGCAGCAACCCCTGGTCACTGTGATCATCGCCTCCTACAACCACGGGCCGTACATCGAGCAGAGCATTCTCAGTGTGCTCGGCCAGACCTACCCCAACATCGAGTTGCTGGTGGTAGACGATGGCTCCAGGGATGACAGCGTGGAGCGCATCCAGCGCTTGCAGGCCGAACACGGGTTTGATTTCCAGGTGCAGCAGAACCAGGGCCTGACCAATACCCTGAACGGTGCCATCGCCCGCGCCAAAGGCAGCCTGATCGCGCCATTCGGCTCCGATGACATCATGCTGCCCGAGCGCATCGCCACCCAGGTTGCCTACATGGAAGGCAAGCCGAAGGTGGGCATTTGCGCCGGCAATATCGAGTTGATTGATGGGGACGGCAAGCCATACCCGGAGAAGAAGCAGCGCCGCGACTTGCCGTTTCGCAGCCTGGATTTCGATGACCTGTTCCTCGATCGCAAGCCCTTTCCGCCGGCACCGACGCTGATGATCCGTCGGCAGGCGCTGGAAGAGGTCGGAGGGTTCGACCCGCTGATTCCGCTGGAAGACTTGCTGATCGAATTGAAGATCACCCACGCCGGGTACACCATCGACGTGTTGAACGTGGTGATGGCGCGCTATCGCCAGCACGCGACCAACACCTACAAGAATCACCGCTACATGATCCAGAACATCCTCAAGACCTACGGGTTGTTCAGCGATCATCCAGCCTACGATCAGGTTCGCTACAACTTCCTGAACTCGATGTTCCTCAAGACCGCCGACCGTGACCGCCCACTGGCGCGGGAGATCCTCAAGCAGATTCCGTTGAAGTTTTGGGGTCGCAAGACCTTGCGTGGGTTGGTGCGGCTGTACCTGGCGCCGCAGCGCAGCTCATAGGGCTTCGGCCGGGCCATTGCGTTCACCGCAATGGCCCGGGGCCTGCAACCCCGGCGCTTCAAACCATCACTTGGCCGGGTTCGCTACCTGCGCAACCGGACGATTGAGCCTGGACACCTGGTCACGGATCTTCGCCGTGGCGCTTGGCGATGCTGCCGAAGCGTAGCCAGCGGCGAGTTGTTCAAAGTGGGTTTCGAACAACCAGTTGCGGTCCTGGGGATAACGCTGCATGTGCCGCAGGTTGCGCTGGCGCAGGGCGTTACGCAGCGGCGATGGGTAGATGCGCATGTCTGCCACGTCAATCAGTCCGAACTCGCCATCATCCATCAAAAGTACGTTGCCCAGGTGCAGGGAGCGGAAGTACACGCCGCGCTCGTGGAGCTGGGCCATGAACCGGCCGAAACGTTCGATCAGCGATTCCCGCAGGCTGCTGTCCAGGCTTTGCAGGGCCTGGCGCAGGGTCAGGCCGGGCAGCGGCTGATAACGTACGGCGCTGCTCGCATCCTTTAACTGATAGAGATTGAGGATGACCGGTGATGGAATCCCCAATGCACGCAGTTGCTCGCTGTTGCTGGCAAAGCGCTCTGAATAGGGATTGAAGCTGCCTGAGGTGTACCAGCGACGAGGGCGGAACAGCTTGAGGAAGCTGCCATCCTCCAGGCGCAGGACCTTGGGCCCCAGGCCATCGGCTTCGATCACGTGGGCGTTGGCGCACAGCTGTTCGAAGTCTTGCGATTTCAGGCGTTGAACCGGCATGCGCAGCAGGCTGCGGCGACGCTGGGCGATGCTCAGGCCGGCGATCAGTGCCAGCGGGATCCACAGCAGGAACCAGTGCTCTTTTGGTCGCGAGAGAATGCCGCCGCCTTCGGTCAGGCCGGCACCGATGCCATAGGCCAGCAGGGAGGAGGCCAGGATGAACAATGGCTGCGCACGTTCCTTGAGGCTTTTGTACAGGCCCCAGCCGAGCATGAATATCCACGGGATGAAGCCGATGATGCCGACGTAATAGAGCACGCCGAGGGCAAAGCTGTGGGGTTCGCGCAGTTGATTGCCGTCGGCGAGTGTCAGGTACAACTCTGAGTCGTAGCTGTGGCCGATCCAGGGGTGTTCGGCAATACGCTCAAGCGACATGCTCCAGAGTTCGAAGCGGGACGAGCTGCCACGATTGGTGATCAGTTCGGGATAGAGCAGCAGCAGCGCCGCGGCCGCCAGCGCCATACAGGCGATCAGCAGGGCCGAGCGCCGATTGCGAGTGATGAAACTTAGCCAGAGCACGGCAAGGAGCAGGGCAACCAGCGGCGTTCTCGAGCCGGTGGCCATCACTGCAGCGCCCATGATTGCCAGTGCCGGAACGCTGAACCAGAGCACGTGCGCACGCTTGGTGGTCATGCATACGTACAGCCAGTAAATGCAGAAGAAACCGAATACGTGAGAGCTCAACAGCGGATTATCAAGAGCGCCACGCCCGCCGATCATTCGCGAGCCATCCGATAGGTGGGGAGCAAAAGCCACCAGGCTGCAGGCGCTCGATATCAGCGCAATCAGCGCGGCACAGAAGAAGATCGGCTTGAACAGTTCGCTGCGGTAATGCAGCAACAGTCCTAAGCCGACAAACAACGTGAAGGTATTCGGTGGCCGCTTGAACAGGTCGGAGTCTGTCGTGGCCTCAGGGCTCCAGAGCAGGCTGGTGAGCGCCCAGCCCGAGAAAACCAGGAAGGCAATCGCCAGGGGCTCGCGCAATACCTGCTTGAATTCCGTCGGGCGCAGGCACAGCAGCAACAGTGTCGGCGCTGCGAACAGCAGGTAGTAGAACCTGTGCAGCACGTTTCGATTGGTGACGAAGAACAGCGAACTCAGGAGCAACAACAAGCCGATGGGCAGAATCCACAAACAGAGGAAGTCGAAAACGCGATTTGAGCCATAGGTAAGGCGCTTGGAGTGCATACAGAAAAGCCGTTCCAGAATAAAGAAAGCCAACCATACTAAAGTAGTGGCTATACAATGTCGCCCGTTGGATCCAACGGGGCCGCGGTTGTGCCGCGTGCAAGTACAACAGAGAAGCTGTGCTAAAGTCAGCCTCCTTTTTCAAAACCGCCGCGTGATATGACCGACTCCAGTCCGAGCGCAAGCCCTTCGAGCTTGAAAATATACTTCCGCCTGCTCAGCTACGTTAAGCCCTATGCCGGCTTGTTCGCGCTGAGTATCGTCGGCTTTCTGATTTTCGCTTCGACCCAGCCGATGCTGGGCTACATCCTCAAGTACTTTGTCGATGGCCTGTCCAACCCTGAAGCGGTGTTGTTCCCCACGGTGCCTTTCCTGCGTGACCTGCAACTGCTGCAGGCCGTGCCGTTGCTGATCATCCTGATCGCCGCGTGGCAGGGCCTCGGTTCGTTCCTGGGCAACTACCTGCTGGCCAAGGTTTCCCTGGGCCTGGTCCACGACCTGCGGGTGCAGTTGTTCAACAACCTGCTGACCCTGCCGAACCGCTATTTCGACAATCACAACTCCGGGCACCTGATCTCCCGCATCACCTTCAACGTGACCATGGTCACCGGTGCTGCGACCGATGCCATCAAGGTGGTGATTCGCGAAGGCATGACGGTGATCTTCCTGTTCGCCTCGCTGCTGTTCATGAACTGGCGGCTGACCCTGGTGATGATCGCCATCCTGCCGTTGATTGCCGTGATGGTCAGCACCGCAAGCAAGAAATTCCGCAAGCAGAGCAAGAAGATCCAGGTTGCGATGGGCGATGTGACCCACGTTGCCTCGGAAACCATCCAGGGCTACCGCGTGGTGCGCAGCTTCGGCGGTGAGGTGTATGAGCAGAAGCGCTTCCTCAAGGCCAGCCTGAGCAACACCAACAAACAACTGCGCATGACCCGCACCGGCGCGATCTATACGCCGGCGCTGCAACTGGTGATCTACAGCGCCATGGCAGTGTTGATGTTCCTGGTCCTGTACCTTCGCGGTGATGCGTCGGCGGGTGACATGGTGGCCTACATCACGTTGGCCGGCCTGTTGCCCAAGCCGATCCGCCAGCTGTCCGAAGTCAGCTCGACCATCCAGAAAGGCGTGGCCGGTGCCGAAAGTATTTTCGAGCAGTTGGACGAAGACGTGGAAATCGATCGCGGCACCATCGAGCGCGACAAGGTCAGCGGCCGCCTGGAAGTGCGCAACCTGAACTTCACCTACCCGGGCACCGAGCGCCATGTGCTCAAGGACATCACCTTTACCGCAGAGCCCGGGCAGATGGTTGCCCTGGTGGGGCGTTCGGGTAGCGGCAAGTCGACACTGGCCAGCCTGATCCCGCGTTTCTACCACCATGAGAGCGGTGAGATCCTGCTCGACGGCGTGGAAATCGAAGACTATCGCCTGCTCAACCTGCGTCGGCACATCGCCCAGGTGACCCAGCATGTGACCCTGTTCAGCGACACGGTGACCAACAACATCGCCTACGGTGACCTGGCCGGCGCACCGCGGGCCGATGTCGAGGCGGCAGCGGCCGATGCCTATGCCAAGGACTTCATCGACCAGTTGCCCAAGGGCTTCGACACCCAGGTCGGCGAAAACGGCGTGCTGCTGTCCGGCGGCCAGCGCCAGCGCCTGGCAATCGCCCGGGCCTTGCTCAAGAATGCGCCATTGCTGATCCTCGACGAGGCCACCTCGGCGCTGGACACCGAATCGGAGCGCCATATCCAGGCCGCCCTGGACAAGGTCATGCAAGGCCGCACGACCCTGGTGATCGCTCACCGCCTGTCGACCATCGAGAAAGCCGACCTGATCCTGGTGATGGACGATGGCCGGATAGTCGAGCGCGGTACCCACGGCGAATTGCTGGCGCAAAACGGTTACTACGCCCGGCTGCATGCCATGGGCCTGGACGCGCCGATCCCGGCCGACATCACCTGATCTGCAGGAGCCGGCTTGTCGGCGATGGCCACCGCGGTTGCACTGAAAAACCGCGGTGGCCGCATCGCCGGCAAGCTGGCTCCTACATTGCACAAGCCTTTGACAACCCTGTGGTAATATCGCGCCCCTGTTCATTTTGTATGTGGGTTGCTCCATGAAGTTGTCCATGCCGCGATTCGATCAAGCCCCTGTCTTGGTGGTCGGCGATGTCATGCTCGACCGTTACTGGCATGGCGGTACCTCACGGATTTCCCCTGAGGCACCGGTACCGGTAGTCAAGGTCGAGCAAATCGAAGACCGTCCAGGTGGCGCTGCCAACGTTGCCCTCAATATTGCCGCCCTCGGCGCCCCGGCGTCCCTCGTGGGTGTGACCGGCGACGACGAGGCTGCCAACAGCCTGGCCAACAGCCTGAAGGGTGCGGGTGTGCGTGCGCTGTTCCAGCGCATTCCCCACCAGCCGACCATCGTCAAGCTGCGGGTGATGAGCCGGCACCAGCAATTGCTGCGTATCGATTTTGAAGAACCCTTCGCCACCGACGCCCTGGTGCTCAGCGCCCAGGTCGACGAGATGCTCGAAGGCATCAAGGTGCTGGTGCTGTCCGACTACGGGAAAGGCGCCTTGAAAAACCATCAGGTACTGATCCAGGCCGCCAAGGCCCGGGGCATTCCGGTGCTGGCAGATCCCAAGGGCAAGGACTTCTCGATTTATCGGGGCGCCAGCCTGATCACGCCGAACCTCAGCGAATTTGAAACCATCGTCGGCGGTTGTGTCGATGAGCACGAGCTGGTGACCAAGGGCGCCCAACTCATGGCCGACCTCGACCTGGGTGCCTTGCTGGTGACCCGTGGCGAACACGGCATGACCTTGCTGCGTCCTGATCACCCGGCCATGCACCTGCCGGCGCGGGCCCGTGAAGTGTTCGACGTGACCGGTGCCGGTGATACCGTGATTTCCACCCTGGCCGCGGCAATTGCGGCGGGCGAGGAATTGCCCCATGCGGTGGCCCTGGCCAACCTGGCAGCAGGTATCGTGGTCGGCAAGCTCGGTACGGCGGCCATCAGTGCCCCTGAGCTGCGCCGCGCCATCCAGCGATCCGAAGGCTCGGAGCGCGGCGTGTTGAGCCTTGAGCAACTGTTGCTGGCGATTGACGATGCCCGTGCCCATAACGAGAGCATTGTCTTCACCAACGGTTGCTTCGACATCCTCCACGCCGGTCACGTGACCTACCTGGAGCAGGCGCGGGCCCAGGGCGATCGCTTGATCGTGGCAGTCAACGATGATGCGTCGGTCAGCCGCCTCAAGGGGCCAGGCCGGCCGATCAACAGTGTCGACCGTCGCATGGCGGTGCTGGCAGGTTTGGGGGCGGTGGACTGGGTGATCAGCTTTGCCGAGGCGACCCCGGAAAACCTGCTGGCCCAGGTCAAGCCGGACGTGCTGGTCAAGGGCGGTGATTATTCCGTCGACCAGGTGGTGGGTGCCGATATCGTCAGTGCCTACGGTGGCAAGGTCAAAGTGCTGGGGTTGGTGGAAAACAGCTCGACCACGGCGATTGTCGAGAAGATCCGCAATAACTGATGGTGGGAGCGGGCTTGTGTGGGAGCGGGCTTGCTCGCGAAAGCGGTGGGTCAGCTGGCTGATGCAGTGACTGATACACCGCATTCGCGAGCAAGCCCGCTCCCACATTTGACTGCCGCGACCTGACGTCCGGTTACCGGTTGGCTTTTTTCTTCGGCACGATCTTGCGCAAGATCTGCCGCGCCTTACCCGTCAAGCGCTTCAGCTTCGACTCTTTCTCGGGTGCACTCAGCCCTTGCTGGCGCAGCCAGTCCTTCCAGCGGATCCGCTCATCCCGCACGATCCAGCCTTCCTGCTGGGCAAAGCTTTCAGCCAGATACAACCCTCGCGTACTCGCCGGATACAGCTGATCCTTCTTCAAGGTATACAGCTCCGCACACGGCTGCCCGTCCTTCAGCGGCATCAGGTACAGGTCCGGGCGCTGGCGGTCCAGGCGGGCCACCAATTGGTCGCCCTCCAGGCGCTCGTCCACATGAAACAGGCTCAGGGACTTCGCCTCCTTGGGCACTTCCAGGCGCAAGTCATAAATCAACTGCAGCGAAGCCGTGGGTAGGTGCACGTAGGCGCGTGGCCGTTCAATCAATTGCATAGTGGCGCATCGCACCGGGCGCGCGGCCCCGGACAGCGGTGAGAGACGGAACGGCAACGCTTCGCGGTAGTGCAGGGCCGACGAGTAGGGCGCCGGCAGCCAGGTGTCATTGAAACGACCGCCCAGCCAGCCTTCCGGGGTTTCCAGCAGGCATTCCTCGGCGATTTCCTGGATGGCGGTGTGCAGTGGCAGGTTCAGTTCGTGGGCCGGCACATAGCCGGAGATCAGCTTGAGCACGACGTCGCCACGGTCTTGTCGGCGCTGGCGCACCAGCACCCAGTAATCGCGGTTCTGCCAGTGCAGCGTCAGGCGCACCGAGACCCCAAGGTTGGCCAGCTCCAGCACGAAACGCTCGGTGTCTTTCACCTCCACCGGCTTGCGCCGTTGCAGGGTCTGGGCGAAGTTGAGCGGCATGCCGACGCTCTGGTAGCTCAAGCCTTCGGGGGTTGCTTCGACGTGCAGCGGCAGTGTCTTGAAGTTGCTAGGGTTCTTTCTTATGAGCGTTCGCGGCATGTCGGCTCCTTCTTGCGTCGGGGTCGGCCGCGTCGGCGGCATCAGAGTTGGCGAATGACCTTGGCAGCGGTCGCCACGTTGTGGGCGAGGTGCAGCGGATTAATGGTCCCGACAATAGCACTGGCAACGCCAGTTTGCGCAAACAACAGCATGAAACTGGCGTGAATTGGATCCACTCCGGATTCCAGGCAGACATGGCCACTGGCTAGTGCCTTTTTCACCAGGATGCCCTTGCCGTGTGCGGCGGCATAATCAATGACGGCTTTCTCGGCCTGTTCGTTCAAATTGTAGGTGACCATGGCGCAATCACCTTGTTCCAGAGCCTTTACACCGCCCTCGACGGTTTTGCCGGAGAAGCCGAAACCACGGATCTTGCCCTCGCGCTTGAGGTCTTCCAGGGTCTGGTAAACCTCGCAATCATTGAGGATATGCAGGTCGTTGCCGTCGGAGTGCACCAGCACCAGGTCGATAAAATCCGTTTCCAGTCGTTTCAGGCTGCGCTCCACCGAAAGCCGGGTGTGGGCTGCGCTGAAGTCGTGATGGGATACGCCTTCGGCAAATTCTTCGCCCACCTTGCTGACAATTACCCATTCCTGGCGCTGGCCGCGCAACAGCGGGCCCAGGCGTTCTTCGCTGCGGCCATAGGCGGGCGCAGTGTCGATCAGGTTGATGCCCAATTGCCGGGCCTGGCGTAACAGCATCCGCGCCGCATCGTCATCGGGAATCTGGAAGCCACTGGGGTATTTCACCCCTTGGTCGCGGCCCAGCTTGACGGTGCCCAGGCCCAGCGGCGAGACCAGCAGGCCGGTGCTGCCCAGTGGGCGGTGGAGGTCGTGCAGAGTCGGCAGGGTCATGGCAGCAGTTGCTCCCAGGCAGGTTGGGCGATGGCGGGTTTCGGCAGCTCGGGCAGTTTTTCGGTAGTTCCGGGCTTGATGCCGTCACGTTCCAGTGCGTTGATCACTCGATCGGCGAAATCCGGTGCCAATGCCAGCTTGGTCGGCCAGCCCACCAACAGGCGATCCTGTTCGGCGAGGAACGCGTTGTCCGGGCGGGTCAGGCCTGACTGCAATGGTTCGGCGCGGTCGACG
The DNA here is from genome assembly GCF_013385565.1 of Pseudomonas sp. E6002. Lineage (NCBI taxonomy): Bacteria > Pseudomonadati > Pseudomonadota > Gammaproteobacteria > Pseudomonadales > Pseudomonadaceae > Pseudomonas > Pseudomonas sp. E6002. Next base: position 222,038 of record NZ_JACAPT010000022.1, on the reverse strand, counting down.
CGCAAGGTGGCCCATTGGGTCTGGCTCATGTCGATCCAGGGCAGCAACTGCCCCAGCTCTTTTTGGGCGGTGGCGATCTGTTGCTCCGGGGTACGGGCCACACCTTCGGCTTCGGCGATATCGCCGCCCAGGTACCACACCCAATTGCCGTCGGCGGCGGGATGCGTGGTCACGGTGATGCGCGGCTTGGTGCCGCCCCCCAGGCAGTGGGCGTACAGCGGCTTCAGGCCGGGGCCCTTGGCGATGATCATGTGCAGCGGTCGGCGTTGCATGGCGGGCTGGCTCAGGCCCAGGGCGCCGAGCAGGTCAGCGGTGCCGCCGCCGGCGCTGACGACGATACGCTGGGCGCGGATCTCACGGCCATCGACCTTCAGGCCGACCAGTGTGCCTTGTTCCAGCAAGGGTTCGATCTGTTTACCCGCGAGCAAACCGTCGCCGGCCAGTTGGGCCAGGCGTTCGATAAGGCTTGGGACGTCGATCACCAGTTCGGCCAGGCGATAGACCTTGCCCTTGAAGCGGCGATCTTGCAGGGCCGGTGGCAGGTCATCGCCCTTCACTTGATCCACGCGGCCACGCACGGCCTTGCTCGCGAAGAAACTGGTGAGGTTGCCGGCGATGGTGCCCGGCGACCACAAATAGTGGGCTTCGGACAGCAGGCGCACACCGGAGAGATCCAGTTCACCGTTGCCCGCCAGGGCTTCGCGCCAGCGGCGGGGCATGTCGGCGATGGCTTCGGAGGCACCGGTCAGGGCGCCGTGCAGTGCATATTTGGCGCCGCCGTGGATGATCCCCTGGGACTTCACGCTTTGCCCGCCACCGAGGGTGGCGCTTTCCACCAATACCGTGGAAAAGCCCTGGCGGCGCAGGCGCGCATTGAGCCAGAGGCCGGCAACCCCGGCGCCGACAATCAGAACGTCGGTGGAAATAACGGATGGCATGCAGCGACCTCAGTGTTCAAGACAGGCTGCGCAGTATACAGGCTCATGAAGTGAATCTTCGCCCCAATGCTCCCGGATGACAGACGCACCGCGGGAGCTGTCGAGTGGAACGAGGCTGCGAGTTTCGGCCTCAATTGAATCTCACGTGAACGCTCAGTGCCCGGCCGTTTTCGAGAACAACTGAATCACCACCACGCCCAGCACAATCAGGCCCATGCCCAGCATCGCCGGGATATCCAGTTTCTGCCCGTAGATAAACAGCGCGGCGATGCTGACCATCACGATGCCCATCCCGGCCCACACTGCATACGCGACACCCACCGGCACGGTGCGCACCACCAGCGTGAGCATCCAGAAGGCCACGCCGTAGCCGACGATCACCAGCAACAACGGGATTGGCGTGCTGAAACCCTTGATCGCTTTCATGGAAACGGTGGCGATCACTTCCGAGCAGATGGCAATGGCCAGGTAATAGTAGGCGGCGTTCATGGGGTAAATCCTCGGTACAGGGTCGCTTGATAAGGTTGGCATTTTAGAGACTTGTCAGATGCGGTAAAGTCATTACCTATCCGAATTGAAGATGGGTTGAGCCATGAGCGTGCAGTGGAGTCTTGAGCAAATGCGCCTGTTTGTCAGCGTCGCCGAGCAGCGTTCATTTTCGGCGGTGGCGCGGGACCAGCGTCGGGCGCAATCGGCGGTCAGCAATGGGATTGCCCTGTTGGAGGCGGACCTGGGCGTATCCCTGTTTGACCGCAGCAGCGGCCGCCAGCCCCGTTTGACCGAGGCGGGCACGGCACTGCTCGAGGAGGCGCGGGAAGTCTTGCGCCAGTGCGAGCGCCTGAATGGCCGTGCCTTGTCATTGATGCGCGGTGAAGAGGCGCGCCTGCGCCTGGCCCAGGATGAAGCCATGCTCTATCAGCCGGTGCTCGATAGCCTCGAAGCGCTGGCGGGAAAATTTCCCAGCCTGGAAGTGCAGTTGTCCAGCGCCGCCCAAGGCGATGTCGCGCGCAAGCTGGTGGAGCGCAAGGCGGATCTGGGCCTGCTGTTCTATCACGATCAGATTCCCGAAGCGTTGGAGCGCCGCGTGCTGGGCAGTGTGGAGATGGTGACCGTGTGCGGTATCGGGCATCCCATGGCCAAGGAACAGTTCGTGGATTGCCAGCGCCTGGCGCAGTTTCGCCAATTGCTGATGGCGACCCAGACCAGCGTGTATCCCGGCAGCGAGGCCGCCAGCCCGCAAGTGTGGCGGGCTGACAGTTTCTACGTGCTGGCCGAATGGCTGGCGCGCGGCCTGGGTTGGGCCTGGTTGCCGCGGCATGTGGTGCAGTATCCGGCCTATCAGAACCAGATGGTCGAACTGAACAGCGAATGGACCCCGCCGGCGCTGGTGGTGGAGCTGGTCTGGCGCCGCGACGAGCCCCTCGGCCCGGCCGCGCGTTTCCTCGCCGAACGTTTTGCCGAGTGCTTGCAGGCGATCGACTGAAAAAGCCGATAAACTCCGCCGCCATGAATAGAACTCTCTACAGCTGTCTGTTTTACCTGGCGCTGCCGTTGGTAGCTTTACGTCTGTGGCTGCGGGCCCGCAAAGCGCCTGCTTACGCGAAGCGCGTGGGTGAACGCTTCTCCTGGGGCTTGCCGGTGATGCAACCCGGCGGGATCTGGGTGCATGCGGTGTCGGTGGGCGAAAGCATCGCCGCTGCGCCGATGATTCGCGGGCTGCTGGAACGTTATCCACAGCTGCCGATCACCGTCACCTGCATGACGCCTACCGGTTCCGAGCGCATCCAGGCGTTGTTCGCCAACGAGCTGCGCATCCAGCACTGCTACCTGCCGTACGATTTGCCCTGTGCGGCCAAGCGTTTTCTCGATCGCGTGCAGCCGAAACTGGCGGTGATCATGGAGACCGAACTGTGGCCCAACCATATTCACCAGTGCGCCAAACGCGGGATTCCCGTGGCATTGGCCAACGCGCGGCTGTCGGCTCGCTCGGCCAAGGGCTACGGGCGTTTCGCCAGGCTGACCGCGCCGATGCTGGCGGAAATGAGCCTGTTCGCGGTCCAGACCGAAACCGAGGCCGAGCGTTTTCGCAGCCTGGGTGCACGGCCCGAGACTGTCGAAGTCACCGGCTCGATCAAGTTCGACCTGACCATCGACCCGCAACTGCTGGCGCGCGCCGCCGCGTTGCGTGAACAGTGGCACGCCAGTGAACGCCCGGTGTGGATCGCCGCCAGCACCCACGAAGGCGAAGACGAAGTGGTGCTCGCCGCCCATCGCCAGTTGCTTGCCAGTTATCCCAATGCGTTGCTGATCCTGGTGCCGCGCCATCAGGAGCGCTTCAACCCGATGTTCGAGCTGTGCCAGCAGCAGGGTTTCGCCACGGTGCGTCGCTCCAGCGGCGAGGCGGTGACGGCGCAAACCTCGGTGTTGCTGGGCGACACCATGGGCGAGTTGCTGTTTCTGTATGCCCTGGCCGACAGCGCTTTTGTCGGCGGCAGCCTGGTTGCCACGGGCGGGCATAACCCGTTGGAGCCGGCGGCCTTGGCCAAGCCGGTGATCTGCGGGCCCCACGTGTTCAACTTCCTGGAAATCAGCGCAATGATGCGCGACGCCGGCGCGTTGCAGGAAGTGGACGATGCCGAGGGTTTGGCGGTGGCGGTGCAGCGTTTGTTCGAGCTGCCGCAGGATGCGCAGAAGATGGGGCAGGCGGGGCTGGCGGTGATGCGCGCCAATCAGGGGGCGTTGAAGCGTTTGCTGGACGGGTTGGGCAGACTGCTTAACGTCTAACAACACAAATCAAATGTGGGAGCGGGTTTGCTCGCGAATGCGCAGTGTCAGTCAGCGAATAAGTCGACTGATACACCGCTTTCGCGAGCAAGCCCGCTCCCACATTGGGTTAACTGGCGGTCTTAGTAACCCGGGTTAGCCTTCAGCTGCGCCGCGGCGGCCTTGGCCAGGTCCGGCGGCAGGAAGTCCTTGTCCGGGTTGTAGTCGGCCTTCAGGTAACGCGCCAGATCCTGCAAGTCCCCCGGGTTCAACGTGCCCGCCGCCTGCTTCAAGCGCAGGTTGTCGAGGATGTAGTCGTAGCGGCTGTTGTTGTAGTTGCGCACCGAGGTGTACAGCTGGCGCTGGGCGTCCAGCACATCGACGATATTGCGCGTGCCCACCTGGTAACCGATTTCCGTGGCTTCCACCGCGCTCTGGTTGGAGATGATCGACTGACGGCGCGCCTGTACCTGCTCCACATCGGTGTTCACCGCGCGGTGCAGGTTGCGGGTGTTTTCCACCACCTGGCGACGCAGGCCTTCGCGTTGCTGCTCGGTCTGGCCCAGGCGGGAATAGGATTCGCGCACTTGCGAGCTGGTCAGGCCGCCGCTGTACAGCGGGATCCTCAACTGCAAGCCTACGGTGCGTTGCGACACGTCACCGTGATACGGCTGGCCAAAGGCGCTCGGGTTGCTGAAGCCCAGGGCGTCGTTGTCACCTTTTTCATATTGCGCCACGGCATCCAGCGTCGGCGCGTGGCCGGCCTTGCGTTGCTTGAGGGTTTCTTCGGCGGCGGTGACGGCATAGTTGCTGGCCAGCAGGTTCAGGTTCTGGCGGCCGGCGGTTTCGACCCAGGCCTTGGCGTCGTTCGGCGCCGGTGGCAGCACCGGCAGCGTGTGGACGATGCCCTGGATCGAGTTGTACTGGCGGTTGGTCAGGGTGATCAGCGCTTCGAAGGCGTCGTCCACCTGGCGCTGGGCCAGGATGCGATTGGCCCGTGCGGTGTCGTAGCTGGCCTGGGATTGCAGCACGTCGGTCTTGTCCGACAGGCCGACGTCAAAGCGTTCGTTGGACTGGTCCAGTTGGCGCTTGAACGCGGCTTCTTCGGCCTTGGTGGACGCCAGGTTGTCCTGGGCCCGCAGCACGGCGAAGTAGTTTTCGGCGCTTTGCAGGATCAGGTTCTGTTCGGTGGCCGAGAGTTGCAGCGCGGCCTGCTCGTTGACGGCTTCAGCGGCTTGCAGCTGGAACCAACGATCAGCGCGGAACAGCGGCTGGCTCAAGGTCGCGCGCCAGGAATGGGCGTCGCGGTTGACCGTGGCGGCGGGCTGGTCCAGCTGGGTGCGCACATTGTTGATGTCGGCGCCGGCCGACAGGTTCGGCAGCAACCCGGCGCGGGCCTGGGGCACCACTTCTTTCTGCGCGCCGTATTGGGCGCGGGCGGCGGCCAGGTCGGCGTTGTTGTCCACCGCTTCCTGGTAGACGCTGACCAGGTCGGTTTTGGTCGTCAGGGGCGCTTCAGCTGCCCAGACCAGTCCGTTGGTCGCACAAGACACGGCAAGAGCCAGTGAAAGTTTGCGCAGCATGAGGCGATCCCTAGAATAAATATTACAGCGATAATTTGGAGCCCAAGGCTAAGGCGACCCATTCCTGGCGTCAAGACCTCAGGCAGTCACCGAGTGTAGTGGCGCTATCACGGCACAACAATCCTGTAATTACGCCATTCATCACGATGAATGCACCGCCGTTGGCAATTTGCCTGCTCCATGGTCTAGACTGGTCGCGTTCTTGTCGGGGTGCCTTGTTGGAAGGCTGAGATCGGTAAATACCGGATCCCGTTGAACCTGATCAGGTTAGCGCCTGCGTAGGGAACAAGATTTCTCGTCACCCGGCGAGTCCTCTTGTGCTTCGTCCGGGATGTTGTTCGACAATCGAACAGCCCGTGCGCCAAGCACAGCACTGTCACAGTGCGTCCATCCGTCACAGGTTCACTCCGACAAAAATCCACCGCCTGGATAGTTGGAGAGCCCGTGATGAGCATCGAATTAAAAAGCCAAAAATCAAAAAACACTGTGCGCTTGAGTGAATCGGCCAAGGTCGACTCCGGTTCCGTGCAGCCGTTTACCCGCTCGCAAAAAATCTACGTCCAGGGCACCCGTCCGGATATCCGCGTGCCGATGCGCGAAGTCAGTCTCGACGTGACCCCCACCGACTTCGGCGGCGAAATCAATGCGCCCGTAGTGGTCTACGACACCTCAGGCCCCTACACCGACCCGAACGTGATCATCGACGTGCGCAAAGGCCTGGGCGATGTGCGCTCGCCGTGGATCGAATCCCGTGGCGACACTGAGCGCCTGTCGGGCTTGAGCTCGCACTTCGGCCAACAGCGCCTGAGCGATGCCGAGCTGACCGCGCTGCGTTTTGCCCACGTGAAAAACCCGCGCCGTGCCAAGGCCGGGGCCAACGTCACCCAGATGCACTACGCCCGCAAAGGCATCATCACCGCCGAGATGGAATACGTCGCCATCCGCGAAAACATGAAGCTGGAAGAGGCCCGCGCCGCCGGCCTGCTGGACCAGCAACACGCCGGCCACAGCTTCGGCGCCAGCGTGCCGAAAATCATCACCCCGGAATTTGTCCGCGAAGAAATCGCCCGTGGCCGCGCGATCATCCCGGCCAACATCAACCACACCGAACTGGAACCGATGATCATCGGCCGTAACTTCCTGGTGAAGATCAACGGCAACATCGGCAACAGCGCCCTGGGTTCGTCCATCGAAGAAGAGGTGGCGAAACTGACGTGGGGCATTCGCTGGGGTTCGGACACGGTGATGGACCTGTCCACCGGCAAGCACATCCATGAAACCCGCGAGTGGATCATCCGCAACTCGCCGGTGCCGATCGGTACCGTGCCGATCTACCAGGCCCTGGAAAAAGTCGGCGGCGCCGCTGAAGACCTGACCTGGGAGCTGTTCCGCGACACCCTGATCGAACAGGCCGAGCAGGGCGTCGACTACTTCACCATCCACGCCGGCGTATTGCTGCGCTATGTACCGCTGACCGCCAAGCGCGTCACCGGCATCGTGTCCCGTGGTGGTTCGATCATGGCCAAGTGGTGCCTGGCGCACCACAAAGAGAACTTCACCTACACCCATTTCGACGAAATCTGCGAAATCATGAAGGCGTACGACGTCAGCTTCTCCCTGGGAGACGGCCTGCGCCCGGGCTCGATTGCCGACGCCAACGACGCCGCACAATTCGGCGAGCTGGAAACCCTCGGTGAGTTGACCAAGATTGCCTGGAAGCACGACGTGCAAACCATGATCGAAGGCCCGGGCCACGTGCCGATGCAGTTGATCAAGGAGAACATGGACAAGCAGCTGGAGTGCTGCGACGAGGCGCCGTTCTACACCCTCGGTCCGCTGACCACCGACATCGCCCCGGGTTATGACCACATCACCTCGGGCATCGGGGCGGCGATGATCGGCTGGTTCGGTTGCGCGATGCTCTGCTACGTCACGCCGAAGGAGCATTTGGGCCTGCCGAACAAGGACGATGTGAAGACCGGGATCATCACCTACAAGATCGCGGCCCATGCGGCGGACTTGGCCAAGGGGCATCCGGGGGCGCAGATTCGTGACAACGCGTTGAGCAAGGCGCGCTTTGAATTCCGTTGGGAGGACCAGTTCAACCTGGGCCTGGACCCGGACACGGCGCGTTCTTACCACGATGAAACCTTGCCGAAGGACTCGGCCAAGGTCGCGCATTTCTGCTCGATGTGCGGGCCGAAATTCTGCTCGATGAAGATCACCCAGGAAGTGCGTGAGTACGCGGCCAACCAGCGCATTGAAGCGGTGGATGTGGACGTGGCCAAGGGACTGGCGGAGCAGGCGGAGCGGTTCAAGCAGGAAGGTAGCCAGCTGTACAAAAAGGTCTGAATCAGAACCTGTGGCGAGGGAGCTTGCTCCCGCTGGAGTGCGCAGCGCTCCCGGAATCTGGATCGGTGTCTTGACTGACACTCATCGGTTGCAGGTTTTGGGGCGGCTTCGCCGCCCAGCGGGAGCAAGCTCCCTCGCCACAGGGGACTTTGCTGATTCAAATAATAGTGTCCCTCTGAGATAACACCCTTGAGCATTCAACCCAGCACCTATTCCCCAGACATCGCAGTCCCCTTGGACAAACGCGTCTTCGGCGCCCGCGATCTCTTTTCCCTGTGGTTCTCCCTGGGCATCGGCCTGATGGTCCTGCAAACCGGTGCACTGTTGGCGCCGGGCCTGGGCCTCTCCGGTTCCTTACTGGCAATTTTCCTCGGCACTTTGGTCGGCGTGCTGTTGCTGGCCGCCGTCGGCGTGATCGGCAGCGATACCGGCCTGTCATCCATGGCCGCCCTGAAACTCAGCCTCGGCACCAAGGGTGCAAGCCTGCCGGCGCTGCTGAACCTGCTGCAGCTGATCGGCTGGGGCTCATTCGAAATCATCGTGATGCGCGACGCCGCCAGCCTGTTGGGCGCCCGCGCGTTCAGTGAAGGCAGCCTGCTGACCAGCCCATTGTTCTGGACCCTGGTATTCGGCGCCCTCGCGACCTTGCTTGCCGTCAGCGGTCCGCTGACCTTCGTGCGGCAGATCCTGCGCAAGTGGGGCATCTGGCTGCTGCTGGCCGCCTGCCTGTGGCTGACCTGGAACCTGTTTGCCAAGGCCGACCTGGCCACTCTCTGGGCCCAGGCTGGTGACGGTTCGATGCCGTTTGCCGTTGGCTTCGATATCGCGATTGCCATGCCGCTGTCCTGGCTGCCACTGATTGCCGACTACTCACGTTTCGGCAAACGCGCGAAAAACGTGTTCGGCGGCACGGCACTGGGTTTCTTCATCGGCAACTTCTGGCTGATGAGCCTTGGCGTGGCCTACACCCTGGCGTTTGCGCCGAGCGGTGAAGTGAATGCGTTGCTGCTGGCATTGGCCGGAGCCGGCCTGGGGATTCCGCTGCTGCTGATCCTGTTGGATGAATCAGAAAACGCGTTCGCCGATATTCACTCGGCGGCGGTGTCCAGCGGGATTCTGTTGCGCTTGAAAGTCGAGCACCTGGCATTGGCCATTGGCGTTATCTGCACGCTGATCGCCTGCTTTGCACCGTTGGCGCAGTACCAGAACTTCCTGCTGCTGATCGGCTCGGTGTTCGCGCCGCTGTTCGGCGTGGTGCTGGTGGATCACTTCATCCTGCGCCGTCGTGGCCATGGTGTTGCCGCCAACCTGCGCTGGCCGGCACTGCTGGCGTGGCTTGGAGGGATCAGCACCTATCACCTGTTGGCGAATCTGTACCCGGATGTCGGCGCGACCCTGCCGGCGCTGGTGCTGGCAGGGCTGTTGCACTTCATCCTGGGCCGGGCCTTCAGTGGCGTGCGGGCACCAGCTCAGGCTTGATCACGCCGGTGAGGCGCGCATAGGGGATGGTCATTTCGATCAGCCCCAATGCGTACGGCGCGATGGTGGTCACGTTGTACTTGAGCACCACTCCATTGCTGGTCAGCGCCACATTCGGGGTTTTCTGGAACGGCCAGTTCTTCACGAACTCCGGGTCGCGGTCCATCTGCGAGTTGATCAGCCAGTTGTTGTGGGCGACTTTCGCGGTCTTCCAGAATGCATCTTCCTGACCCGGCAACAGCATGTCGGTCAGGCTCAGCTCTTTGTGCAGCAGGCGTGAATAGTTGATGAAGCCGCGGCCCGGCTCGCCGTGGGCGGTGCCGGTGTCCAGGTAGCTGGACACTTCGATGATCACCAGTCCGTCATGCTGCTCACGTACCTTGGCCTGCAAGTACATGCTGTTGCGGTCCGGGGACTCACGCAAGAACTTGTCGCGGTAGGCGTTCAGGGTGGCGGGCATGGCCTGGCCAGGTGAAGTGCGGGCCATCTGCAGCAGGCGCTGTTCGATGATCTGGTCCAACTGCGGCTCGGACGGGAAGTGCACGGTATCGATATTTACCAGCGGGCAATCCGGACTGCTGCAGCCGGGTTTGATCTGCTCGGAGGCGTCGGCGGTGGTGTCCAGCGGCTTCAGATAGGCCGGTTGGAACAGGCTCTGGCAAGCACCCAGGGTCAAGGCGATACAGGCCACGGAGGCGATTTTTAAAAGCGACATGTGTGTCCTTCATAAATCGAGGAAAGGTGAAAATGTGGAGCTTCGACTCCCGACAAGGCAGTCAGTTCGCCACTAAGCTGATTAGAGTGAGTTTGACGCCCGCCGTCTATCCCGGCAACCGGAAAGGGGCTGCATCAAGGGGCACGAGCGCGTTAGGATGGCGCGATGTCGAGGCCGCCTCGATACCGCAAGGCAATAAACGAGGGTTGATATGACGGACACAGCGAAATCGACGCCGAGCAAGGTGGAGATTGTTCAGCGCGACAATGCCTACAAGGGCTTCTACAAACTGGATCGGCTGAAGCTGCGGCACGAGAAGTTTGATGGCGGCATGAGCCGTGAGCTCAATCGCGAAGTCTTTGTGCGTCATGACGCCGTGTGTGTACTGCCCTACGACCCGCAGCGCGATGAAGTGGTGCTGATCGAGCAGTTTCGCGTCGGCGCCATGGGGCGTACCGACAACCCGTGGCTGATCGAAATGGTCGCCGGCCTGATCGACAAGGATGAGCAACCGGAGGAGGTTGCACACCGCGAAGCCGAGGAGGAAGCTGGCCTTACATTCTCCGCACTCTGGCCGATCACCAAGTACTTTCCGTCGCCGGGTGGCAGCACCGAATTTGTCCACTTGTTCCTGGGCCGTTGCGAAAGCGCCGGGGCCGGTGGCGTCCATGGACTGGAAGAGGAAGCCGAAGATATCCGCGTCACCGTCTGGGCTTTTGAAGACGCCCTGCAGGCGGTACGTGACGGTAAAATTTCCAACGCAGCGAGCATTATTGCCCTGCAATGGCTTGCGCTTAATCGCGCGGAAGTGAGGGGGTTATGGCAGTAAAGGCACGGGAGCGATATCGGGTTGACCTGATCGGGCTGCAAGCAGCCTGCGAGGCCAACTATGCACGGCTCATGCGGCTGCTGCCGGACATGCGCCACACCCCCGAGGCGCGGCGCATTGCCGTGACCCACGGCGACCAGATGCTCGGCGTGCTGACCCTGGAAGTGATCGTGAACTGCCCGTACACCACCACTTTGCGGGTGCGTCAGGAGCACAGCCTGCCGTGGCTGCCGGTGCCGCAGCTGGAAGTGCAGGTGTACCACGACGCACGCATGGCCGAAGTGATCAGCGCCGAACATGCACGACGCTTTCGCAGCATCTATCCTTACCCCAACGTGTTCATGCACCAACCCGATGAGAAAGCACAGCTCAATGTGTTCCTCGGTGAATGGTTGAGTCACTGCCTGGCCCTGGGCCACGAGTTCGAAGTCGTTCGATAGATGTGAACTGCGTCCGCTTCACGGGTTTCCTCTTTGTGTCCTGCCCCAGCATAATCGCCTCAAATGTCCATTCCTGTGATCACGCCCTGGGAGAACGCCTTGCCGAGCGTATCCGCCTTGAACCCTGACGCTTCGGCGTTGCTGGTGCAGTTGTCCGACAGTCACCTGTTTGCTGAGGCGGACGGCGGCCTGCTGGGCATGAATACCCGCGAGAGCCTGCAACGGGTGATCGACACGGTGCTGGTGCAGCAGCCGCAGATTGATCTGGTGCTGGCCACCGGGGATTTGTCCCAGGACGGTACGCTGGAGTCGTATCAGGCGTTTCGTGACATGACGCGGCAGATTCAGGCGCCGGCGCGCTGGATCCCGGGGAATCACGATGAGCCGCAGGTGATGCAGCAGGCGGCGGTCAACAGCGCGTTGCTGGAACCGGTGGTGGATGTGGGCAACTGGCGCATTACCCTGCTGGACTCGGCGGTGCCGGGCTCGGTGCCGGGGTATTTGCAGGACCAGCAACTGCAACTGTTGGCGCAATCGTTGAGTGAGGCGCCGACTCGGCATCATCTGGTGTGTTTTCACCATCATCCGGTGTCTATTGGGTGTGCTTGGATGGAGCCCATCGGTTTGCGTAATCCTGAGGCGCTGTTTGCGGTACTGGATCGGTTCCCGCAGGTGCGTGCGGTGCTTTGGGGGCATGTGCATCAGGAAATCGACCGCGAACGCAACGGCGTGCGTCTGCTGGCTTCGCCGTCCACCTGCATCCAGTTCGCCCCCGGCAGCGAGGACTTCAAGGTGAGCGAGGAAGCGCCCGGTTATCGCTGGCTGCGCCTGCATGCCGACGGACGGTTGGAAACCGGCGTGGAGCGGGTGCAGGGCTTTGCGTTTCAGGTGGATTACGGTAGCAGCGGGTACTGACGGCTTTGGGGGCGGCGGCCTACCGGCCGGCTTGTGTGTTAAAAGCGAAAGCAAAGCTGCTTTCCTGTAGGAGCGAGCTTGCTCGCGAAAAACCTGAGACCGCCGCGTTGAATCAGGATGC
>NZ_JACAPT010000022.1:149416-209831 GCF_013385565.1 Pseudomonas sp. E6002 | reverse complement strand
CCGGCCGGTAGGCCGCTGTGCTATCAGCCCTCACCCAAATAACGGATACGCACCCAGAAACCCCGCTAGAGCCTAGCCCTCAAGTTCCCTGTAAACTGCCCCCTCTTTGAGCTGACCCACAGAGGACCCGGAATGTCCGCATCGATCTTGTATATCCACGGCTTCAACAGCGCTCCCGCCTCCAACAAGGCCAGCCAGTTGATCACCGTGATGGACAGCCTCGGTCTGGCCGACCAACTGCGCGTGCCGGCCCTGCATCACCACCCCCGCCAGGCGATCCCCCAGTTGGAGGCGGCTATCCGTGACCTCGGAAGGCCACTGCTGGTAGGCAGCTCACTCGGCGGCTACTATGCAACCCATCTTGCCGAACGCCATGGCCTCAACGCCTTGCTGGTCAACCCGGCAGTCAGCCCTCATCGGATGTTCGACGGTTACCTGGGCACCCAGAAGAACCTCTACACCGATGAGACCTGGGAGCTGACCCACGACCACGTCGCGGCCCTGGCCGAGCTGGAAGTGCCGGCGCCCCAGGACGCCCAGCGTTATCAGGTGTGGTTGCAGACCGGCGATGAAACACTGGATTATCGCCTCGCCCAGCAGTATTACCGGGCCTGTGCCTTGCGCATCCAGGCCGGTGGCGATCACGGTTACCAGGGCTTTGCCCAACAGTTACCGGCGCTGTTGAGTTTTGCCGGCATAGGCTCCGATCAGTACCAATCCTTCGATTTCACCGCATTGTGAAACCGCAGGTTACTTTTTAATCGAACGACTCACGACGAGACCCCATGGCCACTCCCAGCGCTAGCTCTTATAACGCCGACGCCATCGAAGTCCTCTCGGGCCTCGACCCGGTGCGCAAACGCCCCGGCATGTACACCGACACCAGTCGGCCGAACCACCTTGCCCAGGAAGTCATCGACAACAGCGTCGACGAAGCCTTGGCCGGGCACGCCAAGTCGGTACAAGTCATCCTTCACGCCGACCATTCCCTGGAAGTGTCCGACGACGGTCGTGGCATGCCGGTGGACATTCACCCGGAAGAGGGTGTGTCGGGCGTCGAGCTGATCCTCACCAAGCTGCACGCCGGCGGCAAGTTCTCCAACAAGAACTACCAGTTCTCCGGTGGCTTGCACGGTGTGGGTATTTCCGTGGTCAACGCCCTGTCGAACCACGTACGGGTCAAGGTCAAGCGCGACGGCAACGAGTATCAGATGACTTTCGCCGATGGCTACAAGGCCACCGACCTGGAAGTGATCGGCACCGTCGGCAAGCGCAACACCGGCACCAGCGTGTACTTCGCGCCGGACCCGAAATACTTCGATTCACCCAAATTCTCCATCAGCCGCCTCAAGCATGTGCTCAAGGCCAAGGCTGTGCTGTGCCCGGGCCTGCTGGTCAGCTTTGAAGACAAAGGCACCGGCGAAAAGGTCGAGTGGCATTACGAAGACGGCCTGCGTTCCTACCTGGAAGACTCTGTCAGCGAATTCGAGCGCCTGCCGAACGAGCCGTTCTGCGGCAGCCTGGCGGGTAATAAAGAAGCCGTGGACTGGGCCTTGTTGTGGCTGCCGGAAGGTGGCGACAGCGTCCAGGAAAGCTACGTCAACCTGATCCCGACGGCCCAGGGCGGTACCCACGTCAACGGTTTGCGCCAGGGCTTGCTGGATGCCATGCGCGAATTCTGCGAATACCGCAGCCTGCTGCCGCGCGGCGTGAAGCTGGCGCCGGAAGACGTCTGGGAGCGGATCGCGTTCGTCCTGTCGATGAAAATGCAGGAGCCGCAATTCTCCGGCCAGACCAAGGAGCGCCTGTCGTCCCGTGAGGCAGCGGCGTTTGTCTCCGGGGTGGTCAAGGACGCTTTCAGCCTGTGGCTCAACGAACACCCTGAATTGGGCCTGGCCCTGGCGGAGCTGGCGATCAACAACGCCGGCCGTCGCCTGAAGGCCAGCAAGAAAGTCGAACGCAAGCGCATTACCCAGGGGCCGGCACTGCCGGGCAAGCTGGCGGACTGCGCCGGGCAAGACCCGATGCGCTCCGAGCTGTTCCTGGTGGAAGGTGATTCTGCCGGCGGTTCCGCCAAGCAAGCGCGGGACAAGGAATTCCAGGCGATCCTGCCCCTGCGCGGCAAGATTCTCAACACCTGGGAAGTCGATGGCAGTGAAGTGCTGGCCAGCCAGGAAGTGCACAACATTGCCGTGGCCATCGGTGTCGACCCGGGCGCGGCGGACATGAGTCAGCTGCGCTACGGCAAGATCTGCATCCTCGCCGACGCCGACTCCGACGGCTTGCACATTGCGACCTTGCTCTGTGCATTGTTCGTCCAGCACTTCCGCCCATTGGTGGATGCCGGTCACGTCTATGTCGCCATGCCGCCGCTGTACCGCATCGACCTGGGCAAAGAGATTTTCTACGCCCTGGACGAAGCCGAGCGCGATGGCATTCTCGACCGCCTGGTGGCCGAGAAGAAACGCGGCAAGCCGCAGGTCACCCGATTCAAGGGCCTGGGTGAGATGAACCCGCCGCAGCTGCGGGAAACCACCATGGACCCGAACACTCGGCGCCTGGTGCAGTTGACCCTGGAAGATTTCGCCGCCACCTCGGAAATGATGGACATGTTGCTGGCGAAGAAACGCGCGCCGGATCGCAAGAACTGGCTGGAGTCCAAGGGCAACCTGGCCGAGGTTCTGGGCTGATGCGCAGCGGTTTCGCCCTGGCGATACTGTTGTTGAGCGGGTTGGCGGCCACCTCGGTGGTCGCAGCGCCTGCGGCTGAGCTGAAGCTGTTGTCGGAACACCCGGTGGAAGGCATGCGCGGCGGTAACCTGTCGGGCCTGGCCATGTGCGGCAAGGAGTTGTGGACGGTGTCCGACCGCGACGACGATCAGATCTACCATCTCGATATCAGTGCCGATACCTGGCAGGCCGAAACGGTGAAGATCGACGTACCGCCGGTGCCGGAGTCCGGCTTGCCCTTTGGCTTGCGCTCGCGCACCAAGGCGGCGTCGTTGATTCGCGGTGGTGACCTGGATTTTGAAGGCATCAGCTGCGATGCGGCGGGCAACCGTTACATCGTCAGCGAAGCCCATGCGGCGGTGCTGCAAGTGCCGGTGAGCGGTGCGCCGGAGTGGTTGAAGATCGCCCCGGGCATGGTGCGTGAGGCTCGGGCCAGTGGCATGCTGCTGCACTTCAATGCGTTGTTTGAAGGCCTGGCGGTGAACCCTGAGGGCAATCAAATCTGGCTGGCGGCTGAACGCGAGCGGCGCGGGTTGATTTCGATCAAGCGTCCGCAATCGCTCTGGGATTGCGACGGTCCTTGTGTGTTGTTGAGCGAGGCGGGCACCGAGATGCAGCCGGCACAGATGCCCAAGGCCAAGGCGGTTTCGCGCAATTTCTCTGACGTCGCGCTGTTCGAGGGCAAGCTGTTCACCCTCGAAAGCAGCCAGTTTCAGTTGTGCCGTCGTGATCCCGTGACGGCGAAGGCCGAACAATGCTGGTCCTACGCCGATGAAATGCTGGCGCCGCAGCGCCAATACAACCAGCCCTACGGCCTGGCCGAAGCGTTGGTGGTGGAGGCCGATGGCGCGTGGATCGGCCTGGACAACAACTTCGGTGCCCGCGCCGATGGCGAAAAGCGGCCGGTGGTCTATCGTTTCGCCGCCCCTGCGGGTGGCTGGAGCGCCAAGCCATGAGTGCGCAACCACCCGGCAAGCGCGCCGGGCGTGTGTTGATGTTCGTCGCGTGGGGTGCCGGCCTGTTTTTGGCGACACGATTTTTTGGGCAGTGGGAAGCGCGACAGGAAAACCCCAATGCCGTGGTGACCTCGGAGCAGCACGAGGGTTATATCGAAGTAAAACTGCTGGGCAACGGCCAAGGGCATTTTGTCGCCACTGGCCAGATCAACGGCAAGCCGGTGCAGTTCATGCTCGACACCGGGGCCACCGACGTGGCGGTTCCGGCTGAATTGGCCGACCGTCTCGGGCTTGAACGCGGCATGCCGGTTGGCGTGAGTACGGCCAACGGGCGAACCCAGGGCTTTCGGACCGAGTTGGGCCGCCTGCAACTGGGCAATATCGTCCTTCGGGACGTGCGCGCCATCGTGGTACCGGGTTTGGGCGATGAACAGGTATTGCTGGGCATGAGTGCATTGAAACAACTTGAATTTACCCAGCGCAGCGGCACTTTGCTGCTGCGCCAGACCAAACAATGATGAGGCCCGCATGAGTGACATCCTTGCAGACAGCTTAGATGGCGTTGAACGCCGGTCGCTGGCTGACTTCACCGAAAATGCCTACCTCAACTACTCGATGTACGTGATCATGGACCGTGCCTTGCCGCATATCGGCGACGGCCTGAAGCCCGTACAGCGGCGCATTATCTATGCGATGAGTGAGTTGGGCCTGGACGCTGACTCCAAGCACAAGAAGTCGGCGCGTACCGTCGGTGACGTGCTCGGTAAATTCCACCCTCACGGCGACTCGGCGTGCTACGAAGCCATGGTGCTGATGGCCCAGCCGTTCAGCTACCGCTACACGCTGGTGGACGGCCAGGGTAACTGGGGTGCGCCGGATGATCCGAAGTCCTTCGCCGCCATGCGTTACACCGAAGCGCGTCTGTCGCGGTATTCGGAAGTGCTGCTCAGCGAACTGGGCCAGGGCACGGCCAACTGGGGCCCGAACTTTGACGGGACCCTCGACGAGCCGCTGGTGTTGCCGGCACGTTTGCCGAATATCCTGCTCAATGGCACCACGGGTATCGCCGTGGGCATGGCCACTGACGTACCGCCCCACAACCTGCGGGAAGTGGCCAGCGCCTGCGTGCGCCTGCTGGATGAGCCGAAGGCTACGGTCGAACAGCTCTGCGAGCATATCCAGGGCCCGGATTACCCGACCGAAGCAGAAATCATCACGCCTCGCGCCGACCTGCTGAAAATATACCAGACCGGTAAAGGCTCGGTGCGCATGCGCGCCGTGTACCACATCGAAGACGGCGACATCATCGTCACCGCGCTGCCGCATCAGGTATCCGGGGCCAAGGTGCTGGAGCAGATTGCCGCGCTGATGCAGGCCAAGCCGTCGAAGCTGCCGCAAGTCGCCGACCTGCGTGACGAGTCCGACCACGAAAACCCGTGCCGCATCGTGATCATCCCGACCAACAGCCGGGTCGACCATGAAGTGCTGATGCAGCATCTGTTCGCCAGCACCGAGCTGGAGTCCAGCTATCGGGTCAACATCAACATCATTGGCCTGGACGGCAAGCCGCAGTTGAAGAACCTGCGGGCTTTGCTGGTGGAATGGCTGGAATTCCGGGTGCAGACCGTGCGTCGCCGCCTGCAATTCCGCCTGGACAAGGTCGAACGCCGCCTGCACCTGTTGGACGGCTTGCTGATCGCTTATCTCAACCTGGATGAAGTGATCCATATCATCCGTACCGCCGAGCACCCGAAGGCCGAGCTGATCGCGCGCTTCGAACTCAGCGAAATCCAGGCCGACTACATCCTCGACACCCGTCTGCGTCAGTTGGCGCGACTGGAAGAGATGAAGCTACGGGACGAACAGGACGCGCTGCTCAAGGAACAAGCCAAGCTCCAGGCCCTGCTGGGCAGCGAGGCCAAGCTGAAGAAGCTGGTGCGCACCGAGCTGATCAAGGACGCCGAAACCTATGGCGACGACCGCCGCTCGCCGATTGTCGAGCGCGCCGAAGCCAAGGCCCTGACCGAAACCGAGCTGCTGCCCAACGAGAAAATTACCGTCGTTCTGTCGGAAAAGGGTTGGGTTCGCTCAGCCAAAGGGCATGATATTGACGCCACCGGCCTGTCTTACAAGGCTGGCGACGGTTTCAAAACCGCGGCGGCGGGGCGTTCCAACCAGTTTGCGGTGTTTATCGACTCCACCGGTCGCAGTTACTCGGTGCCGGCGCACACCTTGCCATCGGCGCGGGGGCAGGGCGAGCCGTTGACCGGGCGCCTGACACCGCCGCCGGGTGCGAATTTTGAATGCGTGCTGCTGCCGGACGATGACTCGTTGTACGTTATCGCTTCCGATGCGGGCTATGGGTTCGTGGTCAAGGGTGAAGACCTGCAGGCCAAGAACAAGGCGGGCAAGGCGTTGTTGAGCCTGCCGAACAACGCCAAGGTGATCCTGCCGCGTCCGGTGGAAGACCGTGAAGGCAACTGGCTGGCGTCGGTGACGACCGAAGGGCGCCTGCTGGTGTTCAAGATCAGCGATTTGCCGCAGTTGGGCAAAGGCAAGGGCAACAAGATCATTGGTATTCCCGGGGAGCGGGTGGCCAGTCGCGAAGAGTACGTGACCGACATCGCCGTGATCCCGGAAGGCTCGACCCTGGTGTTGCAGGCCGGCAAGCGCACGTTGTCACTGCGCCCTGACGACCTCGAGCACTACAAGGGTGAGCGGGGTCGTCGTGGCAATAAACTGCCGCGCGGCTTCCAGCGAGTGGACGCTTTACTGGTGGAAACGCCCGTTTAAGGCGATATAGAGCGCCCGATCTACGATTTAACCCGTAGATCGACGCTTTCGCGCTGGAGTCATGGCGCATATTCACGGATGATATGGCCTTTCCAGCGCCGGCGTGGCTGAGCGCGTACAGGTTATTTTTGAGTATTACATTGTGGTTCGCCTTGTGGCAGCCACCTGGATGGGATGATGACTGCTCCGCGCCTTCCTTTATTTTTGTTGCTCGCTGGCCTTTTGGGCCTGGCGGGTTGCAGCACACACCAACCGGTGTCGCTGTATCAGCTGGACAGTGGAAGTCCGGCTCAGCCTGCACAAAGTGCCGGCATGGCTGTATTGCTTGGCCCTGTTGTAGTGGCCGACTACCTGCAACGTGAAACCCTGCTGCAACGTCAGAACGACGGCAGCCTGCAAGGTTCCACCGATGGCCGCTGGGCCGGTAGCCTTTCGTCCGACATCAATCAGTTGATGTTGCGCCAGGTGGCTGGCCACCTGGACAGCCAGCGTGTGGTATTGGCGCCGGCGCCGTTGGGTTTTGCCCCGGACGTACAGGTGCTGCTGACCATTACGCGACTGGACTCGGGCGTTTCGCAGCCCGCTATCCTCGACGCGCAATGGCGCTTGATCGACCGTCGTGGCCAGGTGCGGGATAACCGCATCGTGCACTTGCAGGAAGAGCACAGCGGCAGCACCGCGTCCCAGGTCCAGGCCCAGGGTGTGTTGCTGCAACGTTTGGCTGACCAGCTGTCGGTGGCCCTCAAGCCATTGGCCAATCAGCCAGCGGTGGCAGAAGCGCCACGCAAACAGGCCCCGGCGCAGCCCAAGGCTGCGGCACCGGAGAAGCCGAAGATGCCGATGGCCGTGCCGATTCGCACCGATATGGAAGTGTTCAGGTTCTGACCTGAATACAGACCAACAAAAAGGCCCGCTTATGAGCGGGCCTTTTGTTTGTGCGGGATTTGAGCGGTACGCAGATCTAATGTGGGAGCGGGCTTGCTCGCGAAGGCGGCGGATCAGTCGATACATAGGCTGACTGACAGGCCGCTTTCGCGAGCAAGCCCGCTCCCACATTGATTTGCGTTGTTCTTTAGTTCTTCGCCCGCGTCTCATGCATCCGCGCCAGCTGGCGCTCAAGCATCGACGGGTAAGGCTCCATCAACCGCTCCACACAGCACGCACCTTCAGGGCTGGCAATCGGGCGGATCCGCGCACGCTGGCGAATCAGCACGTCGTCACTGATCTTGCGTTCCACCAGCAGCAGGTTGCGGCTGTGTTGCGACAAGGCCAGCGCATCCTGGGCAATCTCGGTCAGCAGCAGATCGATCTGGCTCATGCCATACAGATCGTCGCCCACCGTCAGGCCCAATTGCAGTTGCAGAGTGATGCCGCTGTCGGCCACTTCGATTTGCAGCGCATGGCCCAGGGCCCGCAGCAGTTCACCGCAGCAGATGGCGTTGGTCAGGTAGTCTTCGCCGCTGTCTTCGCTGTGGAACAGCATCAAGGTGCTGCCGTCGTTCAGGGTGTGCAGTTCGCTCTGATACAGCGAGGCCGCCTGGTCGAGGCAGTCACGATAACGTTCCAGCAGCTCGGTCAGGCGTGCCCGCGGCAAGCGACGCAGTTGATCCTGTGCGCCCAGTTGCACGGCCAATACGGCGCTGTGCTGGGGCTGGGTGCTGCGCACCGGAGCAGGCTGCACAGCAGGAGCGGTTGGCACTGAAGTATCGCGAAGATCGGCGAACGGGTCTTCTTCGTCCAGTTCGTCTTCTTCTGCCTTGATCACATGACGGGTCGCCGGCTTTTGGGCCGCCACCGGCGCAGACTCGTCGAAGCTCGGGTCCCGCAGGTTGCGCACTTCAAACTCGGGCTCGTCGTCTTCGTAGTCGGTGTCGTCGAACTCGGGCTCGGGTTCAACCTCGGGCACTACGGGCTCCGGCGCGAAGCTGGTGTGCAGTTGGCGGGCGAGGTCGCCGATTTCGTCCTGGCGGTCGGTGGCCGGGGTGTGTTCATCGATATCCCGCAGCCAGATGCGCAGTTGCATCAGTGGCGTGGAGATATGCCGGCCCAGGCGCAGGCTCAAGGCCAGGGACAGTGCCAGCAGGATCGCACTCAAGATACCCATGCTTTGCAGGCTGATGGTCATCGGCTGCTGGAACTGTTGCATGTCCAGGCTGATGCGCAGTTGGCCGGCCTTCACGTCCTGAAACGTGATATTGCTCTGGTACAGGCCTTCGGCTTCACCCAGCAGGCCGTTTTTCGGGCGTTGCCCGGCTTCGGCCATGATCCGGTTGTCCACGCTATAGATAGCGGCGTGGGCCACCAGCGGGTTCTTGGTCAGGTTGTTGAGCAGCACGTTGAGGCTGAGGATGTCGTTGGACACCAACAACTCAGTCGCCGAGGTGGCGGTCTGGGTGGTCAGGCTCTCGCCCAAAGCGTCGGCTTGCTCGTGCATGGCCTGCTTGAACTGCAAACCCATCACGCAGGCGTAGATGACCAGGGCCAGGGCGACCAGGATCACGTTATGGCTGGCGATGCGTAATGCGATCGGTACACGGCGGTGGCGCAGTGCCCGGAAGATCAGCAGGAAGAAGTTATCGGTTTTTACTGGCGTGGGCCGGTTCACTTAAGCTCGGCTCTTTAGTCCGTGAAGTTGACGCGCAGTATAGCGACAGGCCCAAGACCGGCAAAGCGCTGGCTGTGCCCGATGGTCACTGAAAGTGGGTAGAATGCGGTTTTTTTCCAGCTCGGGGGTGCGCTTTGCGCGAAATTGTCCTGATTAACATCACAGGTGAGGACCGTCCGGGTCTCACCGCAGCCATTACCGGTGTTCTGGCCCAGGGTGGTGTGAACATTCTCGACATCGGCCAGGCAGTGATTCACGACACGCTGTCGTTCGGCATCCTGGTGGAAATTCCCAGCACCGAGCAGGCCTCGTCCGTGCTCAAGGACATCCTGTTTACGGCGTATAAGCTGGATCAGCAGGTGCGTTTCACCCCGGTGTCCGAAGAGGATTACCAGAGCTGGGTGGCCGGCCAGGGCAAAAAACGCCACATCGTGACCCTGTTGACCCGCAAGGTGACGGCCGAGCAATTGCAGCGTGTCAGTTCGATCACGGCTCAGTACGGTTTGAATATCGACCACATTGACCGTCTGTCGGGTCGTATGCCGTTGGACACGCCAGCAGACAAGGGCAAGGGCTGCATCGAGTTCTCCGTACGCGGTGAGCCGGCAGATCCCCAGGCCCTGCGTGCCGAATTCCTGAGCGTTGCCCAGGAGCTGAATGTCGATATCGCCTTCCAGGAAGACTCGCTGTTCCGCCGCAATCGCCGCCTGGCGGTGTTCGACATGGACTCGACGCTGATCGAAGCCGAAGTCATCGACGAATTGGCCAAGGCTGCCGGTGTAGGTGAGCAAGTCTCGGAAATCACCGAGCGTGCCATGGCCGGTGAGCTGGATTTCCGTGCCAGCTTCAAGGAGCGCCTGGCGCTGCTCAAGGGCCTGGATGTGAGCGTACTGGACTCCATCGGCGCCTCGCTGCGCCTGACCGAAGGCGCCGAAACCCTGTTCGCCGAACTCAAGCGCCTGGGCTACAAGACCGCGATCCTGTCGGGCGGTTTCACCTACTTCGCCAAGCAATTGCAGGCCAAGCTGGGTATCGACTATGTGTTCGCCAACGAGCTGGAAGTGGTAGACGGCAAGGTGACGGGCGTGGCCGTGGAGCCGATTGTCGACGCACAGCGTAAGGCTGACCTGTTGCGGGAATTGGCGCACAAGGAAGGGTTGCGTCTGGAGCAGACCATTGCGGTCGGCGACGGGGCAAATGACTTGCCGATGCTGGCGATTGCCGGGTTGGGTGTGGCGTTCCGGGCCAAGCCGCTGGTCAAGCAATCGGCCAAGCAGGCGATTTCGACTTTAGGGCTGGATGGCGTGTTGTACCTGTTGGGCTTTCGCGACCGCGACGGTCAGCTCTGAAGATCGTTCCCACGCTCTGCGTGGGAACGCCGCCCTGGACGCTCCGCGTCCGATTTTGAGGTTGGGACGCGGAGCGTCCCGGGATGCATTCCCACGCGGAGCGTGGGAATGATCGCTAGGTCAGGCTTTCGGCAAACCCATGCCCTGGCCCATCTGCACCGGCGAACCCGCCAACAGTGCTTCCGACCATTGCACCTGGTCCGGCCCAAACAGCACGATTGCCGTCGAACCCAGCTTGAAGCGCCCCAGTTCCGCACCTTTTTCCAGGTGGATCGGCCCACGGGCAGCTTCGTCATAACGGAAGGTTTTCAGCTCGCGTTTTGGCGGCGTTACCAAGCCTGCCCAAACCGTTTCAATCGACGCCACGATCATCGCGCCAACCAGCACCACGGCCATCGGGCCGCGTTCGGTGTCGAAGATGCAGGCAACACGCTCGTTACGCGCAAACAGTTCCGGCACATTTTCGGCCGTGGTCTGGTTCACCGAGAAGATTCGGCCAGGGATATAAACCATTTCCCGCAGGGTGCCGGCCAATGGCATATGCACCCGGTGGTAGTCCTTCGGCGACAGGTAAACAGTGGCGAAATCGCCGCCCATGAACGGCGCAGCCACCGCCGCATCGCCGCCCAGCAATTCCAGCACGCTGAAGCTGTGGCCCTTGGCCTGGAACACCCGGCCATGTTCAATCGGGCCCAACTGGCTGACCGCGCCATCGGCCGGGCTCAACACCGCGCCTGGGGTCTGATCCAGCGGGCGTGCACCGTCTTTCAGTGCGCGGGTGAAGAAGGCGTTGAAGTGCTCGTAAGCGGTCACGTCTTCAACCAGGGCCTGGGACATGTCCACTTGATAACGCTTGGCAAACCAGCTGGTGAACGCATTCTTGAACCAGCGCACGCGGCATTCGGCAATGCAACCGGCCAGACGCGACAGCAGGTGGTGGGGCAGCAAGTACTGGCTGAGGATGAACAACTGCTTTTTCATTAACTGTCCTTAAACCTTAAATCTCAACGGGGGTGTCGGGGTGGTTGCCCCATTCGCCCCAGGAACCGGCATAACCTTTGACTCGCGGATAACCGAGCGCCTTGGCCACCAGGTAGGTGAAGCCAGAACGATGGTGAGTCTGGCAGTGGGTGATGATTTCTTTGTCGCGGGTCAGCCCGAGGTCTTCGAGGATCTGCGGCATGTCGCGGCGGATGCGCAGTTGGCGTGCCTTGTCCATGCCGGCGGTCCATTCGAAGTTCACCGCGCCCGGGATGTGTCCACCCTTGGCCGCGAGGACTTTCTCGCCGGAGTATTCCAGCGGGCCACGGGCGTCCCAGATGCCGAGGTCGGCAGCGCCGAGACGGCTTTGCAGGTATTCGCGGGTGGCGGTGGGTTCTTCATGCAACGTCAGGCTGACCGGGCCGCCGGCGCTGGCCGGTACCTCGGTGGACACTGGGTGTTTTTCTTCCAGCCACGCCAGCAGGCCGCCGTCGAGGTAGTGGTATTTCTTGTGGCCGATGACGTCGAGCATCCAGATGAATCGCCCGGCCCAGCCACCGCCTTCGTCGTCATACACCACGTAAGTGGCATCCGGGGTGTGGCCCAGTTCGCCGAACAGCTTTTCAAGATCGGCCTTGCCCGGCAGCAGGCCCGGCGCTGGTGGCTGGCCCAGTTGAGTGCGTTTTGGATCAACGAAACGTGCGCCGGGGATATGCCCTTCGGCGTAACGCGCAGCGCTGGTGAGGTCCACCAGGATCAGGTGTTCGGCATCGAGGCGACCGAGCAGGTCACTGGCCTCGATGACCAGCGGCAAGCCAGAGAAGTCAGGCATGTGAGGTCTCCTGGGCATAAAAATTGGGCGCTAAGGGAGGGCGATTGTAGCGCAAGCGTCAGGCACTGCGGTTGGTAAAGCTGTGCAGGGCCTTTTCGATGCATTGGGCGGTTTTGCCGAAGGCCTGCACGGTGGTTTCCGAGAACGGCCCGCCGCCCTGGTCGGCCACCATCAGCATCACCACCCGGCCATTGCAGCTCAGGGAGCGCAGCAGCAGGTGTTCGCCCTTGAACAGGCGGCGCAGTTCCGGCGGCAGCAGTGCCGAGAACTGGGCGTGGTTGTCGGGGTTGAGGCGCACCTGGGCAGACTTGGCCAGCAGGCGTTGCAGCAGGGTGCTTTGCGCCACGTCGAGGCTCATGTGGTCGGCGTCCTTCGGCAGGCCGTCGACTTGATGCACACGCAAGGTGCTCAGGGTTTTGTCCGCCATCAGCAGCATCACCCGTTGCATGCCGCAGGCCACGAGGGCTTCCTTGGCGCAGGTGGTCAGGTGCATGGCATTGGCAAAGCGGCTCGGCTCTACGAGCAATTCGGTGCAGCGCTTGCGCCAGATCGCCAGGGCTTCGGCGGTGGGCGGGGGGGCCGGCAGCAAGCCGTGGTGAACGCGCTGCACATCCCATGGCCAGATCAACGACAGCGCCGGGTGCCACAGGTCGCGCATCAGGGTGCTGCGGGCGCTGATCGCCGCGTGTTGGTGGGACTGTTGCTGCACTTCGGCCAACGGTTGTTGAAGGTAAAGCGCAGTGAGGTATTGCCAGCGCTGGGTGTGCGGGCAGGTCCAGGACTCCTGCGCCGCCAGCGCCAGGCCGTTGGCCAACAGCACAGTGTTGGCCGGCTGGTTCAGCCAGCGGCGCAGGTTCGGGTCGGCATCCAGCAACTGCTGTTGGCGCAACGGCTCGTCTTCACGGGCAATGCTCAGCGCCTTGACCAGCAAGCGTTGTTCCGTCAGCAGTAACGTATAACCCTGAGATACCCAGATCGGCAGGCGCCAGGTGTTGGTCAACCCGAGGCACAGGTCCAGCAGGCGTACGCCGAACAGCTCCTGTTCGACTGTGCGGGCCGATTCACCCTTGTGGATCACCCGCAGCTCCCATTCTTCCAGCAGCTTGGGATAGGCAATCGCCATCGGCCACAGCGGCGAAAGGAACAGCAGGCTGCCCCAGTGAATGTCTTGCCATAATCGCGCCAGGCGGCTGGCGAACAGGCCGCTGGCTTGTTGCGAAGCGTGCTGGCTGATCATCTGCAGCTGGCGCAGGGCCACGGGGATCTCATTCAGCGGCACGGAAGGCAGGCGCCGCAGCAACTCCTCGGTGCGCTTGAGGCCGAGGCGATTGATCGCCACTTCGAGGTTTTCTGCCGGCTCCGCGAGGCTGCCGTGGGCCTGGTTGTTGGCCTCGCGCATCACGCTCAGCACCAGCGCCGGGCTGTTCTGCATCAGCTCTGCAATATCCCGCAACGAACTGCGGTTGTCGCCGATGGCCTTGCAAACCCGGTCGTGGCTCGCCTGTGGAACAGGCAACAGCACATCGTCCAGGCGCTTTATCCAAGCGGCGAGGGTGGCGGGTTTTTGAGTTGGGACTGTCGTTTCATTTGCCATGATTGGGGCGCGATCATCACTTGCGGTCAACACGCCCGGGACGGGCCGAACTGGTTTTTCGCCATAACGGGCTATAGTCTGGCGCAGATTTGCCGATAAGTAGAACAAGAGTTTTCAACTCTTGCGAATATGACCCTGAACCCGACGGCGCAAGTACTCATCCCCTATGGCTAAAATTATCGGCATCATCGTCGTCATCGCGAGCGTGCTCGGCGGATACGTCCTTTCCCACGGCAAGATTGCGGCGCTGATCCAGCCTTTCGAAGTGCTGATTATCGGCGGTGCGGCGTTCGGCGCATTCCTGCAGGCCAACCCCGGCTACATGACGATGCACGTGATCAAGAAGTCGCTGGGCATGTTCAGCTCGCGCTTCTCCCACACCTTCTACCTGGAAGTGCTGGGGCTGATCTACGAGATCCTCAACAAGAGCCGCCGCGAAGGCATGATGGCCATCGAAGGCGACATCGAGGACGCCGCGGCGAGCCCGATTTTCGCCAAGTACCCGGCCGTGCTCAAAGACGAGCGCATGACCGCCTACATCTGTGATTACCTGCGCATCATGTCGTCCGGCAACATGGCGCCCCATGAGCTGGAAGGCCTGTTCGACATGGAACTGTTCAGCCTCAAGGAAGAGCTGGAGCACCCATCCCACGCCGTGACCGGCATCGCCGACGGCATGCCCGGTTTCGGTATTGTTGCCGCGGTGCTCGGGATCGTGGTGACCATGGCCTCCCTCGGTGAAGGCGACCAGAAAGCCATCGGCATGCACGTAGGTGCGGCACTGGTAGGTACCTTCTTCGGTATTCTCGCGGCCTACGGTTTCTTCGGCCCGCTGGCCACGTCCCTGGCCCACGATGCCAAGGAAGAAGTGAATCTGTACGAAGCCATCAAGGCCTGCCTGGTGGCTTCGGCTTCCGGCATGCCGCCGTCGTTGGCAGTGGAGTTCGGGCGCAAGGTTCTGTATCCGAAGCACCGTCCAAGCTTCGCTGAGCTGGAACAAGCGGTTCGCGGTCGCTAAGCCATGGAAAACAACCAGCCGATCATCATCAAGCGCGTCAAGCGCTTCGCTGCGGGGCACCATGGCGGCGCCTGGAAAATCGCCTTCGCCGACTTTGCGACGGCGATGATGGCGTTCTTCCTGGTGCTGTGGCTGATGTCCACTGCCACGCCGGAACAGAAGATCGCCATCGCCGGTTACTTCAAGGACCCCATCGGTTTCTCCGAGAGCGGCACGCCTTTTGTGATCGACCTCGGTGGTTCGCCGCAACTGGCGCCCGAGCGCACCATCAACCCGGAAATCAAGACCGACTCGCCCCAAGAAAAGATCCCGATCGAGCGCGACACCGTCGAGAGCATGGCCGAACAGGTCGAGCAGGAACGCCTGGAATTGCTGCTGCAGGAACTGCAAACCAAGGTTGAGGAAAACCCGCAACTGCTGAAGTTCAAGGACCAGATTTCCTTCGAGATCACCCCGGATGGCTTGCGCATCCAGATCACGGACGCCGCCAACCGGCCGATGTTCGATTCCGGCAGTGCACGCTTGAAGCCGTACTTTGAAGACATCCTGCTGGCCATGGCCGACACCATCAAGGCGGTGCCGAACAAGATCAGCATCAGCGGCCACACCGACGCCAAGCCGTATGCAGGCCAGGGCGACTTCGGCAACTGGGAGCTCTCGGCCAACCGGGCCAATGCCGCGCGTCGTGCACTGGTGGCCGGCAGCTATCCGGACCCGCAAGTGGCACGGGTGGTGGGGTTTGCTTCCTCGCAGCTGTTTGATCCCAAGGATCCGTTCAATCCGATCAACCGACGCATCGATATCGTCGTGCTGACCAAAAAGGCCCAGCGTGCAATTGAAGGTGACCCGCCTGCGACGCCACCGGTACCGACCCAGGGTGAAGGCGCGCCGGGCGAGGTGCCGGCAGACCCGAACGCACTGCCGCCGGAGCAGGAGCCTTTGCCGGCCCATGAGCTGCGACAGAAGCTGAACCTGTTTGACGATGGCGGTGTGAAGGATCCGACTCAGCCAGCCACTGGCTCGTAAGCAGGTACAAAAAGGCCGCGATGATCGCGGCCTTTTTGTATCTGCTACATCCTGTAGGAGCGAGCTTGCTCGCGATGGACGTTAACGATGACGCGTGCTCTCTGAATGCACGCGGCGCCCTCAAGCTTTTCGCGAGCAAGCTCGCTCCTACATGTTAATAGCTGGTCTCGGGCAAGCTGGCGATGATCGAGCGATAGCTGTTCATTCGCTGCTGCTGCACGCGGCCGTCTTCCAGTGCCTTGAGCAGGGCGCAACCCGGCTCGCGGTCATGTTTGCAGTCACGGAAGCGGCAGGTGCCGATCAAGTCGTTGAACTCGATAAAGCCCGCTTCAACATCGGCACGGCTCACATGGCCCAGGCCGAATTCACGGATGCCGGGGGAGTCGATCAGTTCACCGCCGCCCGGGAAGTGGAACAATCGCGCGGTGGTGGTGGTGTGGGTGCCCTGGCCGGACAGCTCCGACAATGGACCCACACGGGTTTCGACCTCCGGCAACAGGCTGTTGACCAGGGACGACTTGCCCACACCCGACTGGCCGACGAACACGCTGATGCGCCCGTCCAGTTCAGTCTGTAACTGTTCCATGCCATTGCCGTGATGCGCCGAGACTTCCAGCACCGGGTAGCCGAGGGTGCGGTACACCGCCAGCAGCGCGTTGAGCGCCGGGGCGTTCTGTTGGTCGATCAGGTCGAATTTGTTCAGCAGCAACAGCGGGCGAATGCCGGCGTGTTCGGCGGCTACCAGGTAGCGGTCGATCAGGTTGGCATGGGGTTCGGGCAGTGGCGCGAAGACAATGACGATCATGTCGACGTTGGCCGCTACCGGCTTGAGCTGGCCACGGCTGTCGGGGCGACGCAGTTCGGTGGTGCGCGGCAACTGGGCGACGATCACGCCGATGCCCTGGTTGCCGGCACGCCATACCACCTTGTCGCCGGTCACCAGCGCAGGCAGGTTGGCGCGCAGGTGGCAACGGAACACCTGGCCGGCGTGATCGCCTTCGGTGGCCTCGACTTCGACCTGCACACCGAAGTGCGCGATCACCAGGCCCGTTTGCTCGGGGCCCAGGTCGCCGCCCTCAAGCGCTTCCACGGCGGAGGATTCACGTTTGGCGGCGCGGGCAGCGCGTTCGCCCTGAATCTTTTCGATGCGCCAGTTTTGGCGACGGTTGAGCTGGCGTTTGGCCATTGGTGTTCCGTGTCGATAATGCAAAGGTTAGGTGAAACGGTCGCGAGTCTAGCACGCCCTGCCTGCTAAACTGCGCAGCTACGCCAAGGTGCCAAGGAACCACGACATGCAAAACCCACAGAACCTGATTTGGATCGATCTGGAAATGACCGGTCTGAACCCTGACACCGACGTCATCATCGAGATGGCGACCATTGTCACCGACAGCAACCTCAACACCTTGGCCGAAGGTCCGGTGATCGCCATTCACCACAGCGACGCGGTGCTGGCCACCATGGACGAGTGGAACACCCGCACCCACGGCAACTCGGGCCTGACCCAGCGTGTGCGCGACAGCCGCGTGAGCATGGCCGAGGCTGAAGCCGAAACCATCGCCTTCCTGGAAAAGTGGGTGCCCAAGGGCAAGTCGCCGATCTGCGGCAACAGCATTTGCCAGGACCGCCGCTTTCTCTATACCCACATGAAGGCGCTGGAAAGCTACTTCCACTACCGCAACCTGGACGTGTCGACCTTGAAGGAGCTGGCCGCGCGCTGGGCGCCGGAAGTCAAAGACAGCTTCCACAAGGGCAGCACCCACCTGGCGCTGGACGATATTCGCGAGTCGATTGCCGAGCTGCAGCATTACCGCAAGCATTTCATCAAGTTCTGACTTGAGGCGTGGTGAGGCGTTTTTGTGGCGAGGGAGCTTGCTCCCGCTGGGCTGCGAAGCGGCCCTGAAAAATGGGACTGCTGCGCAGTCCAACGGGAGCGAGCGCCCTCACCACATCAGCAAGAGCTTTAAACTCTTCAGCGCTCGCCCCCTTTTGGTGCCATCACCAAATGATTAGACTGCGCGCCTCTTTGCAAGGATCGCCACCATGCTGCTGATGCTCTACCTCATCGCCATCACCGCCGAAGCCATGACGGGCGCCTTGTCCGCCGGGCGGCGCGGGATGGACTGGTTC
Organism: Pseudomonas sp. E6002; assembly: GCF_013385565.1. Taxonomy (NCBI): domain Bacteria; kingdom Pseudomonadati; phylum Pseudomonadota; class Gammaproteobacteria; order Pseudomonadales; family Pseudomonadaceae; genus Pseudomonas; species Pseudomonas sp. E6002. The sequence continues at coordinate 191,818 of NZ_JACAPT010000022.1, read as the reverse complement.
GGTGTGGTGCTGATCGCCTGCGTGACGGCGCTGGGCGGCGGTTCGGTGCGTGACGTGTTGCTCGGCCACTACCCGCTGACCTGGGTCAAACACCCGGAGTACCTGGTGCTGACCTCCGTCGCGGCCCTGGTGACCATCTTCATCGCTCCATTGATGCGCCACCTGCGGTCGCTGTTCCTCGCGTTGGACGCCGTGGGCCTGGTGGCCTTCACCCTGATCGGCAGCATGACCGCCCTGGAAATGGGCCACGGCATGCTGGTGGCGTCAGTCAGCGGTGTGATCACCGGGGTATTCGGCGGCATCCTGCGGGATATCTTCTGCAACGACATTCCGTTGATCTTCCGCCGCGAGCTGTACGCCAGCGTGTCGTTCCTGGCCGCCTGGTTCTACATGCTGTGCATCTACCTTGAGCTGCCAAGTGAGCAATCGATCCTGCTGACGCTGTTCAGCGGCTTTCTATTGCGCCTGCTGGCGATCCGTTTTCACTGGGAAATGCCCAAGTTCGTCTACAACGACGACGTGCACTGACGTTCGGCGTGCTGGTTCAGCGCCCATTCCACATGTTCGCGCACCAGTTCCGAGGGGTATTCCCGACGCGCCTTCAGCGCTTCCAGCACCGGAATGCTTGATGGCGCATTGCCCAGGCCCACCGCCAGGTTGCGCAGCCAGCGCTCATAGCCGGCGCGGCGCAGGGGAGAACCTTCGGTGCTGCTGAGGAATTTGTCCTCGTCCCACATAAACAACTCGGCGAGCTCTGCGTTATCCAGATTGTGCCGTGGCTTGAAATCGCCTTCGTCGGTAGGCCGCGCGAAACGATTCCACGGGCAAACGATCTGACAGTCATCGCAGCCGAATACCCGATTGCCGATCAGTGGGCGCAGTTCTTCGGGGATCGCGCTTTTCAGCTCGATGGTCAGGTAGGAAATGCAGCGCCGGGCGTCCAGCACGTAGGGCCCGACGAAGGCGTTGGTAGGGCAGATATCCAGGCAGGCGGTGCAGCGGCCACAATGTTCGGTGGCGTGGGGTGGGTCGACCGGCAACGGCAGGTCGACAAACAGCTCGCTCAGGAAGAAGTAACTGCCCGCCTTGCGATTGAGTACCAAGGTGTTCTTGCCGATCCAGCCGAGCCCGGCTTGCTCGGCGATGGCTTTTTCCAGCACGGGGGCGCTGTCGACAAAGGCGCGGAAGCCGAACGGGCCGATTTGCGCCTGGATGCGGTCGGCCAGTTGCTGCACGCGCTTGCGGATCAGCTTGTGGTAGTCGCGGCCCAAGGCGTAGCGGGAGATGTAGGCTTTTTCGGGTTTGGCCAGCAGTTGGGCCATTTGGGTGTCGCCCGGCAAGTAGTCCATGCGCAGTGAGACCACGCGCAAGGTGCCGGGTACCAGCTCCTCCGGGTGTGAGCGCTTGCTGCCGTGGGCGCCCATGTAGTCCATTTCGCCGTGGTAGCCGGCGTCGAGCCAGCGTTGCAGGTGCTGTTCATGCTCGGCGAGGTCGAGGCCGCTGATGCCCACTTGTTGAAAGCCCAGCTCGCGGCCCCAGTCTTTGATCGATTGGGCGAGGGCGGGCAGGTCGTAGGTAATAGCAGGCATGAACAAGAGAAACCGCAGGTTAGATGCGTATAATTCTGCCAGACATCGGAGCTTGAAGACGCATGCCGCAGACAAAACACGAAATACCCGACGTTCAGCACCTGTTGCCCGGCCAATTGCCGCAACTCGCTGCGCGTTCCCCGGACGCCCATAAAGGCCAGTTCGGCCATGTATTGCTGATCGGCGGCGACCGAGGTTTTGGCGGCGCCGCCTTGCTCAGTGCTGAAAGTGCCCTGCGCAGTGGTGCCGGCATGGTTTCCCTGGCGACCCGTAGCGAACACGTCGGTGCGGCGCTGGCGCGGTTGCCGGAAGTGATGACGGTGGGCGTGCACTCGGCCAATCAATTGATGGGCCTGCTGGAAAAGATTTCCGTGATCGTCATCGGCCCGGGCCTGGGCGAGGTCTCCTGGGGCAAAAGCCTGCTGTCGGTAGCGGCCAATGCCAGGCAGCCGCAAGTCTGGGACGCCGATGCCTTGAACCTGCTGGCGGCGGGCAGCGTCAGCTTGCCGGCCAATTGCGTGATCACTCCGCATCCTGGCGAAGCGGCCCGCTTGATGGGTATTTCGACAGCCGAGGTTCAGGCCGACCGCCTTAACGTGGCGCGCGCCTTGAGTCAGAAATTCAATGCGGTGGCCATCCTCAAGGGCGCCGGCAGCTTGATCGCCAGCCCGGACGGTCGGGTTGCCCGCTGCGATCAGGGCCATCCTGCAATGGCAACCGCTGGCCTTGGCGATGTGTTGGCCGGCCTGGTCGGTGCTTTGCTGGCGCAAGGCATGCCGGCATTTGATGCCGCCTGCCTGGCGGTCTGGCTGCATGCCACTGCCGGAGATCGCCAGGGTACCTACGGTCGCGGGCTGGCCGCCAGTGACCTGATTCCTGCCATTCGTCAGTTGCTGGAGGAGCAATCGCCGTGTCTGAAGTAGTCCTTTTCCTGCCTGATGAAGACGCCATGGTCGCCTTGGGCAACCGTATTGCCCGGGTCACTCAAGGCTCAGGGCTGATCTTTCTGGAAGGCGATCTCGGCGCCGGAAAAACCACCTTGTCCCGGGGCATCATTCGCGGGTTGGGGCACGCGGGTGCTGTGAAAAGCCCTACGTTCACCTTGGTAGAACCCTACGAAATCGGTGACGTACGAGCGTTCCACTTCGACCTGTATCGCCTGGTGGACCCGGAAGAACTGGAATACATGGGCATTCGTGATTACTTCGATGAGGACGCCTTGTGCCTGATCGAGTGGCCAGATAAAGGCACAGGCTTTTTGCCAAAGCCGGACCTGACCATTACCATTACCCCGCATAAGCAAGGACGTCAGCTGAAGTTGTTGTCCCAGAGCGCGCGCGGCGAGTCGTGGTGCGCCGCCTTGGCATTGGAATTCAAATAATTGATGGGGTTAGGTATGCGCTTTCGCGCGTTGGTTACTGTCGTAGGGGTGTTGCTTGCGGCAATGACTTTCAATGCACTGGCGGCCTCACAGGTGAAAAGTGTTCGCCTGTGGCGGGCACCGGATAACACGCGACTGGTATTCGACCTGTCTGGCCCGGTTCAGCACAGCGTCTTCACCCTCACGGCGCCTGATCGCCTGGTGATTGATATCAACGGTGCGACCCTGGCCGCGCCGTTGAAAGTCGCCATGGCCAATACCCCGATTACCGCGATGCGCTCGGCCCAGCGTACGCCGACCGACCTGCGGGTGGTCATCGACCTGAAAAAGGCCGTGACCCCGAAAAGCTTCGTGCTGGCGCCCAACGCGCAGTATGGCAACCGGCTGGTGGTCGACCTGTTCGACAACGCCGCCGATGCCGCGCCGCCGCCTGCGCCAACTCCAAGCGTCGCGACGATACCTGCGGTGCCGGTCAACCAGTCGCAACCCCAGGTCAAATTGCCGCCGCTGCCACCGGCTCCGGCGGGCAAACGTGACATTATCGTGGTCATCGATGCCGGTCACGGCGGCGAAGACCCGGGTGCCTCGGGCTCGCGCGGCCAGCATGAAAAAGACGTAGTACTGGCTATCGCCCGCGAACTGCAGCGCCAGATCAATGGCATGAAAGGCTACCGCGCCGAGCTGACCCGGACCGGCGACTACTTTATTCCGCTGCGTGGCCGTACCGAAATCGCCCGCAAGAAGGGCGCCGACCTGTTCGTCTCGATCCACGCCGACGCCGCACCTTCGGCCGCGGCGTTTGGTGCCTCGGTGTTTGCCCTGTCTGATCGCGGCGCTACGTCCGAGACCGCCCGCTGGCTGGCGGACAGTGAAAACCGTTCCGACTTGATCGGCGGGGCTGGCAACGTATCCCTCGACGACAAGGACAAGATGCTCGCTGGCGTATTGCTCGATCTGTCGATGACTGCCTCGCTGACCTCCAGCCTGAACGTGGGGCAGAAAGTCCTGAGCAACATTGGTCGCGTCACCTCGCTGCACAAACAGCGCGTGGAACAGGCCGGGTTCATGGTGCTCAAGTCGCCGGATATTCCGTCGATCCTGGTGGAAACCGGGTTTATCTCCAACTCCAACGAAGCTTCGAAACTGGCCTCGGCCAGCCACCAGCAGGCGTTGGCGCGGTCCATCAGCGCCGGTGTTCGCCAGTTCTTCCAGCAGAACCCGCCGCCGGGCACTTATATAGCCTGGCTGCGTGACTCCGGGAAAATCGCCCAGGGCCCGCGTGACCATCGCGTGCAGCCGGGCGACACCCTGGCGATGCTGGCGGTGCGCTTCCAGGTGTCAGCGGCAACCTTGCGCAGTGCCAACAACCTCAAGACCGATGAATTGAAGGTCGGCCAGGTGTTGACCATCCCGGGCACTGAACTGGCGGCGCAATAATGAGCGAAACAGTCTTGAGCAATACCTCGCGCATCGAGCTGCTAAGCCCGCGTCTCGCCAACCAGATCGCGGCGGGTGAGGTGGTCGAGCGGCCAGCGTCGGTGATCAAGGAGTTGCTGGAAAACAGTATCGACTCCGGCGCCAGGCGCATTGATGTCGATGTTGAGCAAGGCGGCGTCAAGCTGCTGCGAGTGCGCGACGACGGCAGCGGGATTTCCTCCGATGACCTGCCGCTGGCCCTGGCCCGTCACGCCACCAGCAAGATTCGCGACCTGGAAGACCTGGAACGGGTGATGAGCCTCGGGTTTCGTGGTGAGGCCCTGGCTTCCATCAGCTCGGTGGCTCGCCTGACCCTGACGTCCCGCACCCGCGACGCCGATCAGGCCTGGCAGGTTGAAACCGAAGGCCGCGACATGGCGCCCCGGGTCCAGCCGGCGGCACATCCGGTGGGCACCTCGGTGGAAGTGCGCGACCTGTTCTTCAACACCCCGGCCCGGCGTAAATTCCTCAAGGCCGAAAAAACCGAATTCGATCACCTGCAGGAAGTCATCAAGCGCCTGGCCCTGGCGCGGTTTGATGTGGCTTTCCACCTGCGCCACAACGGCAAGACCATCCTCAGCCTGCACGAGGCCCATGATGATGCGGCCCGTGCGCGGCGTGTCTCGGCCATCTGCGGCGCGGGGTTCCTGGAGCAGGCGCTGCCGATCGAGATCGAACGCAATGGCCTGCGACTGTGGGGTTGGGTGGGTTTGCCGACTTTCTCCCGTAGCCAGGCGGACATGCAGTATTTCTTCGTGAATGGCCGGGCGGTGCGCGACAAGCTGGTGGCCCACGCGGTGCGCCAGGCGTATCGCGACGTGCTGTTCAACGGGCGGCATCCGACGTTTGTGCTGTTTTTCGAGGTCGACCCGTCGGTGGTCGACGTCAACGTGCACCCGACCAAGCACGAAGTGCGCTTCCGTGACGGTCGCATGGTCCACGACTTTCTTTACGGCACCCTGCACCGCGCCTTGGGCGATGTGCGGCCGGATGATCACCTGGCGGCGCCGATTGTCACGGCTGTTGTCCGTCCTTCAGGGCCGGAAGCCGGCGAGTTCGGGCCTCAGGGCGAAATGAGCCTGGCGGCCAACCTGCTGCAATCGCCGCAAGCCCAGCCGAGCTATACCGCACCAGGCTCAGGCGCCGGCGCCGGTTATCAATACCAGTACACCCCGCGTCCGCAATCGGCGGTGCCGGTGGCCGAGGCCCAGGCGGCCTATCGCGAGTTTTTCGCGCCGCTGCCCGGCGCCGAGCCAGGTGCTGCCGCGTTGCCGGAAGGCCAGGGCGACGTGCCGCCGTTGGGTTACGCGCTGGCACAGCTCAAGGGTATCTATATTCTTGCGGAAAACGCCCATGGCCTGGTGTTGGTGGACATGCACGCCGCCCACGAGCGGATCATGTACGAGCGCCTGAAGATCGCCATGGCCAGCGAAGGCCTGAGCGGTCAGCCGCTGCTGGTGCCGGAATCCCTGGCGGTCAGCCAGCGGGAAGCGGATTGCGCCGAAGAGCACGTCAGCGTGTTCCAGAAGCTGGGCTTTGAGTTGCAACGCCTGGGGCCGGAAACCCTCGCTATCCGCCAGATTCCGGCTTTGCTCAAGCAGGCAGAGGCCAACCGGCTGGTGGCCGACGTCCTGGCGGACCTGATGGAATACGGCACCAGTGACCGGATCCAGGCCCACATCAATGAACTGCTCGGCACCATGGCCTGTCACGGCGCCATCCGCGCCAACCGCCGGCTGGCCTTGCCGGAAATGAACGGCCTGCTGCGGGACATGGAAAACACCGAGCGCAGCGGCCAGTGCAACCATGGCCGCCCGACCTGGACCCAGATGGGCCTGGACGACCTGGACAAACTGTTCTTGCGCGGCCGTTGATGAGTGCCTTGCCCCCCGCAATCTTCCTGATGGGCCCGACGGCCGCCGGCAAGACCGACCTGGCCATCGAGCTGACCAAGGTCTTGCCGTGCGAGTTGATCAGTGTCGACTCTGCACTGGTTTACCGGGACATGGACATCGGCACTGCCAAACCTTCAAAAGAGCTGCTGGCCCAGTATCCGCACCGGTTGATCGACATTATTGATCCCAGCGAGAGCTATTCGGCGGCGGATTTTCGCACCGATGCGCTGGCCGCCATGGCCGATATCACCGCGCGGGGCAAGATTCCGCTGCTGGTCGGCGGCACGATGCTCTACTACAAGGCCTTGCAGGAAGGTCTGGCTGATATGCCGCCAGCTGATCCACAGGTGCGCGCCGAACTTGAAGAAGAGGCTGCGCGCCTTGGCTGGCAGGCCTTGCACGATCAGTTGGCCATTGTGGATCCGGTTTCCGCCGCGCGAATTCATCCCAATGACCCCCAGCGCCTGACGCGAGCGTTGGAAGTCTGGCGGGTCAGTGGCCAGACCATGACTGAACACAGGCTGAAACAAACTGCGCAAAGTGCTGAAGCAGGCGCCTCGGGACACTCACAATTGCCCTATACTGTGGCGAATCTGGCCATCGCTCCGACGGATCGCCAGGTGCTGCATGAACGAATTGCACAAAGATTCACAATTATGTTGGAACAGGGGTTTGTGGAGGAGGTCGTAGCACTGCGTTCAAGAGGTGACCTGCATCCAGGGCTGCCTTCGATACGTGCTGTAGGCTACCGCCAAGTCTGGGATCATCTGGATGGCAAGCTGACGTCAGCCGAAATGCAGGAGCGCGGCATCATTGCCACGCGCCAATTGGCGAAGCGTCAGTTCACCTGGTTGCGCAGTTGGAGCGATTTGCACTGGCTGGACAGCCTGGACAGCGACAATCTGTCACGCGCCTTGAAATACTTGGGAACGGTCTCCATATTGAGCTGAGTCCTTGCAATTGCCGTCTATCCTTGGGGGTGTGACGGCCATGAGCTATCTATTTTCCGATTTTTATTATTGATCCTTAAAGGAGTGCGGCACATGTCAAAAGGGCATTCGCTACAAGACCCTTACTTGAATACTTTACGTAAAGAGAAAGTTGGGGTTTCCATCTATCTGGTCAACGGTATCAAGCTGCAAGGTACGATCGAGTCGTTCGACCAGTTCGTGATCCTGCTGAAAAACACCGTAAGCCAAATGGTTTACAAGCACGCTATCTCGACCGTAGTGCCGGTTCGTCCAATTCGTCTGCCTAGCGCAACCGAAGAACAGGGTGACGCCGAGCCTGCACCAGGTAACGCCTGATAGGAGTCTCCTTTGTTCTTTGAGCGCCACGGTGGTGGTGAGCGAGTAATCCTCGTTCACTTGGATGGACAGGACCCTGAGGCGCGCGAAGATCCGCAGGAGTTTCAGGAGTTGGCAAATTCGGCCGGCGCCGAGACCGTCGCGTTTTTTAACGTGCCGCGTCATCGGCCAACCGCCAAATTCCTGATCGGCAGCGGCAAGGTCGAGGAACTGCGCGACCTGGTCCACGCCGAAAAGGCCGATCTGGTGATTTTCAATCACATCCTCACGCCCAGTCAGGAACGTAACCTCGAACGAGTTTTCGAGTGTCGCGTGATCGACCGCACGGGTCTGATTCTCGATATTTTCGCTCAACGCGCCCGTACCCATGAAGGCAAGCTCCAGGTAGAACTGGCCCAGCTTGACCACATGAGCACCCGGCTGGTTCGTGGCTGGACTCACCTTGAGCGCCAGGGTGGCGGCATCGGCATGCGCGGCCCGGGTGAAACCCAGCTGGAAACCGACCGGCGTCTGCTGCGGGTCCGCCTGCGACAGATCAAGGGCCGCCTGGAGAAGGTGCGCAGCCAGCGCGAACAATCGCGACGTGGCCGTATGCGTGCGGATATCCCGACCGTTTCCCTGGTGGGCTATACCAACGCCGGCAAATCCACACTCTTCAACAACGTGACGAAATCGGACGTGTACGCGGCCGACCAACTGTTCGCGACCCTCGACCCGACCTTGCGCCGTCTGGAACTGGACGACCTGGGGCCGATTGTCCTGGCCGATACCGTGGGTTTCATTCGTCACTTGCCCCACAAGCTGGTCGAGGCATTTCGGTCTACGCTCGAAGAGTCGAGCAATTCCGACCTGCTGTTGCACGTGATCGATGCGGCCGAACCGGATCGCATGTTGCAGATTGAACAGGTCATGGTGGTGCTGGGCGAGATTGGTGCCCAGGACTTGCCGATCCTCGAGGTCTATAACAAACTCGATTTGCTTGAAGGCGTTGAGCCACAAATCCAGCGCGACGAAAACGGCAAGCCCCAGCGGGTCTGGCTGTCGGCGCGTGATGGCAGTGGCCTGGAATTGCTTGAACAAGCCATTGCCGAGCTGTTGGGCAGCGATTTGTTCGTCGGCACCTTGCGCTTGCCGCAGCGTTTTGCTCGACTGCGTGCACAGTTTTTCGAGCTGGGCGCGGTACAGAAAGAAGAACACGACGAAGAAGGTGTCAGCTTGCTGGCCGTTCGATTGCCGCGCTCGGAGCTGAATCGGCTGGTCAGCCGTGAAGGCGTTGTGCCGACAGAGTTCATCGAACAACACACTTTGCAATAAAAGCCTGAGAAAGCGGTTGTGCCGCTGTGACAGGCATTCTGTAGCATTGGTCGGCGCGCCGTGGGTGCGTCTTTGCTTTATCAGATGGAGAGCGCTATGGCTTGGAATGAGCCGGGTGGCAACTCGAATAATCAGGATCCTTGGGGTGGTAAACGCCGCAATAATGGCGACCGCAAGGGGCCACCAGATCTCGACGAGGCCTTCCGAAAGCTGCAGGAAAGCCTGAATGGGTTGTTCGGTGGTGGAAAAAAACGTGGTGGTGACGAAGGCGGTCGTACGAGCAAGGGCGGTGGTTACGGCCTGCTCGGCATCGGCCTCGTCGTGCTGGCGGCCGTCTGGCTGTACAGCGCCGTCTATGTGGTGGACGAGCAGGAGCAAGCCGTGGTGCTGCGCTTCGGCAAGTACTACGAGACTGTCGGCCCTGGCCTGAACATCTACTTCCCGCCGATCGACAAGAAGTACATGGAAAACGTCACGCGTGAGCGTGCCTACACCAAGCAGGGCCAGATGCTGACCGAAGACGAGAACATCGTCGAAGTGCCGCTGACCGTGCAGTACAAGATCAGCAACCTGCAGGACTTCGTGCTGAACGTCGACCAGCCGGAGATCAGCCTGCAACATGCGACCGAAAGCGCCCTGCGCCACGTGGTGGGTTCCACCGCAATGGACCAGGTGCTGACTGAAGGCCGTGAATTGATGGCCAGCGAAATCAAGGAGCGCCTGCAACGGTTCCTCGACACGTACCGCACCGGTATCACCGTGACCCAGGTCAACGTACAGAGCGCAGCGGCACCGCGTGAAGTGCAGGAAGCCTTCGATGACGTGATCCGTGCCCGTGAAGACGAGCAGCGTTCGCGCAACCAGGCTGAAACCTACGCCAACGGCGTGGTGCCGGAAGCCCGTGGCCAGGCCCAGCGCATCCTTGAGGATGCCAACGGTTACCGCGACGAAGTGGTCTCCCGCGCCAAGGGTGAGGCAGATCGTTTCACCAAGCTGGTGGCCGAGTACCGCAAGGCACCGGAAGTCACCCGTGAGCGTCTGTACCTGGACACCATGCAGGAAGTCTTCAGCAACACCAGCAAGGTTCTCGTGACCGGCAGCAAGGGCGGGCAGAACAATCTGCTGTACCTGCCGCTGGACAAGATGATCGAAGGTGGTCGTAGCAGCACCAGCGCACCGGCTACCGGTCCCAATGCTGCTGCCAACGAAGCGAGCGCCCGTGCGGCCGCTGACCTGCTGCAACAGCAAACACGTACCAGGGAGAGTCGTTGATGAGCAATAAATCGCTGACCGCCCTGATTGTGGGCGTCGTCGTGGTCATCGCTGCCTGGAACTGCTTCTATATCGTGTCTCAGACCGAGCGCGCGGTGTTGCTGCAATTCGGTCGCGTGGTCCAGGCGGATGTCCAGCCGGGCCTGCATGTGAAAGTCCCCTACGTCAACCAGGTGCGCAAGTTCGACGGCCGCCTGATGACCCTGGATGCACCGACACAACGCTTCCTGACCCTGGAAAAGAAAGCTGTGATGGTTGACGCCTACGCCAAGTGGCGCGTCAAGGATGCCGAGCGCTTCTACACCGCGACCTCCGGCCTCAAGCAGATTGCCGACGAGCGTTTGTCGCGCCGTCTGGAATCGGGCCTGCGTGACCAGTTTGGTAAGCGCACCCTGCACGAGGTGGTATCCGGTGAACGTGACGCGCTGATGGCGGACATCACGCGTTCGTTGAATGCGATGGCGGAAAAAGAGCTGGGCATCGAGGTGATCGATGTTCGGGTCAAGGCCATCGACCTTCCGAAGGAAGTGAACCGCAGCGTGTTCGAGCGTATGAGCACCGAGCGTGAGCGCGAGGCTCGTGAGCACCGCGCCAAGGGTAACGAACTGGCAGAAGGGATCCGCGCGGATGCCGACCGTCAGCGTCGCGTACTGTTGGCTGAAGCCTATCGCGAGTCTGAAGAGGCCCGTGGTGATGGTGATGCTCAAGCCGCTTCGATCTACGCCAAGGCCTATGGCCAGGATCAGGAGTTCTACGCGTTCTACCGTAGCCTGCGTGCCTACCGTGAAAGCTTCGCGAACAAAACCGACGTCATGGTGCTGGACCCAAGTAGCGATTTCTTCCGCTACCTGGAAAAGTCCAAGTAACCCGCATGTAGTCTGAGAATCACTCCGTCGGGCGGCTAAAATGCCGGGCGGGGTGATCCTTTCAGAAAACGGGTGTATGATGCGGCAGCCGGGAAATTCCCGGCTTTTTTGCGTCTGCATGTTTGATTGTGGTTTTGCTCCGCAGGCGCCACAGGTTTTTCGAGGAAAGTGCCCGACGAGGCCGATTGTTGGTCGTTCGTCACGTCGCTCTTGCGCGTGGTTTATGCAGGGGCCGGGTATTTTCTGCTTCACTCAAGGCTCGCCCGAGGGCTGGCCGCCCGGATCATAGGGGAATGGCGTAATGGCAACGGTAGACCGCTGGCTGCTGCCAGATGGCATCGAAGAAGTACTGCCACCAGAAGCTGCGCGCATTGAAATCGCGCGCCGCCAGGTGTTGGATCTGTTCCAGAGCTGGGGTTACGAGTTTGTCGTGACTCCGCATATCGAGTACCTGGAATCCCTGCTGACCGGCGCGGGCCAGGACCTGGATCTGCGCACCTTCAAGGTCATCGACCCGCAATCGGGCCGGCAAATGGGCTTTCGTGCCGACATCACGCCGCAAGTAGCGCGCATTGATGCGCACACCCTGCGTCGCGAAGGGCCAAGCCGCCTGTGCTACGCCGGCAGCGTGCTGCATGCGCAACCGCGTGCGTTGTCGTCGTCCCGCAGCCCGATCCAGTTGGGCGCCGAGTTGTACGGTGATGCGAGCCCGAGCAGCGACGTGGAAGTCATCAGCCTGATGCTGGCCATGCTGCAATTGGCCGATGTGCCGGATGTGCACATGGACCTTGGGCATGTCGGTATCTACCGCGGCCTGGCCCGTGCGGCCGGCTTGTCGGGTGAAGTGGAACAACAGTTGTTCGATGCCTTGCAGCGCAAGGCCATCGATGAAGTGATTGCCCTGACGGCGAGCGTGCCTGCCGACCTGGCCGGCATGCTGCGTGCGCTGGTGGATCTGTGTGGCGGCCGTGAAGTACTGACCGCCGCCCGTGATCGCCTGGCGAATGCGCCGGCTGATGTATTGGCGGCCCTGGACGATGTGCTGGCGATTGCCGAGCAGTTGTCTGCGCGCTTCCCGCAGTTGCCGCTGTATTTTGATTTGGGTGAGTTGCGCGGCTACCACTACCACACCGGTGTGGTGTTCGCGGTGTTTGTCCCGGGTGTTGGCCAGGCCATCGCCCAGGGCGGTCGTTACGACGATATCGGCGCCGACTTCGGTCGCGCTCGTCCGGCGACCGGTTTTTCCACCGATTTGAAGACCCTGGTGACCCTGGGGCGTGCTGAGGTCGAACTGCCGTCTGGCGGTATCTGGATGCCCGACAGTACGGACGCAGCACTCTGGCAGCAGGTTTGCCAGTTGCGCAGTGAGGGTCAGCGTGTGGTCCAGGCCTTGCCTGGGCAGCCATTGGCCGCCGCCCGTGAAGCGGACTGCGACCGGCAATTGATTCAGCAGAACGGGCTTTGGCAAGTATCGCCACTGGCTTCTTGAGTTTTCCTGCCGGCCACTGCCGGCACCAAGTTTGCGCGAATGAGGACAAGTGTTATGGGTAAGAATGTCGTAGTCCTGGGCACCCAATGGGGTGATGAGGGCAAAGGCAAGATCGTTGATCTGCTGACCGAACATGCTGCCGCCGTAGTGCGCTACCAAGGTGGCCACAACGCTGGCCACACCCTGGTCATCGATGGCGAAAAAACCGTCTTGCACCTGATCCCGTCGGGTGTACTGCGCGAAGGCGTGCAGTGCCTGATCGGCAACGGCGTGGTGGTTGCACCTGACGCCCTGTTGCGCGAGATCACCAAGCTGGAAGAGAAAGGCGTGCCAGTGCGCGAGCGCCTGCGTATCAGCCCTTCCTGCCCGCTGATCCTGTCCTTCCACGTTGCGCTGGACCAGGCCCGTGAAAAGGCCCGTGGCGAGCTGAAGATCGGCACGACCGGTCGCGGCATCGGCCCGGCCTACGAAGACAAGGTTGCACGTCGTGGCCTGCGTGTGGGCGACCTGCTCAACATGCCGCGCTTTGAAGACAAGCTGCGTGAACTGGTGGATTACCACAACTTCATGCTGGTGGGTTACTACAAAGAGCCGGCCATCGAGTTTGAAAAGACCCTGGCCGAGTGCAAGGAATACGCCGAGCTGCTCAAGCCGCTGATGCTGGACGTGACTGCCGAGCTGCACGACCTGCGTCGCGCCGGCAAAGACATCATGTTCGAAGGCGCCCAGGGCTCGTTGCTGGACATCGACCACGGCACCTACCCGTACGTCACCAGTTCCAACACCACCGCTGGCGGCGTTGCGACGGGTTCGGGCGTTGGCCCGATGTTCCTGGACTACATCCTCGGCATCACCAAGGCATACACCACGCGTGTAGGTTCGGGTCCATTCCCGACTGAACTGTTCGACGACGTCGGCGCGCACCTGGCCAAACAAGGCCACGAGTTCGGCGCGACGACCGGCCGTGCCCGCCGTTGTGGCTGGTTCGACGCCGTTATCCTGCGTCGCGCTATCGATGTGAACAGCATCTCGGGCATCTGCCTGACCAAGCTGGACGTACTCGACGGCCTGGAAACCATCAACATCTGCATCGGCTACAAGGATGCGGAAGGCAAGGACGTTGCCCCGACTGACGCGGACAGCTACGTAGGCCTGCAGCCTGTGTACGAAGAAGTGCCAGGCTGGACCGAATCGACCGTGGGCGCCAAGACCCTGGAAGAACTGCCAGCCAACGCTCGTGCTTACATCAAGCGCGTTGAAGAGCTGATCGGTGCGCCAATCGACATTATTTCGACGGGCCCGGACCGCAACGAGACCATCGTTCTGCGTCACCCGTTCGCTTAATAAGCTGTTGATGTAAAAAGCAAAGGGCTCCTTCGGGAGCCCTTTGTCGTTTCCGCCTGGTAAACGGCACGACCCTTGCTATGGTTCTTTCTTTCGCGGTGCTATCAAATTAATGGCACCCGTGGTGGAGGGATTCCCAGTGTCTGCCGTTCTCTCATTGTTACAAAGCCGGCTGTTGCGGCCGGTGTTCGTTACCCTAGGTATCGCTCTTTTGGTGCAAGTACTGGTGGCCGTCGCCCTGACGCGAAGCACCGTCACTGCATTGGAAGCTGATTTGGGCAATCGCCTGGGCGTCGACAGCCAGAAACTGTCCGGCGAGTTGGCGCAAGCCGGCAAGGAAGTGACATCCAGCCTGGACAGTCTGTCTTCCAGCACGCGCCAGCGTCTGACGGCGGGGCTTTCCACGCGCCTGCAGGAAGAGCAGAAGCAACTGCGTGCGACCCTGGAAAAAGACCTGCAGGACTCTGCCAATGACATGGCGCAACTGCTCGCCTCGGTGGCGCCGCGCGCCATGTGGGACAGCGACGTGCCGACGCTGTCTGAGTTTGCCCGCAGAGCCCAGCGCAATCCCAACGTGTTGTTTGTGGTGTATGACGACGCGGCTGGCGAGCACCTGACCCGTTACCTCAACCGTGAGAACCCGATCAACCAGGCGCTGCTGGAAAAGGGCAAGGGCGAACGTGCCCTGGATAAAGTGCTGGATGCGGCGAAGAATGATCCCTCGGTGTTCTACGTCGAAGCGTCCATCAGCCCCAATGGCGTAGAGATCGGCAAGGTCCGCATGGGGGTTTCGACTGCCTCGGTCGAGGCTGACCTGGCCGCGCTGGACAAGCGTTTTGCTGCACTGATTGCCAGCGGTGACCAGTTGGTGGGCGACAGCCTCAAGGGTGCCGCGGCTGACAGCGCGGCGGCCATGGGCGCGCGTTTGCAGTCGGCGCAAGCCACCGCCACCCAGATGACCGCCAATACCACCAGCGCCGTGCAAGAGGCGGCGGGCACCTTGCGCTGGCGCATCGGCATGGGCCTGGCGGTGGTAGGTTTTGGTGTATTGCTGTTGATTGCTGTAGTGCTCGGCCGTCGGGTGGTCAATCGCCTGAAGCTGCTGATTGCAGCGATGGACGATCTGGCGGCAGGCGAGGGCGACCTGACCAAGCGTGTGCAAATCAACAGCCGGGACGAAATCGGCGACATGGCCTCGGCGGTCAATCGCTTTGTGGATAAGTTGCAGCCGATCGTGCGTGAAGCCGGTGATGTGGCCCAGCGTACCGGTGTGGAAATCGGCGCGATGACCCTGCGCAATGCGGGTGCCGATGCGGCCGCCGGCTTGCAGCGTGATGAGGTTGCCGAAAGCCTGCGGGCGCTGTCGCAAATGGCGGATGAGGCCCAGGCGGAAAGCCATGCGATGCAGGCGGCCTTGCAGCAGGTGGTGGATATTCGCCAGGCGACTGATGAAAATTCCCGCACTTCAGCCGAAGTCGGCAGCTTGATCGAGGCGTTGGCGGGGCAGGTGCAGGCCGGTTCCAAGGTGATCGAGCGGCTGGCGCAGCAGAGCGAGCAGATCGAGGTGGTGTTAACGGTGATCCACGGGATTGCCGAGCAAACCAACCTGCTGGCGCTCAACGCGGCTATTGAGGCGGCGCGAGCCGGTGAGACCGGGCGCGGCTTTGCGGTCGTGGCGGACGAGGTTCGCGCCCTGGCCAGTAAAACCCAGAGTTCTACCGGCGACATCCAGGCCCACATCGTGGCCTTGCAGCAAGGCGCCCGTGAGGCTGTGGAAACCATCGGCAAGGCCGGGCGCCAGGCCAGCGAAGGTTTGCTGGTATTACGCGACAGCGTGCGCCTGCAGCAGTCGGTGCAGGCCTCGGTGGAGCAGGTGCATGCAGCGATTGGCCTGGCGACGCGGGCGGCTGAGCATCAGGCGCAGGGTGCGCATGCGGTGCGTGGGCGAGTCGAGATCATTCATGCCCAGGCTGAGCGAGCGGCGCAGGCGGTGGTAGAGACTACAGCCAGTGGCAAAGTGCTGGATGGGTTGGCTGCGCAGTTGAAGGCGAGCTTGGGGCAGTTCCGGGCTTGATGTCGCCTGGTGCGGCCCTTTCGCGAGCAAGCCCGCTCCCACATTCGACCGAGTTCCACTTCTGGAATGCGAGCAAATGTGGGAGCGGGCTTGCTCGCGAAAGCAATTTCAGCGGCTCAGGTACATCCGCGTCGTAAGCAAATACACCGGCAGTCCCGACACCAAAATCAACAATGCCGCATAGGGCGCCGCTGCCGCGAATTCCACATTCGAGGTGTGCGCCCACACGGCAGTTGCCAAGGTGTTCAGCCCGGTAGGACTAAGCAGCAATGTCGCCGTCAATTCCTTCATCGCATCCAGGAATACCAGCGCAAACGCCGCCCCCAATGCCGGGAAAATAATCGGCAGCGTCACCCGGCAAAACGCACTGAACGACGACGCGCCCAGCGTTCTCGCCGCCTCTTCCAGCTGTGGTGCTGCCTTGTTCAGCGCCGTGCGGATCGGCGCCTGGGCCAGGGGCAAAAACAGCAGCGCATAAGCGATCAGCAGCAACGCCGACGTTTGATACAGCGCCGGCACGTAATGCAGGGCGAAATACACCAGTGTCAGCGCAATCACCAGGCCGGGCAGGGCGTGCAGCAGGTACGGCAGGCGCTCGGCCCACAGTGCGAGCTGGCCCTTGTAGCGCACCACCAGCAAGCCCACCGGCACGGCAAACAACAGGCAAAGCGCGGCGCCGCCCAGGGATAGCGCCAACGAAGAAAGCAGCGCCTCGCTGATCTCGGCTATCGGAAATGCCGCCGAACTGCCCACTGCCAGCCAATAACCGAGCATGCCCAGTGGAATGCCGCTGCCGATGATCGCCAGGAGCAGGCAATACAGCTGCCCCAGCGCCGCCCATTTGCCGAGTCGAACCTGTTCGGCATGCCGCGCCGCGCCCTGGCCGGTACGCACGTGTCGGCCCTTGCCGCGCACCCGCAGCTCCAGCCAGAGCAGCGTCAGGCACATCACCAGCAGCACCGCCGAGAGCATCGCCGCATTGGCGTTGCTGAACTCCAGCTCGAATTGCTGGTAGATCGCGGTGGTAAACGTCTGCAAGCCGATGATCGACAGCGCGCCGAACTCCACCAGCATATGCAGGGCAATCAACAGTGCCCCGGCCAGCAGCGACGGCCACAGCAGCGGCAAGGTGATGCGAAAGAATACGCCCCAGCGATTCAGTCCGAGGGTGCGGGCCGATTCTTCCAGGGATGGATCAAGATTGCGCAGGGTTGCCGCCACCGGCAGAAACACCAGTGGGTATTTGGACAGGGTCATCACCAGGATCGCTCCGCCCAACCCTTCAAAGTTGGCGCTTAACGAAACCCAGGTAAAGCTGCTGACAAACGCTGGCACCGCGAACGGCAGGCACAGGATCACTCCCCAGATCCGCCGCCCCGGCAGGTTGCTGCGTTCCAGCAGCCAGGCCAGGGACAAGCCGATCACGCCGCAGGCCACGGTGACGCCGACCATCAGCGCCAGGGTGTTGCGCAGCAACCCGAATACATAGGGTCGCCACAGCAAACGCACCGCCTCGGCCCATCCTGCCTGCCAGGCCTTGAGGCCGACATATGCCAGCGGCAACAGGCTCAGGCCTACCAGCAGCAGGACTGGTAGCAGCAACCAGATCGAAGGGCGTTTGCGTCTCGGCGTAAAACCCCCGCGCAAGGCGGGGGCGGGGAGCGATGGGTTCATCAGTTCAAGCCAACGTCACGTTCCAGTTCCAGGGCTTCTTCGGCGTTGCCCAGGTCGGCAGGGGTGACTTTCGGCGGTTGCAGCTCGCTGAAAGGCTTGAGTCCGCGGTTGGATTCCATGCCCTTGCGCAGCGGGTATTCGGCGGAAGTGTTGGTGATCACCCGCTGGCCTTCTTCGCTGGCCATGAATGCCAGCAGTTGCTGGGCTTCCTTTGGATGCTTGCTGGATTTCAGTGCAGCCGCGGCAGACACGGTGATCAGGCCACCGGCATCGCCGTTGGTGAAGTAGTGCAGCTGCGAATCCAGGTTGGTTTTTTCTTTCTTCAGGGCGAACCAGTAGTAGTTGTTCACCAGCACGGTGGCGACTTCGCCATTTTCCACGGCCTTGAGCGCAACCATGTTGTTGCTGTAGACCTTGCCGAAAGCGCGCAGGCCGGTCAGCCACTCTTCAGCCGCTTCGCGACCGTGCAGCTTGATGATCGCTACGGCTTGTTCCTGGAACGCGCCGCTGGTGGGCACGAAACCGACCTTGCCTTGCCACTCGGGCCCGGCGAAATCCAGTACCGACTTGGGCAGGTCTTTCTCGGCGATCAGCTTCGGGTTGAAGGCCACGACGCGGGTGCGTGCGGTTACGCCCATCCAGGCGCCGTTGGCGGCCACGTATTCCTTCGGCAGGACGTCGAGGGTGCTGGCGTCGATGGTTGCCAGCAGGCCTTGCTCGCCGAGTTTATTCAGCGGCGGCGATTCTTCGGTGTAGATCACGTCGGCAGGGGAGCGGTCACCTTCTTCGACGACCTGGCTGGCCAGCTGGTTGCTGCTGCCCTTGCGCACATTGACGTGGATGCCGGTCTTGGCTTCGAAGGCCTTGGCAAGTTCATCGCCGACCTCCTTGTGTTGGCCGTTGTACAAGGTCAGTGCAACCTTGTCGGCAGAATAGGCAGCGGGCGAGAGCAGGGTCAGGCCGAGCAGAGTGATGGTCAGGCCACGCAGAAGGGATGTCTTGAGACGGGTATCGCGGATCATCATCCGGGGTTTTCCTCACTTGAGTGCAACAAATCCTTACAAGGATAAACGATAAAACTTCTCAAGTGCGGACGAGGGGGGAAATCACCGGTCAGGTTTTCAAACCCCGGAAACGAAAAAACCCGCTTTCGCGGGTTTGATCTGAATTTGGTGCCCAGGAGAAGACTCGAACTTCCACGACCTTGCGATCACCAGCACCTGAAGCTGGCGTGTCTACCAATTTCACCACCTGGGCATTATCAACGCTTGCGCTGTTGATGGAGCGAACTATACGGAGGGCTTTTTGATCTGTAAACCCCTGATTCAAAAATATAAATCAAGATTCTTGTTAAAAATCAAAGGCCTGAAACGCAAAAACCCGCTTTCGCGGGTTTTTGGAGACTCAAGGCATAACCTTGAGTTTGAAATTGGTGCCCAGGAGAAGACTCGAACTTCCACGACCTTGCGATCACCAGCACCTGAAGCTGGCGTGTCTACCAATTTCACCACCTGGGCAGCATCAACAACGTTGCCGTCGTCGATGGCGCGCACTATACGGAGGCTATTTTGAGCTGTAAAGCCCTGCCATGAAAAAAGTCTGGAATATTTCGCCGACGGTCGCGCAAGGTGCATTCCAAGGGCTACAAAGTGCTTTTACGGGCTTGTTGACACCTGAAATTTCCCGTTTCAATACGCGTATGCCAAACTAACCCGCATATAGACAAGGTGAAAACTCTCTAATGGCCGATTGGCAGTCCCTCGATCCCGAGGCCGCTCGTGAAGCGGAAAAATATGAAAACCCTATTCCTAGCCGCGAACTGATCCTGGCGCACCTCGCCGATCGGGGTTCGCCTGCTAGCCGCGAGCAGCTGGTTGAAGAGTTCGGTCTGACCACCGAAGACCAACTCGAGGCCCTGCGTCGTCGCCTGCGCGCCATGGAGCGCGATGCCCAGTTGATCTACACCCGCCGCGGCACCTACGCGCCGGTGGACAAGCTCGACCTGATCCTCGGCCGCATCGCCGGCCACCGTGACGGTTTCGGCTTCCTGATCCCGGACGATGGCAGCGACGACCTGTTCATGAGCCCGGCGCAAATGCGCCTGGTGTTTGATGGCGACCGTGCCCTGGCCCGCGTTTCCGGCCTCGACCGTCGCGGTCGCCGTGAAGGCGTGATCGTCGAAGTGGTGTCCCGTGCCCACGAGTCCATCGTCGGCCGTTACTTCGAAGAAGGCGGCATCGGCTTCGTGGTGCCGGATAACCCCAAGGTCCAGCAGGAAGTGCTGATCACCCCGGGGCGCAATGGCGCCGCCAAAGTGGGCCAGTTCGTCGAGGTGAAAATCACCCACTGGCCCACTGCGCGCTTCCAGCCACAGGGCGATATCGTTGAAGTGGTCGGCAACTACATGGCGCCGGGCATGGAGATCGATGTTGCGCTGCGCACCTACGATATCCCTCACGTCTGGCCTGAGGCTGTGCTCAAAGAAGCCGCCAAGCTCAAGCCGGAAGTCGAAGAAAAAGACAAAGAGAAGCGCATCGACCTGCGTCATCTACCGTTCGTCACCATTGACGGCGAAGATGCTCGCGACTTCGACGATGCGGTCTACTGCGAAGCCAAGCCTGGCAAACTGCGCCTGTTCTCCGGCGGCTGGAAGTTGTTCGTCGCGATTGCCGACGTGTCCAGCTACGTGAAGATCGGTTCGGCCCTGGACAACGAAGCCCAGGTGCGCGGCAACTCGGTGTACTTCCCCGAGCGCGTCATCCCGATGCTGCCTGAGCAGCTGTCCAACGGCCTGTGCTCCCTGAACCCGAAAGTCGACCGTTTGGCCATGGTGTGCGAGATGACCATCTCGAAAACCGGCGAAATGACCGACTACCAGTTCTACGAAGCGGTGATTCACTCCCAGGCGCGCCTGACCTACAACAAGGTCAGCACCATCCTGGAACAGCCGAAAACCAGCGAAGCCAAGGCCCTGCGCGGTGAGTACGGGCATGTCGTGCCGCACCTCAAGCAGCTCTACGCGCTGTACAAGGTGCTGTTGGGCGCTCGTCACGTGCGTGGCGCGATCGACTTTGAAACTCAGGAAACCCGGATTGTCTTCGGTTCCGAGCGCAAGATCGCCGCGATCACCCCGACCACGCGCAACGATGCTCACAAGCTGATCGAGGAGTGCATGCTGGCGGCCAACGTGGCCACCGCAGAATTCCTCAAAAAGCACGAGATTCCTGCGTTGTACCGGGTGCACGACGGCCCGCCGCCGGAGCGTCTGGAGAAGCTGCGCGCGTTCCTCGGTGAACTCGGCCTGTCCCTGCACAAAGGCAAGGACGGCCCGACGCCGAAGGACTACCAGGCTCTGCTTGCGAGCATCAAGGACCGTCCGGATTACCACGTGATCCAGACCGTTATGCTGCGCTCCCTGAGCCAGGCGGTGTACAGCGCTGATAACCAGGGCCACTTCGGCCTGAATTACGAGGCGTACACCCACTTCACCTCGCCGATTCGCCGTTACCCGGACTTGCTCACGCACCGGGCGATCCGCAGCGTGATCCATTCCAAGCAGAACACCCCGCACGTCAAGCGCGCCGGTGCCATGACCATTCCGAAGGCACGGATCTATCCGTACGACGAAGCGGCCCTGGAACAGTTGGGCGAGCAGTGCTCCATGAGCGAGCGCCGTGCCGACGAAGCCACCCGCGACGTAGTGAACTGGCTCAAGTGCGAGTTCATGAAAGACCGCGTGGGCGAGTCGTTCCCGGGTGTGATCACTGCCGTGACCGGTTTTGGTTTGTTCGTCGAGCTGACCGACATCTACGTCGAGGGCCTGGTGCACGTCACCGCCTTGCCGGGTGACTACTACCACTTCGACCCTGTGCATCACCGCCTGGCGGGCGAGCGCACCGGTCGCAGCTTCCGTCTGGGCGATACCGTTGAAGTGCAGGTCATGCGCGTCGACCTCGACGAGCGCAAGATCGATTTCGGCATGCCTGACAAGCCGGCTGAACCGACTGGCCGTAAAAAACGTGGCAGCGAAACTGCAGCCCCGGCCAGCAAAGGCAAAGGCGCTCCTGCGAAAGCGGCGGTCGCCGAGCCTGCGCCAGCCAAGCCTGCGCGTCGTTCGTCTGCCAAGGACAAGGCCCCCGAAGCCTACCGCCCTAGCGATGCCGCGGCGAAAAACGCCGAGCTGCGCAAGAGCCGCGAGTTGAAGCAGCAGTTGCTCAACGAAGCCAAAAGCGGTGGTAAAGCGGCGTCTGGGGGAAAGTCCCGCGAGGCGGAAAAGCCGTCGAGCAAGCCGAGTAAACACCGTAAAGGCCCGCCAAAAGCGGGTTCGGCCCCCGCGAAAAGCGGCGGGTCGCGCAAACCTAAGGCCAAGTCATGAGTCTGGAAAAAATCTACGGCGTGCACGCCGTAGAAGCATTGCTGCGTCACCACCCGAAACGCGTCAAGCAGGTGTGGTTGGCAGAAGGCCGCAGTGAGCCGCGTGTTCAAGCGCTGGTCGAACTGGCCAATCAGAACAAAGTTGCCATCGGCCAGGCCGAGCGGCGCGAGATGGACGTCTGGGTCGAAGGCGTTCACCAGGGCGTGGTAGCCGACGTCAGTCCAAGCCAGGTCTGGGGCGAAGCGATGCTCGACGAGCTGCTCGACCGCACCGAAGGCGCACCGCTGTTGCTGGTGCTCGACGGCGTGACCGATCCGCACAACCTCGGCGCCTGCCTGCGTTCGGCGGATGCCGCCGGTGCGTTGGCGGTGATCGTGCCTAAAGACAAGTCGGCAACCTTGACGCCTGTAGTGCGTAAAGTCGCCTGCGGTGCGGCGGAAGTGATTCCGTTGGTGGCCGTGACCAACCTGGCGCGTACCCTCGAGAAACTCCAGCAGCGCGGCCTGTGGGTTGTGGGTACGGCGGGGGAGGCTGAGGTCAGCATTTATGACCAGGACCTCACCGGCCCGACCATCCTGATCATGGGTGCCGAAGGCAAGGGCATGCGCCGCCTGACCCGCGAGCATTGCGATTACCTGGTGCACCTGCCGATGGCCGGTAGCGTCAGCAGCCTCAACGTTTCAGTCGCAACGGGCGTCTGCCTGTTCGAAGCCCAGCGCCAGCGCGGCGCCAAGGCTAAAGCCAAGAAATAACCAAGTCTGGCGCAGGTCAAAATGTGGGAGGGGGCTTGCTCCCGAATACGGTGTATCAGTCAGTGCATTTGGTGACTGGCACATCGCTTTCGGGAGCAAGCCCCCTCCCACATTTGTTTTTGTGGTGTATGGGGGCTGTTCAAATAATCACCAATCACCTTGCGCCCTTTCTCCCCCTTCTCTACAATTGCGCCCCTTGCCTTCATGGCAGGCACGCATGTGCCTCCCTTCGGCAAGATCCATAAGTGTCATTCACTCCTTGTCTGACCGTTTTTGAGCGGCAGGCTACAACCCGTAAGGAGCATTCATGCGTCATTACGAAATCATCTTTTTGGTCCACCCGGATCAAAGCGAGCAAGTCGGCGGCATGGTAGAGCGTTACACCAAGCTGATCGAAGAAGACGGCGGCAAAATCCACCGTCTGGAAGATTGGGGCCGTCGTCAACTGGCCTACGCAATCAACAATGTTCACAAGGCTCACTACGTGATGCTGAACGTTGAGTGCACTGGCAAGGCCCTGGCCGAGCTGGAAGACAACTTCCGCTACAACGATGCAGTGATCCGTAACCTGGTCATCCGTCGCGAAGAAGCCGTTACCGGCCAATCCGAGATGCTCAAGGCTGAAGAAAACCGCAGTGAGCGCCGTGAGCGTCGCGACCGTCCTGAGCACGAAGGCGCTGAAAGCGCTGATAGTGATGACAGCGACAACAGCGATAACGCTGACGAGTAATCCACGGACCTTTTAAGGAGCCTATCAAATGGCACGTTTCTTCCGTCGTCGTAAATTCTGCCGCTTCACCGCTGAAGACGTGAAGGAGATCGATTACAAAGATCTCAACACTCTGAAAGCCTACGTATCCGAGACCGGCAAAATTGTTCCAAGCCGCATCACCGGTACCAAAGCTCGTTATCAGCGTCAGCTGGCCACCGCTATCAAGCGCGCCCGCTTCCTGGCCCTGCTGGCCTACACCGACAGCCACGGCCGCTGAGACCGGGCAGTCGACAAGTAGTAAGGGATTGAATGCATGCGCGCCTTAGCTGAGTTCATCATGCGCGGTCGTGTGCAGGCCACTCTGGTAGTGGCTGGATGTGCAGCATTGCCGTTGTTGTATTGGTTGGGTGCTGCCGCGGGTTGCCTTGTGCTTCTGCGGCGCGGTTTGAAGGACGCCCTTGGCGTTCTTGCCCTGGGAATACTGCCGGCCTTGGTCTGGTGGTTGAAATTCGATGATCCACGGGTACTTCTGGTACTGCTCGGTTCATCGACCCTTGCGTTGGTTTTGCGCGCAAGTGAGTCCTGGGTCCGTACGCTGCTGGTCAGCGTGGCATTGGGGTTGGTGTATTCACTGGCGCTTGGCGCGGCTTTCCGCCCGCAAATCGAGGCGCTGGCGCAGGAGATCATCAAGATCCTGCCGCTGGCCCTCGGGGATCTCTACCAGCAGTTATCGGTAGAGGAGCGAGCGCGCTTTGCGTCAGTGGTTGCACCGATGCTTACCGGCCTGATAGCGGCACTGTTGCAGATTGTCAGCTTGCTGAGCCTGATTCTTGGGCGTTACTGGCAGGCGTTGTTGTATAACCCGGGTGGTTTTGGTCGCGAGTTTCGCAGTATCAGAATCCCCGCTGGACCGGCGATGTTGCTGCTGGCGTTCATGGTGGTCGGGCCGACTTTTGGCCTGGCGCTGTTGGTGCCGTTGTGCAGCGTACCGCTGGTATTCGCCGGCCTGTCCCTGATTCATGGGCTGGTGGCGCAAAAGCGACTGGGCAGATTCTGGCTGGTGGGGTTGTACGTGACGCTGTTGCTGTTCATGCAGCTGATCTATCCGTTACTCGTGGTCTTGGCCATTGTCGACGGCCTGATTGATTTTCGCGGTCGTCTGGCGCCGAAAGACGCCGATAACGCGAACGGTGAAGGTTAAAAGTTAGAGGATTTTCACATGCAACTGATCCTTCTGGAAAAAGTCGCCAACCTGGGCAACCTGGGCGACAAAGTGAACGTTAAGGCCGGCTACGGTCGTAACTACCTGCTGCCATACGGCAAAGCCACCGCTGCAACCGCTGCCAACCTGGCTGCGTTTGAAGAGCGTCGTGCTGAGCTGGAAAAAGCAGCAGCAGACAAAAAAGCTTCGGCCGAAACTCGCGCTGCCCAACTGGCTGAGCTGGAAGTGACTATCACTGCCACCGCCGGTGACGAAGGCAAGCTGTTCGGTTCGATCGGCACCCACGACATCGCTGATGCACTGACCGCCTCCGGCGTTGAAGTGCAGAAGAGCGAAGTTCGTCTGCCGAACGGCACCATCCGCAACGTTGGCGAATTCGATGTAGCCGTGCACCTGCACGCTGAAGTCGAGGCAACCGTACGCGTTGTTGTGGTAGCAGCTTAAGCAACACCTAACTGACTGGCACCTCGCGTGCCAGGCAGTTAACATCGGGCACGATCCTGTTCACAGGTCGTGCCTTTTGTTTTTCTGTAGCTCCTGATTCTCCAACTATTCCAAGTGGCCATGAACGATATCTCCGCTCCTGAGCAATATGACCTGCAAACCGCTGCCCTGAAGGTGCCGCCGCATTCCATCGAGGCCGAACAGGCCGTGCTCGGTGGCTTGATGCTGGACAACAACGCCTGGGAGCGCGTGCTGGATCAAGTCTCGGACGGCGATTTCTACCGTCATGACCACCGCCTGATCTTCCGCGCCATTGCCAAGCTGGCCGACCAGAACTCACCGATCGACGTGGTGACCCTGGCCGAGCAGTTGGACAAGGAAGGCCAGACGTCCCAAGTGGGCGGCCTGGGTTACCTGGGCGAGCTGGCGAAAAACACGCCATCGGTCGCCAACATCAAGGCGTATGCGCAGATCGTCCGTGCGCGGGCCACGTTGCGCCAGTTGATCGGCATCGCCACCGAGATCGCCGACAGCGCGTTCAACCCGGAAGGCCGCACTGCCGAAGAGATTCTCGACGAAGCCGAACGGCAGATCTTCCAGATCGCCGAGGCCCGGCCGAAAACCGGCGGCCCGGTCAGCGTCAACGACTTGCTGACCAAGGCCATCGACCGTATCGACACCTTGTTCAACACCGACAACGCCATCACCGGCCTGTCCACCGGCTACACCGACCTCGACGGCATGACCAGCGGCCTGCAGCCAGCCGACTTGATCATCGTCGCCGGCCGTCCGTCCATGGGTAAAACCACCTTCGCCATGAACCTGGTGGAAAACGCCGTGTTGCGCAGCGACAAGGCCGTACTGGTTTACTCCCTGGAGATGCCAGGCGAATCGCTGATCATGCGTATGTTGTCGTCCCTGGGCCGCATCGACCAGACCAAGGTGCGTGCCGGCCGCCTGGAAGACGACGACTGGCCGCGGCTGACCTCGGCGGTCAACCTGCTAAACGATCGCAAGCTGTTTATCGATGACACCGCGGGCATCAGCCCGTCGGAAATGCGCGCGCGTACCCGACGCCTGGTGCGTGAGCACGGCGATATTGCCCTGATCATGATCGACTACCTGCAGTTGATGCAGATCCCGGGCTCCAGCGGTGACAGCCGGACCAACGAGATTTCCGAGATTTCCCGCTCGTTGAAAGCCCTGGCCAAGGAATTCAACTGCCCGGTGGTTGCCCTGTCGCAGCTCAACCGATCTCTTGAGCAGCGTCCGAACAAACGCCCGATCAACTCCGACTTGCGGGAATCCGGAGCGATCGAGCAGGATGCTGACGTGATCATGTTCGTATACCGGGACGAGGTGTATCACCCGGAGACCGAGCATAAAGGCATCGCTGAAATCATTATCGGTAAACAGCGTAACGGGCCAATCGGCACCACGCGCCTGGCCTTCATCGGTAAATACACCCGCTTCGAGAACCTGGCGCCGGGCAGCTATAACTTCGAAGACGAGTAAAAGCGCTGCCCGCCAATTCCGACTGCAAAGGTCGGAATTGGTCAAATTTTGTGCTATATTCCGCGCCCGCGATTTTTCATCTCAACACCGGTCACCGTCATGCAAACAGCCAAGCCGTTATTTGACTATCCCAAGTACTGGGCCGAATGTTTCGGTCCTGCGCCATTCCTGCCGATGAGCAGGGAGGAGATGGATCAGCTTGGCTGGGATTCATGCGACATCATCATCGTCACCGGTGACGCGTACGTGGACCATCCGTCGTTCGGCATGGCAATCATCGGCCGGCTGCTGGAGTCCCAGGGCTTTCGCGTCGGGATCATTGCCCAGCCCAACTGGCAGTCCAAAGACGACTTCATGAAGCTCGGCGAGCCGAACCTGTTCTTCGGCGTCGCGGCCGGCAACATGGACTCGATGATCAACCGCTACACCGCCGACAAGAAAATCCGCTCCGATGACGCCTACACCCCAGGCGGCATGGCCGGCAAACGTCCGGACCGCGCGAGCCTGGTCTACAGCCAGCGCTGCAAGGAAGCCTACAAGCACGTGCCGATCGTGCTCGGCGGCATCGAAGCCTCCCTGCGCCGCATCGCCCACTACGACTACTGGCAGGACCGTGTACGCAACTCGATCCTGATCGACGCCTGCGCCGATATCCTGCTGTACGGCAACGCCGAGCGGGCCATCGTCGAAGTCGCCCAGCGTCTGTCGTGGGGCCACAAGATCGAAGACATCACCGACGTGCGCGGCACTGCGTTCATTCGCCGTGACACGCCTGAAGGCTGGTACGAGGTGGACTCCACCCGTATCGACCGTCCGGGCAAGATCGACAAGATCATCAACCCGTACGTGAATACCCAGGACACCCAGGCCTGCGCCATCGAGCAGGAAAAGGGCCCGGTGGAAGACCCGGAAGAGGCCAAGGTGGTACAGATCCTGGCCAGCCCACGCATGACCCGTGACAAGACCGTGATCCGTCTGCCGTCCGTGGAAAAAGTCCGTGGCGACTCGGTGCTGTATGCCCACGCCAACCGCGTGCTCCACCTGGAAACCAACCCGGGCAACGCCCGCGCGCTGGTACAGAAGCACGGCGAAGTGGATGTGTGGTTCAACCCGCCGCCCATTCCCATGACTACCGAAGAAATGGACTACGTGTTCGGCATGCCTTACGCCCGTGTTCCACACCCGGCGTACGGCAAGGAAAAGATCCCGGCCTACGACATGATCCGCTTCTCGGTGAACATCATGCGTGGCTGCTTCGGCGGCTGCACCTTCTGCTCGATCACCGAGCACGAAGGCCGAATCATCCAGAACCGTTCCGAAGAGTCGATCATTCGCGAAATCGAAGAGATCCGCGACAAGGTGCCAGGCTTCACCGGCGTCATTTCCGACCTCGGCGGCCCGACCGCGAACATGTACCGCATTGCCTGCAAGAGCCCGGAAATCGAATCCGCGTGCCGCAAGCCATCCTGCGTGTTCCCGGGCATCTGCCCGAACCTGAACACCGACCACTCGTCGTTGATCCAGCTGTACCGCAGCGCCCGTGCGTTGCCGGGTGTGAAGAAGATCCTGATCGCTTCCGGCCTGCGCTACGACCTCGCGGTCGAGTCGCCGGAGTATGTGAAGGAGCTGGTGACCCACCACGTCGGTGGTTACCTGAAGATCGCCCCGGAACACACCGAGGAAGGTCCGCTCAACCAGATGATGAAACCGGGCATCGGCAGCTATGACAAGTTCAAGCGCATGTTCGAGAAGTACACAAAGGAAGCGGGCAAGGAGCAGTACCTGATTCCTTACTTCATCGCCGCCCACCCGGGCACCACCGATGAAGACATGATGAACCTGGCCCTGTGGCTCAAGGGCAACGGCTTCCGCGCCGATCAGGTGCAGGCGTTCTACCCGTCGCCAATGGCCACCGCCACGGCGATGTACCACTCGGGCAAGAACCCGCTGCGCAAGGTCACCTACAAGAGCGACGCGGTGACCATCGTCAAGAGCGAAGAACAGCGCCGCCTGCACAAGGCCTTCCTGCGCTACCACGACCCGAAGGGCTGGCCGATGCTGCGTGAAGCATTGACTCGCATGGGCCGTGCAGACCTGATCGGGCCGGGCAAGGAGCAACTGATCCCGTTGCACCAACCGTCCACCGACAGCTACCAGAGCGCCCGTCGCAAAAACTCGACGCCGGCTGGCAGCCACAAGGTTGCGAAGGAAACCACCACCAGGATCCTCACCCAGCACACCGGCCTGCCGCCGCGAGGCAGTGATGGCAGCAACCCGTGGGACAAGCGCGAGCAAGCCAAGGCCGCAGCCATGGCGCGCAACAAGCAGGCCGCCAAGGAGCGCACCGACGCCGCCAAGGGCAAAGGCAAGAAGCCAGCCCGCAAGCCGGTGGTGCCGCGTTGATCGCCGCCTGAAACGCAAAACGCCAGCCTCGTGCTGGCGTTTTGCTTTCTAGCGGGTGGGTAGCCTGTTTGTTAAGGTGGCGCCCATTCGAGCGCCATCGCAGGCAAGCCAGCTCCCACATGTGACCGGGTTTCAGCATGAGAATGCGGTCGAATGTGGGAGCGGGCTTGCTCGCGAAAGCGCCAGTTCAGACACCATCCATTTCAAGGAAGAACACCCCCATGAGCAGCCCCCTGCTTGGCATCGGCATGGACTCCAACCGCTCCCAGTTCATGGCCCGCCAGCGCATCGAAAGCCAGATCAACCTGCCACGCCTGTTTGCCGCCATCGACGCCGACCCCGGCATCGTGGGGGCGGGTGTGGTGTATATCGATGCCGACTTCAACATCGTGACCCTGCGTGAATTCAAACCCCTCTGCAGCATTAAGCCCAAGCGCGTGATTCTGCGGGAGGCGCAGAAGTACATTGCCCCCACGCAATTTGCTGAACATGTTGTGAGTAATCCGCGCGAATCCCGCCTGATTGGTGAGGCCGTGAATACCGGCATTTCTTGTTTTGGCGCCGTCATCAGTTGGGCGGCTATTGCCAGCGGAACCATTTTGGTTCCATTCAGCGCCGGCGCGAGTTCGGTCATCGTCGTGGTCGGATACGCGGCTGCTGGTGCAAGCGCACTCCAGTGTTTCAATGGCATTACTCGAACGGTACTCGAGGTGGCAAGGCCAGAGGGAAATGATTGGCTCGACAGCGAGGCGTGGTATCAGAACACCTCAACGGTTTTGGACGCAGTATCGTTAGCTGGAGTGGGTGCCTCCGCCCTGACGACAATAAAACTTGTCAATGTCGCGAAGGCGGCCACAGGCAAGACGTTGCGCGAAGTGCTTCGTGGCTTGAATCGACAAGAAAGAGCGAAGCTCACAAAAGAACTGCTGACCATCAATGACCCTCGCCTCACATCGAAGATGCTCAAGCTCAAGCAGTTGTCGGGCGAACTGCCCAAGCGTTTTACCCCGACCCAACTTAAACACAGTACCAAAACCCAGATTAAAGACGCCTTAGGCGCAACGGCGGGCCTTATAGGGAGTGCTTACACGGGCAACGTAAAAACCATCGCATTGGGGTTGTATGAGGAGGTCGGAGAATGAGCGAGCTGATGACGCTTCGTGATTTTTTCAGGCATTACTTCCTTACTTTTATCGGTGGTGTATTTGCGGCCTATTTTTCTTTGGGCTTCGCTACAGCGCTTTCCTTTGCGACCTATTTTCGTGATTCGCCTCTCGCTGGCGGCTTGGGCTTTTCGATCATGCTCATCGGAGCATTGCTGATCCTGTTAACGGTCCATAGCAATTTCATGATTTTGCGCGGGCGCCCGTCGTGGGTGTGGGTAATGGTGGGTATTTACTTCGCCTGCTTTCTGTTTGTGCTTCCCATGATTCAGTACGCGCCGCACGCCGTTCTTTATGGCCTGGCGTTGGTTTTTCCGCTGTTTGGCCTCTTGATACTCAACAGCTCTGTTCAGCGAGATATGCGCATTAAACTCGTGGGAATTCGCCACATTCGGCAGTCTTTGAAGACCAAGAGCCGAACCCGATAGGTATCAGGACATCACTCCTGTCGATTTTTATCAGGGAATCGAGCAATGAACCAAGCACCGAGCATTCGCGGTTTTCTATCTCGGTATTTTCCTGTTTTCATGGGGGCGATATTGGCATCGGTATTTTCCCTGGCCTTTGCGGTGCCATTGTTTTTTGAAAGCTATTTCCGGGATCTTTCTGTGGCCGATACCGCTAAGTACTCCTTTATCGGCGGAATCGCTTTAACGATGGTCATCGTGCACTGCAACTTCATGATTGCGCGCGGGCACCCGCAATGGGTCTGGCCACTGGTGGTGTTACTGGGGCTTTGTTTCGCGTGTGTGCTGCCCACTATCGTGTATCAGCCGCATGCGTTCATTTATGGCGTGAGCGTGCTTTTACCCTTGCTTGCACTGCTATTGCTTAACAGCAAGCGCCACCGCGAAATGCGCCAGAAACTGGTCGAAGTTCGCCACCTGCGTGAAGCCGTGATCGCCAGGCACAAAGCCCGTTGACTGGGTAGATTCACCACCCACCCTCACACTCCCGCCACAAATATGTGCAACCCTCGCACCACGACGGCAGCCATCGCGCCGTTTTGGTGCTGTACTGCACCGGGTCCCACGATAAAGCGCAATGACCACTGCTCTGGCATAAGTCTTGCGCGCTTTGTTTCCATGCCCTGGCTCGCAGGAGGCCGCCGTGTCGATTCATGTCGCGTTGCACCACGTTACGCATTACCGCTACGACCGCGCGGTCGAACTCGGCCCACAGATTGTTCGTCTGCGTCCGGCGGCCCATAGCCGCACGCGGATTCTTTCCTAC
The DNA here is from genome assembly GCF_013385565.1 of Pseudomonas sp. E6002. Classification (NCBI taxonomy): domain Bacteria; kingdom Pseudomonadati; phylum Pseudomonadota; class Gammaproteobacteria; order Pseudomonadales; family Pseudomonadaceae; genus Pseudomonas; species Pseudomonas sp. E6002. Next base: position 160,318 of record NZ_JACAPT010000022.1, on the reverse strand, counting down.
GCGCTGAAGGTGCTGCCGGAACAGCACTTCATCAATTGGCAGCAAGATCCCCAGGGCAATTACCTGGCGCGTCTGGTGTTCCCGGAAAAAACTGACGAGCTGCGCATCGAAGTCGACCTGGTCGCGGAGATGGCGGTATTCAATCCGTTCGATTTCTTCCTGGAACCCTACGCCGAAAAAATCCCGTTCAGCTACGCCGCCGATGAGCAGCGCGAGCTGGCGCCGTACCTCGAAACATTGCCGCTGACCCCGCGATTCGCCGCGTATCTGGCGGGTATCGACCGCACGCCGTTGCCGGCGGTGGATTTCCTGGTGGGCCTGAATCAGCGTCTGGCCGCCGACATCGGCTACCTGATCCGCATGGAGCCGGGGGTACAAACTCCGGAATTCACCCTGGAAAACGCCTCCGGTTCCTGCCGGGATTCGGCGTGGTTGCTGGTGCAACTGCTGCGCAACCTTGGGTTGGCGGCACGATTTGTGTCCGGTTATCTGATCCAGCTGACCGCCGACGTCAAAGCCCTCGACGGCCCGTCCGGCACCGAGGTGGATTTCACCGACCTGCACGCCTGGTGCGAAGTGTATTTGCCCGGCGCCGGCTGGATCGGCCTCGATGCCACCTCCGGTTTGTTCGCCGGTGAAGGTCATATCCCGTTGGCCTGTAGTCCTGATCCTTCTTCCGCGGCGCCCATCAGTGGCCTGGTGGAACCCTGCGAGTGCGAATTTACCCACGAGATGTCCGTGGAGCGGATTTGGGAAGCCCCCAGGGTTACCAAGCCCTACACCGAAGAGCAGTGGCTGGCGATCCAGGCCCTGGGCCGGCAGATCGACGGTGACCTGCACAAGGACGACGTACGCCTGACCATGGGCGGCGAACCCACCTTCGTTTCCATCGACGACCCCGACGGCGCCGAATGGAACACCGCCGCCCTGGGCCCGGACAAACGCCGGCTGTCCGCCGAGCTGTTCCAGCGCATGCGCAAGCACTACGCACCCAAGGGCCTGGTGCATTTCGGCCAGGGCAAGTGGTACCCCGGCGAGCAACTGCCGCGCTGGTCCCTCAACTGCTACTGGCGCCGCGACGGCGTGCCGATCTGGCACAACAGCGCGCTGATCGCCGATGAGCAGGAAAGCTATGGCGCCGACGGCGTGATGGCCGGGCGTTTTCTGGCCAGCGTTGCCGAGCGCCTGAAACTGCCCGCGCAGTTTGTATTCCCGGCCTACGAAGACAATTTCTATTACCTGTGGCGCGAAGGCGCCTTGCCGCAAAACGTCAGCGCCGAAGATCCGCGCCTGGAGGACAAGCTTGAGCGCGAGCGCCTGCGCAAGGTCTTCAGCCAGGGCCTGGATAAAGTCATCGGCCAGGTGCTGCCGCTGGCGCGCACGGCGGCCAATGACCGCTGGCAGAGCGGGCGCTGGTACCTGCGGGACAACCATTGCCGCCTGGTGCCGGGCGATTCACCGTTGGGTTATCGCCTGCCACTGGCCTCGCAACCGTGGGTAACGGCGGCGGACTATCCGTTCGTGCACCCCACCGATCCCAATCAGGACCTGGCAGACCTGCCGACCACCTCGCAACTGCAAAGCCATGGCGAGGCAGCTGCCAGCCAAGACCGTATTCCGAAGATCGACGAGTCTGCCGACTGGCTGACCCGCACCGCCCTGTGCGCCGAGGCACGGGACGGCCGCTTGTACCTGTTCATGCCGCCGCTGGAACGGGTCGAGGATTACCTGGAACTGGTGGCCGCCATCGAAGCCACCGCCGAAGAACTGTATTGCCCGGTGTTGCTGGAAGGTTATGAGCCGCCGAGCGACCCACGCCTGAGCAACTTCCGGGTGACGCCGGATCCGGGTGTGATCGAGGTCAACGTGCAGCCGTCCGCCACCTGGGACGAGTTGGTGGAACGCACCGAGTTTCTCTACGAAGAAGCCCGGCAAACCCGCCTCACCACAGAAAAATTCATGATCGACGGGCGCCACACCGGCACCGGCGGCGGTAACCACTTTGTGCTCGGTGGCGCTACGCCCAAGGATTCGCCGTTCCTGCGGCGTCCCGATCTGCTGCGCAGCCTGATCAGCTATTGGCATAACCACCCGTCGCTGTCCTACCTGTTTTCCGGCCTGTTCATCGGCCCGACTTCCCAGGCACCACGGGTCGACGAAGCGCGCAACGATGCGTTGTATGAGCTGGAAATCGCCTTCGCGCAGATGCCCGAAGCGGGCGAAGAATGCCCGCCATGGTTGGTGGACCGCCTGCTGCGCAACCTGCTGATCGACGTCACTGGCAATACCCACCGTGCCGAGTTCTGCATCGACAAGCTCTACTCGCCGGACGGTGCCACCGGCCGCCTGGGCCTGCTGGAATTGCGTGCCTTTGAAATGCCGCCCCACGCCCGCATGAGCCTGACCCAACAATTGCTGCTGCGGGCACTGGTCGCGCGGTTCTGGCGTGAACCCTATGCGCCGCCGAAGCTGGCGCGCTGGGGCACAGAGCTGCATGACCGCTTCCTGCTGCCGCACTTTATCGAGCAGGATTTTGCCGACGTGATCGTCGAGCTGAACGCTGCCGGTTATCCGCTGCGGGCCGAATGGTTTGCCGCGCACCTGGAGTTCCGTTTTCCCAAGGTCGGTGACTACGCCGTCAGCGGTATCGAACTGGAATTGCGCCAGGCCCTGGAGCCCTGGCATGTGCTGGGCGAGGAGGGCGCGGTGGGCGGTACGGTGCGTTACGTGGATTCGTCCCTGGAGCGCCTGCAGGTCAAGTTGAGTGGCCTGCCGCCCCAGCGTTACCTGCTGACCTGCAATGGCATCCCGGTGCCGCTGCAACCCACCGGGCGCGTCGGCGAGTTTGTGGCTGGCGTGCGTTATCGCGCCTGGCAACCGGCCAACTGCCTGCAGCCAACGATCCCGGTGCATGCGCCACTGGTGTTCGATCTTTTGGATACGTGGATGCAGCGCTCGCTGGGCGGTTGCCAGTACCATGTCGCCCATCCGGGCGGGCGCAATTACGACAGTCTGCCGGTGAATGCCAATGAAGCTGAAAGCCGGCGGATGGCGCGGTTTTTCCGCTTGGGACACAGCCCCGGGAAACTGCCGGTGCCGAGTGTGGTGATCAATGATGAATTGCCGATGACCCTGGATTTGCGGCGCTTCTCCAATAAGAATGACTAAACGCGATTCAAAATGTGGGAGCGGGCTTGCTCGCGAATACGGTGTCTCAGAAACACATTAAGTGACTGACACTCCGCTTTCGCGAGCAAGCCCGCTCCCACACAAGCCCGCTCCCACAGTTGGATCGCGTGGTTTGTGAGTTAATTCGACTTCCCTTGCCTCAGCCGAGCGTTCCATGCCCGACTTGCTCGACCGTTACCCGCTGACCGCGGGCACTTATCACGAACTGCTGGACGACAGCGGCGCGGTTCGCGCCCATTGGCAGCGGCTGCTCGATCACTTGCAACGCAGCACCCCGGCGCAACTGGCCCAGCGCCAAGCCTTGCTGACTCGGCAGATCCAGGAAAACGGCGTGACCTACAACGTCTACGCCGACCCCAAGGGCGCCGATCGTCCCTGGGAGCTGGACCTGCTGCCCCACGTGCTGGCCGCCGATGAATGGAAGCAACTTGCCGCCGGCATCGCCCAGCGTGCGCGCCTGCTGAATGCAGTACTGGCCGACCTCTACGGCCCGCAACGCCTGATCGCCGAAGGCTTGCTGCCGGCAGAACTGGTGTTCGGCCATAACAATTTCCTGTGGCCGTGCCAGGGCATCCAGCCGCCCGACGGCGCGTTCCTGCACCTGTACGCCGTGGACCTGGCGCGTACGCCGGATGGCCGCTGGTGGGTCACCGCCGACCGGACCCAGGCCCCGTCCGGCGCCGGTTATGCTTTGGAAAACCGCACCATCGTGTCCCGCGCCTTCCCGGACCTGTACCGCGACTTGCAGGTGCAGCACCTCACCGGGTTCTTCCGCACCCTGCAGGAAACCCTGGCCCGCCAGGCGCCGAGCGACGACCAGCCACCGCTGATCGTGCTGCTGACCCCGGGCCGTTTCAACGAAAGCTATTTCGAGCATCTGTACCTCGCCCGCCAGCTTGGCTACCCGCTGGTGGAAGGCGGCGACCTGACCGTGCGCGACGCCACGGTGTACCTCAAGACCCTCAGCGGCCTGCGCCGGGTGCACGCGATCATGCGCCGCCTGGACGACGATTTCTGCGACCCGCTGGAACTGCGCACCGACTCGGCCCTCGGCGTGCCCGGCCTGCTGGATGCCGTGCGCCAGGGCAATGTGCTGGTGGCCAACGCCCTGGGCAGTGGCGTGCTGGAATCCCCTGGCCTGTTGGGATTTCTGCCGAAGATCAATCAATTCCTGTTTGGCGAAGAGCTGATCCTGCCGTCCATCGCGACCTGGTGGTGCGGTGAGCCGCCGGTGCTGGCCGAAGCCCTGGAGAAACTGCCGGAGCTGCTGATCAAGCCGGCGTTTCCGTCGCAAAGCTTTACCCCGGTATTTGGCCGCGACTTGAACGACGAACAACGCGAGGCCCTGGCTGAGCGCATGCGCGCGCGGCCTTACGCCTATGTCGCCCAGGAACTTGCGCAGTTGTCCCAGGCGCCGGTCTGGCACACCGTTGACGATCACCTTCAGCACCGCGCCATCGGCATGCGTGTGTACGCCGTAGCCAGCGCCGACGGTTATCGGGTACTGCCCGGTGGCCTGACCCGTGTGGCCGCCGATGCCGATGCCGAAGTGGTGTCGATGCAGCGCGGCGGTGCGAGCAAGGACACCTGGGTGCTCGGCGAACGCGCCCATGGCACCGAGCAATGGCGCGCCCAACGGGCCATCGGCGCCCATGACCTGGTGCGGCGTGATCCGTACCTGCCGTCGCGGGTGGTGGAAAACCTGTTCTGGTTTGGCCGTTATTGCGAGCGCTGTGATGACAGTGCGCGCTGGTTGCGGATCGTCCTCGCCCGCTATGTCGACGGAGACGACCCGCTGGCGCTGCAGGCGGCGGTTGAACTGGGTGAGAACCTGCGACTGTTGCCGGAGGAGGGCGAGTTGCCTGAGCGGCTTCAGGCGGCGTTGCTCGGTGACGACTGGCCGTCGAGCCTGCGGGCCAACTTGCAGCGCTTGCAGTGGGCGGCGTCCCAGGTGCGCGGCAAGCTGTCCCGGGAAAACTGGCAGGCGCTGGTGGAGTTGCAGCGCGAAGCCCTGGACCTGGAAAGCGAAGAGCCGGACTTCGGCGAACTGCTGGATTTCCTCAACCGCCTGGTGATGTCCCTGGCCGCGCTGTCGGGCTTTGCCCTTGACGACATGACCCGCGACGAAGGCTGGCGCTTCCTGATGATGGGCCGGCGCATCGAGCGCCTGCAGTTTCTCAGCAGCAGCCTGGCGGCGTTCCTGCGCGGCGTGGCGGTGTTCGATCAGGCCGGGCTGGAGTGGTTGCTGGAACTGGGCAACAGCAGCATCACCTATCGTTCGCGCTACCTCGCGGTACCGCAGCTGATTCCGGTGCTGGACCTGTTGCTGCTGGATGAGCAAAACCCTCACGCAGTGCTGTTCCAGCTGAAACTGGTGAGCCGCACCTTGCGTCGCTTGAATGACGATTTCAGCGTGCCCCGGGAAACCGGGTTGGCGCCGTTGGTGGAGCGCCTGGCGCGCTTTGACCTGGGCTGCCTGGAGAATCCGCTGTTCGGCGAGTCCAGTGTGCGCGCTGCGCTGGACGGCCTGGCCGACCTGCTGCAAGCGGTGGCCGATGAAAGTGGGCAAGTCTCGGATCGCCTGGCCTTGCGCCATTTTGCCCATGTGGACGATGTCAGCCAGCAAACGGTGTCTGTGTGATGAGTGCCCGCTACCAGATTTTCCACGATACCCACTACCACTACGACAGCCCGGTGTCCCTGGCCCAGCAGCTGGCGCACCTGTGGCCGCGGCCTTGCGCCTGGCAGCGCTGCAGCTCGCAGCAACTGGAGATCAGCCCCGAGCCGACCTCGCGCCGGGATGAACTGGATGTGTTCGGCAACCCGATCACTCGGCTGGCATTCGAGCGGCCCCATGATGAACTGCTGGTGAACGCCGGGCTGACAGTGGAGGTGTTGGCGCGGCCGCTGCTGGATTTCAGCCTGTCGCCGGCCTGGGACCAGACCCGCAACGGCCTGACCTACAGCAGCCAGCCGCTGTCGGCCGAAGTGATCGAGGCGTGCCGCTATCGGTTCGAATCGCCCTATGTGCATTTGAAGAAAAGCTTCGTGGAGTTCTCCGAAGACTGTTTCCCGGCCGGTCGTCCGTTGCTGTTGGGTGTGCAGGCGCTGATGCAGAAGATCTTCAGCGAATTTACTTTCGATGCCGAAGCCACCCAGGTCGCCACGCCGTTGGTGGAAGTGCTGGAGCGCCGGCGCGGCGTGTGCCAGGACTTCGCCCACCTGATGCTCGCGTGCCTGCGTTCCCGGGGCCTGGCGGCGCGGTATATCAGTGGTTACCTGCTGACCCAGCCACCGCCCGGCCAACCACGGTTGATCGGCGCGGATGCGTCCCACGCGTGGGTGTCGGTGTTTTGCCCGGTGTCGGGTTGGGTGGATTTTGACCCGACCAACAATGTGCAGCCGGCACTGGAACACATCACCCTGGCCTGGGGCCGGGACTTTTCCGATGTTTCGCCGTTGCGGGGGGTGATTCTGGGGGGAGGGAGCCATGACCCGGAAGTGCGGGTGACGGTGATGCCGCTGGAGTAATGCACAAGATCGTTCCCACGCTCCGCGTGGGAATGCCTGTTGTGACGCTCTGCGTCACCCTGCACATATCTCAAATCGGGACGCGGAGCGCCCCAGGATGCATTCCCACGCGGAGCGTGGGAACGATCACCTATTCAGCGTCTTTCGGTGCTTCGGTTTCGTCTGTAGCCACTGTACCTTCAGCATCCGGGTTCAGTGCACCGGCTTCTTCGTCGGCTGCAATTTTCTTGCGCTGCAGCTTTTCCTCTTTCTTCTGCTCTTTGGCCAAGTCTCTCTGACGTTTGGCGAAGGAGTAATTAGGTTTTGCCATGGGCGATCCTCTGGGGTCGAAGGTGAGGTTGAGCGGCGCGTATTCTGCCTTTAATCGCGTCCCAAGGGTTAATCGGGTTTTTGGTCCACCCATTTGGGCAGGACCAGCGGTTGCCAGGCATCCAGTACGTCAAGCAGCTCAGCCGGCGATTCGCTCATTTGCAGCATGGCACGATGCGGTGCCCGGACGAAGCCTTCGCCGACGATATGATCAAGAAAATCGGTCAACTTGCGGTAAAAACCGTTCACTTCGAGCAAACCCAGCGGTTTGCCGTGGTAGCCGAGCTGGCCCAGGTCCAGACTTCGAACAGTTCTTCCAGGGTGCCCAGGCCGCCCGGCAGCGCAATAAAGGCGTCGCTCAGCTCGGCCATGCGTGCCTTGCGGGCGTGCATGCCGTCGACCACCTCCAGGCGGGTCAGGCCTTTGTGGCCGATTTCGAGGTTTTTCAGGCTTTCGGGAATAATTCCGATCACCTCGCCGCCGGCTTCCAGCGCCGCATCGGCGACGATACCCATCAGGCCCACGGCGCCGCCGCCGTACACCAGGGTCAGCTTGCGCTCCGCCAGCGCGCGCCCGAGGACCACGGCTGCTTCACGGTAGGCCGGGTTGGTGCCGCTGCTGGCACCGCAAAACACACAGACAGACTTCAAGGACATACCTGACTCCACTCAGTTGTGGCTAAAGAGTAAAGGCTGGCTTGCGTCTCTCAAAGGATTAAACCTCGCGTTGAGGTGTTTCGCAGGTGCCGCTGGCACCACAGGCATAGGCGGCAAGCAGGCTGCGGAACAGGCTATTGAGGTGCATGGCTGGGACTCCGGATGGGTGATGGACCGATCATAGGCCGGCACCCGCACTTTGGCCGGTAGATTGTGTCGATGAGTCTGATAGCCTAAAGTTGTATACAATCTGTTGATACAGATCATATGAAGTCCTGCCTGACTCAGGCACCCTTGTCGCAATATGCGTTTTTTAAACCCTGCCCTGGAGATTCACATGTTTGCCAAACTCGTTGCTGTTTCCCTGCTGACTCTGGCTAGCGGCCAGTTGCTTGCTGCAGAGTGCAAGGTCACTGTCGACTCCACTGACCAGATGTCCTTCAACACCAAGGCCATCGAAATCGACAAGAGCTGCAAGACGTTCACCGTTGAGTTGACCCACTCCGGCAGCTTGCCGAAAAACGTCATGGGCCATAACTGGGTGCTGAGTTCCGCCGCCGACATGCCTGGCATCGCCAGCGACGGCATGGCCGCCGGTATCGACAAGAACTACCTGAAAGACGGCGACACCCGCATCATCGCCCACACCAAGATCATCGGTGCCGGCGAGAAAGACTCCGTGACCTTCGATGTGTCGAAGCTGGCGGCAGGCACTGACTACGCGTTCTTCTGCTCGTTCCCAGGCCACATCTCGATGATGAAAGGCACTGTGACCCTGAAGTAAGCAATCTTCAGGCAAAAAAAAGCGCCCTTCGGGGCGCTTTTTTTTGCCTGTAGGCAGGCTGCTCTTGTGGCGAGGGAGCTTGCTCCCGCTGGGCTGCGGAGCAGCCCCAATAAGCTCACCGCGTAGCATCAGAAAAAGCAGTAAGCAGGTTTCAGGGGCCGCTTCGCGCCCCAGCGGGAGCAAGCTCCCTCGCCACAGCAAGCTCTTTCACCACAACAAGCCCTTTTGCCAGAATGAGCTGCTACGTCAGATCAGGGTGCAAACGGCATCACTCGCTTGTGCTCGGTCTTGCGATAGGTGTCGCAGATGATCTTGAAGGCTTCCTCGCGCACCGGCTCGCCGTGCAGGAACGCGTCGATCTCGGCATAGGTCACGCCATGGGACGCTTCGTCCGGCTTGCCCGGCGACAGGTCTTCCAGGTCGGCCGTCGGGATCTTCTCTACCAGCGATTCCGGAGCACCAAAGTGCCGGGCAATCGCGCGCACCTGGTTCTTCACCAGCCCGCTCAGCGGTGCCAGGTCGCAGGCGCCGTCACCGAACTTGGTGAAAAAGCCCATCACGGCTTCCGCCGCATGGTCGGTACCGATCACCAAACCACCGGCCGCGCCGGCGATGGTGTACTGCGCCACCATGCGCATGCGCGCCTTGGTGTTGCCCAGCACGAAGTCCCGGGAGACTGCGGCCTTGCCTTCAAACGCCGCCACTTCATTGGCCAGGGATTTCACCGCCGGGCCGATGTTCACTGTGTGGCGTTCGTCGGGTTCGATAAAGTCCACGGACGCCTGGGCGTCGTGTTCGTCGAACTGGGTTTCGTAGGGCAGGCGCACCGCGATAAAGCGGTACGCATCGTCACCCTTGGCAGCCCGCAACTCTTGCATTGCACGCTGGGCCAGCAGGCCGGCGGTCAGGGAGTCGACGCCGCCGCTGATGCCCAGCACCAACGTCTTGAGGCCTGAATTGAGCAGGCAATCCTGGATAAAGGTAACGCGCCGGGCGACCTCCGCCTCAAGGGCGGCCTGGTCCTTGAACGGTGGTTGGACCTTGAGCTGTTCAGCAATCTCGCGCTGTACGGCTTGCATGATTCACTCCTTGCTGGGTAGGGCAGGTACTTTGAAAACGTGGCGCAAATAGGCGACAAAGTTCGGATCGGTGCAGTGGGTCTTGCCCGCTTCATCGGAAATCTTCGCGACGGGCTGGCCATTACAGGCAGTCATTTTAAGCACGATGCTCATCGGTTCCACACCTGGAATATCACAGGTCAGGTTGGTGCCGATGCCGAAGCTCACATTGATCCGACCACGCAGCGCGCGGAAAATCTCCAGCGCCTTGGGCAGCGACAGGCTGTCGGAGAACACCAGGGTCTTGCTCATGGGCTCGATCCCCAGCTTGTGATAGTGGGCGATCGCCTTTTCGGCCCATTGCACCGGGTCACCGGAGTCGTGGCGCAGGCCGTCGAAGAGCTTGGCGAAGTACAGGTCGAAATCGCTGAGAAACGCATCGGTGGTGATGCAATCGGTCAGGGCGATGCCCAGCAGGCCACGGTACTCGCGCACCCAGCAGTCGAGGGCGGCGATCTGGCTGTCGATCAGGCGCGGGCCGAGTTGCTGGTGGGCCATGATCCATTCGTGGGCCATGGTGCCCAGCGGCTTCATGTTCAGCTCGCGGGCCAGGTGCACGTTGCTGGTGCCGACAAAACGCCCGGGGAAGTCGTGCTTGAGCACGTTCACCACTTCTTCCTGCACGCGGTAGGAGAAGCGTCGACGCGTGCCGAAATCCGCGACCTGCAGTTCGGACAGTTCTTCGACGCTGGCGTTGGCCGTCAGCCAGTCGAACTTGCGATACAGCTGCTCGCGGGCCTGTTCGAGGATCACGCTTTGGTAGCGATAGCGGTTACGCACTTCGCTGACGATGGCCAGCATCGGCACTTCAAACAGGATCACGTGCAGCCATGGCCCGCGCAGGCGGATAAACAGCTCACCGTTTTCGATACCGGTGTGCACGTAGCGCAGGTTGAAGCGAAACAGCCCGAGGAAGCGCAGGAAATCCGGCTTCATGAAGCTGATGCGTTCCAGGAAGCCCAGTTGGTCGGGGCTCAGGCTCAGCTCGGCGAGGCGCTCGATCTGGTAGCGGATCTCCGCCAGGTACGGGCGCAGGTCTTCACTGTTGCGGCAACGAAACTCCCATTCAACTTCCACGTTCGGGTAGTTGTGCAGCACCGCCTGCATCATGGTCAGCTTGTAGAAGTCGGTGTCGAGCAGGTTCTGCACGATGCGATCGGCAAACACACTCTCGCTCATAACGGGAATCTCCAGACGGGTCGGCGATGGGCGCCGACCTTTACGCACAATTAAGGAATGGCGCTAGTGGCGCATAGACCCGTGCTGTTTTGCCAGTGATTTTTTTGGGGATGACTACTGGCGCCATCGCAGGCAA
>NZ_JACAPT010000022.1:0-149382 GCF_013385565.1 Pseudomonas sp. E6002 | reverse complement strand
GCAGGCAAAAAAGGTCAATCAGACTCAACCCGCTCCATCATCCACTTCACAAAATCCCGCACCTTGGGCACTTCAGCCGAGTGCTCGGGGTAGGCCAGGTAATAGGCATCCTGGCTCGGCATCGCATGCTGCCAGGGGATCACCAGCTTGCCTTCGGCGAGCTCTTCTTCCACCAGAAACCTGGGCAGCAGCGCCACACCGCAGCCAACCTGTGCGGCGCGAATGCACATATAAAAGGTCTCGAAGCGCGGCCCATGGTAGCTGTGCTCGGTGTGATGACCCTGGGCGGCGAACCAGTCGTGCCAGCCTTGCGGGCGCGAGGCGTTTTGCAGCAACACCAGTTCGCTCAGTTGCGTGGGGTCGGTAAATGCTTGGGCGGGCAGGCTGTCGGGTGAGCACACGGGCACCAGTTCTTCGCTGAACAGCTTGAGGCTCTCGGTGCCGGGCCGTGAGCCCTGGCCAAAGTAGAAGGCCAGGTCGGCCTTGCCTTGCAGCAGCTCGTCGGGCTCCTGTTCGTTGCACAGGTCCAGGTGAATCTGCGGATGGCGCAGTCGCCAGCCCTTGAGGCGCGGCACCAGCCAGCGGGCGCCGAAGGTGTAGGGCGTGGACACCCGCAGCACTTCAGTCTCGCCGCCGTAGGAGCGCAGGTAATGGGTGGACATCTCCACCTGGGTGAGGATCTTGCGCACTTCCACCAGGTACAGATCGCCCGCCGGGGTCATCTGCAAGCGGCGGCGCACCCGGCGAAACAGCAGGTGCTGCAACAGTTCTTCCAGCTGCGCGACCTGTTTGCTGACAGCGCTCTGGGTGAGGTTCAGCTCTTCGGCGGCGCGGGTAAAACTCAGGTGGCGGGTGACCGCTTCGAAGCACTGCAGGGCGGTGATCGAGGGCAAATGTCTTTTATTCAGCACGGCACGCCTCTTTTTGTTCTTAGCATGAATAAACGGAATGATATCTCGCCTAATCGTCGTTTGTTGGCAAGTCTTGGGCCAGCTACAAATAAGGTCTGGATCGCCGCGACCGCTGGCGGCGCAAATTTCTGTTTGTGGATTGAAGGAGTGACCCATGGTTGCCGCATTGCTTGATCGTCTCGGGGTAAACCCGGCGCTGTACCAGTCGGGTAAACAACCCGTGCATTCGCCCATTGATGGCAGCCGGATTGCCAGTGTGCACTGGGAAGGCGCCGCCGAGGTGGAGCAGCAGGTCAGTCGCGCCGAGCATGCATTCGAGGCCTGGCGCAAGGTGCCGGCCCCGCGTCGTGGTGAGCTGGTGCGCCAGTTCGGCGACGTGTTGCGCGAGTACAAGGCCGACCTCGGCGAGCTGGTGTCGTGGGAAGCCGGCAAGATCACCCAGGAAGGTTTGGGTGAAGTGCAGGAAATGATCGACATCTGCGACTTCGCCGTCGGCCTGTCGCGCCAGTTGTACGGCTTGACCATCGCCTCCGAGCGTCCGGGCCACCACATGCGTGAAACCTGGCACCCGCTGGGCGTGGTTGGCGTGATCAGCGCCTTCAACTTCCCGGTCGCCGTATGGGCGTGGAACACCGCGCTGGCGCTGGTGTGCGGCAACGCAGTGATCTGGAAACCGTCGGAAAAAACCCCGCTTACCGCCCTGGCCTGCCAGGCACTGTTCGAGCGCGTACTGAAGAACTTCAGCGATGCGCCGCCGTACCTCAGCCAGGTGATCATCGGTGGCCGCGATGCCGGCGCCGCACTGGTGGATGACCCGCGTGTTGCGCTGATCAGCGCCACCGGCAGCACCCGCATGGGCCGCGAAGTAGCGCCGAAAGTCGCTGCACGTTTTGCCCGCAGCATTCTCGAACTGGGCGGCAACAACGCGATGATCCTCGGCCCAAGCGCCGACCTGGACATGGCCGTGCGCGCCATCCTGTTCAGCGCCGTCGGTACCGCCGGGCAGCGCTGCACCAGCCTGCGCCGCTTGATCGCCCATGAGTCGGTGAAGGAGGAAATCGTCACCCGCCTCAAGGCTGCGTATTCCAAAGTGCGCATCGGCCATCCGCTGGAAGGCAACCTGATCGGCCCGCTGATCGACAAGCACAGCTTCGAAAACATGCAGGATGCCCTGGAGCAAGCCTTGAGCGAAGGCGGCCGGGTGTTTGGCGGCAAGCGTCAGTTGGAAGACACGTTCCCCAACGCTTACTACGTGTCGCCGGCCATCGTGGAAATGCCGGAGCAGAGTGATGTGGTGTGCACCGAGACGTTCGCGCCGATTCTGTATGTGGTCGGCTATACCGATTTCGCTGAAGCGCTGCGCCTGAACAATGCGGTGCCACAAGGCCTGTCTTCGTGCATCTTTACCACTGACGTGCGCGAGGCCGAGCAGTTCATGTCGGCGGTAGGCAGTGACTGCGGGATCGCCAACGTCAACATCGGCCCGAGCGGCGCGGAGATTGGTGGCGCGTTTGGCGGTGAGAAAGAGACCGGTGGCGGGCGTGAGTCGGGCTCGGATGCATGGCGCGGGTACATGCGTCGCCAGACCAATACCGTGAACTACTCGCTGGAACTGCCGCTGGCCCAGGGCATTACCTTCGACTGATACCTCAAGTCGGAGTGAGGTCAATGTGGGAGCGGGCTTGCTCGCGAAAGCGGTGTGTCAGTCAACGAATGCTTATCTGATCCACCGCTTTCGCGAGCAAGCCCGCTCCCACATTTGACCGTATTTACAATTCGGAAAAGTGGTTTGTTAGGTCTCATCGGAGTCTGGCAATGGCATTACGCGAAGCATGCTTGTGGGAACAACTCACTCCTGGCCGGCCGGATCGTGCCGCGCTCAAGGGCGAGGTAAAAGTGGATGTGTGCGTGATCGGCGCCGGCATCACCGGTTTGTCGGCAGCCATACACTTGCTGGAACAAGGAAAAAGTGTCGCCGTACTCGAGGCCCATCGCACCGGCCACGGTGGTTCGGGGCGCAACGTAGGGCTGGTCAATGCAGGGATGTGGATTCCCCCGGACGAGATCGAAGCCGGTTTTGGTACCGCGGTGGGCAGCCAGCTCAACCGCATGCTCGGCGCGGCACCGTCCCTGGTGTTCAGCCTGATCGACAAATACAACATCGACTGCCAACTGCGTCGCGAGGGCACCTTGCACATGGCGCACAACGCCCGTGGCGAGGCGGATTTGCGCAGCCGTGAAGAACAATGGAAGCGTCGTGGCGCACCGGTGGAGCTGTTGACCGGCGCTGCATGCGAACAAGCCACCGGTACCAAAAAGATCGCCGCCGCCTTGCTCGACCGGCGGGCCGGCACCTTGAACCCGATGGCCTACACCAGTGGTTTGGCCAATGCCGCCGTCGGGCTCGGCGGACAGTTGTTCGATCACTCCCCAGTCACCCAACTGGAACGCCAGGGCCAGCACTGGTCAGTGCAGACTGCCCAAGGCTCGGTGCAGGCTGAACAGGTGGTGATCGCTTCGAACGCCTACACCGAAGGCGAGTGGACCGAACTGCGCCGCAACTTCTTCCCCGGTTATTACTATCAGGTGGCGTCGGCCCCTCTGACCGACGACGCCGCCCAACAAATCCTGCCCGGCGGCCAAGGCTCCTGGGACACTCGCCAGGTACTCAGCAGCATCCGCCGCGACGCCGAAGGCCGCCTGCTGCTCGGCAGCCTGGGCAACGGCAACCAGAAACCCGCGTGGTTCCTCAAGGCCTGGGCCGATCGGGTGCAACAGCACTACTTCCCGTACCTCAAACCGGTGCAGTGGGAGTGCACCTGGACCGGTTGCATCGCGTTCACCCCGGACCACTTGATGCGCCTGTTCGAGCCGGCGCCCGGGCTGGTGGCGGTCACCGGTTATAACGGGCGCGGGGTGACGACCGGCAGTGTCGTGGGCAAAGCCTTCGCGGATTATCTGTGTCACCAGGATCCACAGGCACTGCCGATCCCCTTTGCGCCGATGCAGCCGTTGGCCGGTGTGGGCCTGCGCAGCTGTTTGTACGAGGCGGGATTCTCGCTGTATCACGCGGGCCAATGCCTGCGGATCGTGATCTGATCAACGAAATACCCCTCAGAAGCCTGCATTTTCTTAGCCGGCTACTAATCTGTATTGGTGCGAGTCGTAGCAGTAACGCACTGTAAATGTGCACTTCCGTTACGCACGCTGTTACATGTTTAAGGGTGGCCGTTTAGTGGCCGGGTTGCAGTGCTTGATTGGTCGGGTTGCACTTTATAGGTCCAATGGTTGCACCTGGTTGAGATAGACGGTTGCACGTCCAATCAAAAGGCGCCCAAAAACCTGCAATAACAATGACACCGTGTCTTTTTGAATAATAAAAACGTAATGGCACGACGCTTGCTCTGGGCTTTCTCCGAAAGTTTTTGAAGTGAAGCTGCAGTGCCAATTCAACAAAAACCTCGGAGCACCACTCATGTCCCAGACGTTTTACAAGAAAGGTTTTCTAGCCCTCGCCGTTGCTGCGGCGCTGGGTGTTTCTGCGTTTGCTCAAGCTGATGTGAAGATTGGCGTAGCGGGGCCGATGACCGGCGCCAACGCGGCATTTGGTGAGCAGTACATGAAAGGTGCCCAGGCGGCAGCCGATGTCATCAACAAGGCCGGCGGCATCAACGGCGAGCAGATCAAGCTGGTGGCCGGCGATGACGCCTGCGAACCCAAGCAGGCCGTGGCCGTGGCCAACCGCTTGGTTGACCAGGACAAAGTGATTGGCGTGGTCGGGCACTTCTGCTCGTCGAACACTATCCCTGCCTCCGAGGTGTATGCCGATGCGGGCGTGATCATGATCACCCCGGGCTCAACCAACCCGCAGGTTACCGAGCGTGGCCTGTCGGCCGTGTTCCGCATGTGTGGTCGTGACGATCAGCAAGGCATCGTGGCCGGCGACTACATCGTCGACGTGCTCAAGGGCAAGAAAGTTGCCGTTATCAACGACAAGGACACCTACGGCAAAGGCCTGGCCGACGCCACTGCGGCGCAGTTGACCAAGCGCGGTGTGAAGCCGGTGCTGGAAGAAGGCCTGACCCGTGGCGAGAAAGATTTCAGCGCCCTGGTCACCAAGATCCGCTCCACCGGTGCTGACGTCGTGTACTTCGGCGGCCTGCACCCTGAAGCCGGCCCACTGGTTCGGCAGATTCGTGAAGCCGGCCTGAAAGACGTCAAGTTCATGTCCGACGACGGCGTGGTGACCGACGAACTGGTGGCCACCGCCGGTGGTGCACAGTATGTGGATGGCGTGTACATGACCTTCGGCGCCGACCCACGCCTGCTGCCAGACAGCAAGACCGTGGTGGAAGAGTTCCGCAAAAATGGCACCGAGCCTGAAGGCTACACCCTGTACGCCTACGCCTCGATCCAGGCCCTGGCCGCCGGTTTCAATGGCGCCAAGTCCGACAAGGGCGAAGACGCAGCCAAATGGCTGAAATCCCACCCGGTCAAAACCGTCATGGGCGAGAAGAACTGGGACGCCAAGGGCGACCTGAAAATCTCCGACTATGTGGTTTACCAGTGGGACAAGGACGGCAAGTATCACCAGCTGGAAAAGCAGAAGTAATAGTTAGCGCGATGGGTTAGACGCCACTTGACCCTGTGGGAACCGGGCTTTTGTGGGGGCTGGCTTGCCTGCGATAGCGTCACCTCGGGTTGACTGACATTCCGAGGTGTCGCTATCGCGGGCAAGCCCGGCGCCCATACACGCCAGCTCCCACACGGGGACTTGGTTGCCAGCCCCTTTTGTGTCTGTCTTTTCCTCCTAGAAGATCCGCACACCCACAGGTGTGCAGGCTCTCACTGCGTGAGATTGCGTTATGGATGGTATTTTCCTGCAGCAACTGGTCAATGGGCTGACCCTCGGGTCGGTCTATGGCTTGATCGCCATCGGCTACACAATGGTCTATGGCATCATTGGCATGATCAACTTCGCCCATGGCGAGGTTTATATGATTTCCGCTTACCTCGCGGCGATCAGTCTGGCACTGCTGGCTTACTTCGGCATCGAATCCTTCCCGCTGCTCATCCTTGGCACCCTGATCTTCACCGTCGTCGTCACCGGCGTCTACGGCTGGGTCATCGAGCGTGTCGCCTACAAACCGCTGCGCAACTCCACCCGACTGGCACCGCTGATCAGCGCCATCGGTATTTCGCTGATCCTGCAGAACTACGCGCAGATCGCCCAGGGCGCCAAGCAACAAGGCATCCCGACGCTGCTGGCCGGCGCCTGGAGAGTCGATATCGGCACCGGCTTCGTGCAATTGACCTACACCAAGGTGTTCATCCTGGTGGCCGCGTTCGTCGGCATGGGCCTGCTGACCTACATCATCAAGTACACCAAGCTCGGCCGCATGTGCCGCGCTACCCAGCAAGACCGCAAGATGGCGTCGATCCTCGGTATCAACACCGACCGGGTCATCTCCTACGTATTCGTGATTGGTGCCGCCATGGCCGCGCTGGCCGGTGTGCTGATCACCCTGAACTACGGCACGTTCGACTTCTATGCCGGCTTCATCATCGGCATCAAGGCATTTACCGCAGCGGTACTCGGCGGCATCGGCTCCCTGCCTGGGGCCATGCTGGGCGGGATCATCCTGGGTATTTCCGAGTCGCTGTTCTCGGGGTTGATCAACTCTGACTACAAAGACGTGTTCAGTTTCTCCCTGCTGGTGGTGATCCTGATTTTCCGTCCCCAGGGCCTGCTCGGTCGCCCACTCGTGGCGAAGGTATAACTATGTCTGCTGCCTACTCTATCGATATCAAGAAAAGTGTCGTCGATGCGGTACTCGCCGGGCTGATTTCGCTGATCGTGTTCGGTCCGATCGTCGGCGTGGTCCTCGACGGCTACAGCTTCAACCTGCAACCGGCGCGTGTCGGCATCCTGGTGGCCATCGTGATGGTCGGCCGGTTCGCCATGAGCCTGTTCCTGCAAACCCCAAGGGGCCTGCGGATTCTGCAAGGGTTTGAAAGCACCGGCTCCGGTGTGCATGTACTCAAGCCGGACTACAAGTCGCGCCTGCGCTGGATCATCCCGGCGTTGATCGTGATTGCTATCGTGTTCCCGTTCTTTGCCAACAAATACCTGCTGACCGTGGTGATCCTCGGGTTGATCTACGTGTTGCTGGGCCTTGGCCTGAACATCGTGGTCGGCCTGGCCGGGCTGCTCGACCTGGGTTACGTGGCGTTCTACGCCATCGGCGCCTATGGCCTGGCGCTGGGTTACCAGTACCTCGGCCTGGGCTTCTGGTCGGTGCTGCCGCTGGCGGCGATTTGTGCGGCGCTGGCGGGGTGCATACTCGGGTTTCCGGTGCTGCGAATGCACGGCGATTACCTGGCGATCGTGACCCTGGGCTTCGGTGAAATCATCCGCCTGGTGCTGAATAACTGGCTGTCGTTTACCGGTGGCCCGAACGGCATGCCGGTGCCGTCGCCAACGTTTTTCGGCCTGGAGTTCGTGCGCAAGGCGAAGGATGGCGGGGTGCCGTTCCACGAGTTCTTCGGCATCGACTACAACCCCAACATCAAATTCCTGTTCATCTACATCGTGCTGTTCCTGGTGGTGCTGCTGGTGCTGTACATCAAGCACCGCCTGACCCGCATGCCGGTGGGCCGCGCGTGGGAAGCCTTGCGCGAAGACGAAATCGCCTGCCGTTCCATGGGCCTCAACCACGTGCTGGTGAAGCTCTCGGCGTTCACCATCGGCGCGTCCACTGCCGGTCTGGCCGGGGTGTTTTTCGCCAGCTATCAGGGCTTCGTCAACCCGTCGTCGTTCACCTTCTTCGAGTCGGCGCTGATCCTCGCCATCGTGGTATTGGGCGGCATGGGCTCGACCGTCGGCGTGGTGATTGCCGCGTTCGTGCTGACGGTGGCGCCGGAGCTGCTGCGCAGCTTCTCCGAGTACCGCGTGCTGCTCTTCGGCGTGTTGATGGTGGTGATGATGATCTGGCGACCACGAGGCCTGATTCGTATCAGCCGTACCGGTGTTGTCCCGCGTAAAGGAGTGGCGCCATGAGCAAGGAAGTCGTTCTTTCCGTGGAACACCTGATGATGCACTTTGGTGGCATCAAGGCCTTGAGCGACGTAAGTCTCAAGGTCAAGCGCAACTCGATCTTCGCCCTGATCGGTCCCAACGGTGCCGGCAAGACCACCGTGTTCAACTGCCTGACCGGTTTCTACAAAGCCTCCGGCGGCAAGATCGAACTCAATGTGCGCGGCAAGCAGACCAACGTGATCCAACTGCTGGGCGAGCGCTTCAAGGCCACCGACTTTGTCTCGCCGAAAAGCTTCGTCAGCCGGGTGTTCTACAAGATGTTCGGCGGCACTCACCTGGTGAACCGGGCGGGTTTGGCGCGCACCTTCCAGAACATTCGCCTGTTCAAGGAAATGTCGGTGGTGGAGAACCTGCTGGTGGCCCAGCACATGTGGGTCAACCGCAACATGCTCGCGGGCATCCTCAATACCAAGGGCTACCGCAAGGCTGAAAGCGACGCCCTCGACCATGCGTTCTACTGGCTGGAAGTGGTGGACCTGGTGGACTGCGCCAACCGCCTGGCCGGCGAGCTGTCCTACGGCCAGCAGCGCCGCCTGGAAATCGCCCGTGCCATGTGCACCCGGCCGCAGATTATTTGCCTCGACGAACCGGCCGCCGGCCTCAACCCCCAGGAAACCGAAGCCCTCAGCGCGATGATTCGCCTGCTGCGGGACGAGCACGACCTGACGGTGGTGCTGATCGAACACGACATGGGCATGGTGATGAGTATTTCCGACCACATCGTGGTGCTGGACCACGGCAACGTGATTGCCGAGGGCGGGCCGGAAGCGATCCGCAATGATCCGAAGGTGATCGCGGCTTATCTGGGCGCTGACGAAGAGGAGCTGGTATGAGTGAGCCAATCCTCGAACTGAAAGACCTGGACGTGTTCTACGGCCCGATCCAGGCCCTGAAGAAAGTTTCGCTGCACATCAACGAAGGCGAAACCGTGAGCCTGATCGGCTCCAACGGCGCGGGTAAATCCACGCTGCTGATGTCGATCTTTGGCCAGCCACGGGCCGAGTCCGGGCAGATCATCTACCGCGGCGTCGACATTACCCACAAATCGTCCCACTACATCGCCTCCAATGGCATTGCGCAGTCGCCGGAAGGGCGGCGGGTGTTCCCCGACATGACCGTCGAGGAAAACCTGCTGATGGGCACCATCCCGATTGGCGACAAGTTCGCCACCGAAGACATGCAGCGCATGTTCGAGCTATTCCCGCGTCTCAAGGAGCGGCGCAACCAGCGGGCGATGACCATGTCCGGTGGTGAACAGCAGATGCTTGCCATCGCCCGCGCACTGATGAGCCGGCCCAAGCTGTTGCTGCTGGACGAGCCGAGCCTGGGGCTGGCGCCGATCGTGGTGAAGCAGATCTTTTCCACGCTGCGGGAGCTGGCGTCTACCGGCATGACCATCTTCCTGGTGGAGCAGAACGCCAACCATGCGTTGCGCTTGTCGGACCGGGCGTACGTGATGGTCAACGGCGAGATTCGCCTTACCGGCACCGGCAAGGAGCTGCTGGTGAATGAGGAGGTGCGTAACGCCTACCTCGGCGGGCATTAAGTCGTTCGCAGGTCCAATGTGGGAGCGGGCTTGTGTGGGAGCGGGCTTGCTCGCGAAGACGGTGGGTCAGTCACATTTGCATTGACTGATACGCCGCTTTCGCGAGCAAGCCCGCTCCCACACAAAGCCCGCTCCCACATTTTTTTGCGTCGCCTGCAGGCTTTCCTGAAATTGTGGACAACAAATCCGGGCACCTGCCAAAGCGCGACATATAGCCGCCGCAAATCCCTGTTTTGTCACAGTTTTGACTTGTCCCCAAGCACTGTGGAACCGGCTGTGGGTAACGTGGGAGTAGCTGGCTGGAGGCCTTTGTTTTCGTGGCTTTCAGCGTGGTGGTTGTTTATTGATCAGTGAGTTTTTCGTGACCACCCGAGGGGTTTGTCAACCTGTTTAAAGACACAGGTATATGACCGGAATATGTCACTCCGGCCTGTGGATAAGTCTGTGACTAAACTCTGGAAAGAGTGCCGCAGAGGCCGGAATGACTGGCCTGGAGCCATCGCCCTGGTTGCACCGTTTTGAACCGGGCTACATACGGGCTGCGCAAGGTCAAGCAAAAAACTTTTTGAATCGCGCTGAAAGCCTTGTGTAGCGCGGCTTTCAGCTTTTGTACTTGCCCCCAAAGACTGTGGACGGGGCTGTGGATAAGGTGCGCGCACATGGCTGCACGCCACGGCCTGTATGGCTTTCGGGCGATTGGTTGAATTTCGTACAGCATGAGCGGCATTCACCTGTGTCCACAGCGTGTATCAGTTGCCGCCAGCCCGGCAGCCGGGCATTCTGCTGGCTGATTTTTTACCTCGTAGCCCCGCAAGGAGAACACCATGTCCGATACGCTGTTTATTACTGGCGCGACCTCCGGTTTTGGCGAAGCCTGTGCCCGCCGTTTTGCCGAAGCCGGCTGGAAACTGGTGCTCACCGGCCGCCGCGCAGAGCGCTTGAACGCCCTGTGCGCCGAGCTTTCCAAGCAGACCGAAGTGCTCGGCCTGGTGGTGGACGTGCGTGACCGCAAGGCCATGGAAGAGGCGATCGCCAACCTGCCGCCGTCCTTTGCCACGCTGCGCGGGCTGATCAACAACGCCGGCCTGGCGGTGGGCACCGACCCTGCGCCGAAGTGCAGCCTCGACGATTGGGAAACCATGGTCGACACCAACATCAAGGGTCTGCTGACCACCACCAGCCTGCTGTTGCCGCGCCTGATCGCCCATGGCCGTGGCGCCGGCATCATCAACCTCGGTTCCATTGCCGGCAGCTACCCGTACCCGGGCAGCCACGTGTATGGCGGCACCAAGGCCTTCGTCAAACAGTTCTCGCTGAACCTGCGTTGCGACCTGCAGGGCACCGGCGTGCGCGTGACCAACATCGAGCCGGGCCTGTGTGAGAGTGAGTTCTCGCTGGTGCGCTTTGCCGGTGACCAGGCGCGTTATGACGCGACTTATGCCGGTGCCGAGCCGATCCAGCCGCAGGACATTGCGGATACGATCTTCTGGGTGCTTAACACCCCGGCACACGTGAACATCAACCGCCTGGAGCTGATGCCAGTGAGCCAGACCTGGGCCGGGTTTGCGATTGAGCGTGGCGCCAAGGCCTAAGCGTCGAGCTGTTGTGGCGAGGGAGCTTGCTCCCGCTGGGCTGCGAAGCGGCCCCAAAAAAGCCAGGGCCGCTCCGCGCCCCAGCGGGAGCAAGCTCCCTCGCCACAGGGTTTTGTCAGGCTTGAATATGCGGCAAATCGGCCAAAACAGGACATAAGGTACACTCCACCCCTGAAAACCCCGCCGCGCTGTGCGGTTCAAAGGTTTTGACAGGAGGATATGTGAGTAACCGAGGTGAGCAGTCGCTGCTCAAACAATCGACCATCCTGATGTTCGCCGTGGCGATCGCCGGGATTGTCACAGGGGTGGTGTCGGGCGCCCAATCGATTTTATTCGACGGCTTTTTCTCGCTGATCGCCACCGCCATCAAGGTGCTGATGCTGATCACGGCCAAGCTGATCGCCAAGAAAAGCAACGAACGTTTCCAGTTCGGCTACTGGCACCTGGAACCCATGGTGCTGCTGATCGAGGGCAGCTTTTTGCTGTTGATCGCCATCTACGCGTTTCTCAACGGCGTGTTCGGCATTATCAATGGCGGGCGCGATATCGAGTTGGGCCTGGTGATCATCTATGCGGCGGTGTTTACCGTCGTCGAGTTCGCCTATTTCTTCTACGTGCGTTACCGCAATCGCACGCTCAAGTCGTCGCTGATCCAGTTCGACAACATCAGTTGGTTGGTGGACGCGATGCTGTCGGTGGGGCTGCTGGTGAGCTTCCTGGCGGCGCTGTTGCTCAAGTCCCAGGGCTATGGGCAGTGGGCGGTGTATGTCGACCCGTTGATCCTGATCCTGCTGGCGTTGAGCATGCTGGCGCCGGCCTTCAAGATCCTGCGCCCGGCGCTACGCGACGTGTTGGGGATTGTGCCGGACCAACTGGACGGAAAAGTGCGCGAAGTGATGGATGCGGCCCAGGCCAGGCATGGTTTCGATGATTACGTGTCCTATGTGCAGAAGCACGGGCGGGCGCGGTTTATCGAGATTCATGTGGTGCTGCCGGCGGATTACCCGGTGGATAACGTCGCCACCCTGGACGGGCTGCGCGAAGAAATATCCACAGGGTTGGGCAAGCCCGACGCGGCCCGCTGGCTGACGATCAGTTTTACCGGGGACCGCAAATGGATTGCGTAAGGCCCAGGTAGCACGTCGCCAAGTGGTAAGGCGTGGTCGACGGCATGTCCCGCCGGCTCACGTGCCCATTGGCATCCAGGCACTCATTCCAGCCTTTGTCGTGCAGGAAGCGTTGTTGCAGCGCCAGCAATTGGCGTTGCAGCACGGCTTCGCTGTCAGGCCGCAAGGTCAGCGCCCGCAGGTATTCGGCCTGGGCCCAGATGCGTTGGGTGCCGTCGCGCACGCTGCCGTCCAGGGCGAGCATGCCGCTGACCGCACCAGTCAGGTTATCCACACCCTTTTGCTCGGCATAGGTGAACGCTTTGTTCAGCGATGTGTGCAGCGGTGTGCCGCGCAACAGGTCCGAAGATTCCAGCAGGAAGAACCATTCGAACTGATGCCCCGGTTCAAACCAGTTATCCACAGCGCCCAGCGGTTTTTCCATCATCACCCCGTGTTGGCGGTCGATGAAGCGCTTCTGCATGGCGTTGGCCAGGTCCAGCAACGCGTCTTGGGTGACGGCGTCCTCCCGCACGGCCAGCGTGGCGAGGAAACCTTCGGCAAGGTGCATCAGCGGGTTTTGCAGAGGGCCAGACTTCAGGGATGACCAGTTACGTTCCAGCACCGCTTCGTACAGGCCGTCGCCGGTGGCGAAGCGTTCGGCGACCACTTCCAGGGCGGCGTCGAGTACCGATTCCACCAGCGATTCACGTACCTTGGCCCAATAGTGGGCGCAGGCGAAGATGATGAAGGCGTGGGTGTAGAGGTCCTTGCGCTTATCCAGCGGCTTGCCGTGGGCGTCGATGCTGTAGAACCAGCCGCCGTGCTCGGCGTCGTGGAAGTGCCGTTGCAGGGAACGGAACAACGCGGCGGCGCGCTCCTCGGCAAAGGCTGCGCCGGGTTCACCGATCAGGCTGGCAAACAGGTACAACTGCCGTGCGCAGGCCATGGCGCGATAGCGTTGCGGGGGCAAAGGCCGATGATCGGCGTCCAGGGCCTCATAGGGCAGCGCCAGGTCGGCATTCCAGCCCGGGCCTTGCCAGAGCGGCACGATCAGGTCGTGGAAGTGCGTCAACACGGCGGTCAATTGAGGCTTGAGGGCGGAGCTTGGAGCGATGGGCATCGGCTGGCGTCGTCACGGCAGGGGTGTTTGCGCGACATGGTATCAGGCTTGGGATCGGTGTTGTCTTTACTGCCGCCTTCGCGAGCAAGCCCGCTCCCACATTCGATCGAGTTCCATTGTTGGAATGCAGTCGACTGTGGGAGCGGGCTTGCTCGCGAAGAGGCCCTCAGGAGCACCGAAAATCAGGCAGCGAGCAACCAAACCCCGGTCGCCGCCGAAGCCGCACCCGCCACCCGCACCAACGGCGCAGCCGCCGCCGGCAGGAAACGCACCACGGCATAACCGGCAGCATGCAAAACCGCCGTCGCACCCACAAACCCTATGGCATACGCCCAAGGGCTGGACATGTCCGGCAGCTCCAAACCATGGGCCACGCCATGGAACAGTGCAAACAGCGCCGTCGCCGCCACCGCCACGAACAACGGCGGCCGCACCGCCAGCGCTACCGCCAGGCCCAGCGCCAGCACCGACGCGGCAATCCCGCTTTCCAGCGCCGGCAGTTCCAGCCCTTCAAAGCCCAGCATCCCGCCGATCAGCATGGTGCCGACAAACGTGCACGGCAGCGCCCAGCGCGCCGAGCCTTTTTGTTGAGCGGCCCACAGGCCCACGGCGACCATTGCCAGCAAGTGGTCGATGCCGCCCAGCGGGTGGCTGATACCGGCTACCAGGCCGTTGTCGCCATGGCCGGGGTGGGCGAAGGCGAGGGCGGGAGTGAGCAGCAAGGCTGCGGCAGCGAGAAGTGTATTGAGGCGCATGGACAGGCTCCTTGTGGGGGTTGATCAGGCTGCGGTCAGCAAGCCCTGGCGTTCGATGAAGGCGACGATTTCTTCCAGGCCGACGCCGGTTTTCTGATTGCTGAAGACGAAAGGTTTACCGCCGCGCATGCGCTGGGTATCGCTGTTCATCAGCTCCAGGGATGCGCCTACCAGCGGCGCCAGGTCGATCTTGTTGATCACCAGCAGGTCGGATTTGCAGATTCCCGGCCCGCCTTTGCGCGGCAGCTTGTCGCCGGCCGACACATCGATCACGTAGATGGTCAGGTCCGACAGTTCCGGGCTGAAGGTGGCCGACAGGTTGTCGCCGCCGGATTCCACCAGGATCAGGTCCAGGCCGGGAAAGCGACGGTTCAACTGGTCTACTGCTTCGAGGTTGATGGAGGCGTCTTCGCGAATCGCGGTGTGGGGGCAGCCGCCGGTTTCCACACCGATGATGCGCTCGGGCGCCAGGGCCTGGTTGCGCACCAGGAAGTCGGCGTCTTCGCGGGTGTAGATATCGTTGGTGACCACCGCCAGGTTGTAGCGATCACGCAGGGCCAGGCACAGGGCCAGGGTCAGGGCGGTCTTGCCGGAGCCGACCGGGCCGCCGATGCCGACGCGCAGGGGTTGGGTGTTCATGTGATTCTCCAAGATAAAGTGCCCTAGGAACGGAACAGGCGGCTGTACTGGCGCTCATGGGCCATGCACGCCAGGGACAGGCCAAACGCGGCGCTGCCGTAGTGATTGGGGTCAAGCTGGCTGGCGTCCTGCTGGGCTTGTTGCAGCAGCGGCAGCAGTTCGCTGGTCAGGCGCTGGGCGGCTTGTTGGCCCAGAGGCAGCGTCTTCATCAGCACCGCCAATTGGTTTTCCAGCCAACTCCACAACCAGGCGGCCAGGGCGTCATCCGGGCTGATCTGCCAGGCGCGGGCGGCCAGGGCCCAGCCCAGGGCCAGGTGCGGTTCGGAGCGCTGTGCCAGGAATTCTCGGGCGGCGTCATCCAGCTCCGGTAAACCGTTCAATAGCTGGTGCAGGGAATAGCCCATCTGCCGGCTTTCCTGATACAGCTCGCGGGTTTCACGGCTGGCGCGGTGTTCCTCGCACAACTGCGCGAGGCGCGACCAGTCCTGTTCGGCCGCGGCCTGGCAGTGGGCGAGCAGCAGTGGCGCTTCGAAGCGCGCCAGGTTGAGCAACAGTTGATCGCTGATCCAGCGCCCGGCACTTGCCGGGTCGGTCACGCGGGCTTGCTCCACGGCCATTTCCAGGCCCTGGGAATAGCTGTAGCCACCAATCGGCAGCTGCGGACTGGCCAGACGCAACAGCGCCCAGGCTGGGTTCATAGGCGTACGCCGAACTGGTGAAGCTTGGGCGGGTAGTTGAAGTCTTCGTCGCCATGGCGGGAGTGGTGGTGGCCGCCGCCATAGGCGCCGTGTTCCGGCTGGAAGGGGGCCTCGATGGTCTCGGTCGTCGCGCCCAACTGATCGAGCATGGCCTTGAGCACGTAGTCATCGAGCAGGCGCAGCCAACCGTCACCCACTTGCAGCGCCACGTGGCGGTTGCCCAGGTGATAGGCGGCGCGGGTCAGTTCAAAGGCATTGCCGCAGGTGACGTGCAGCAGTTGTTCAGGCCGGGCGCACACGCGTACGACACGTCCGTCTTCAGCCTGTAGGAATTCGCCATCGTGCAGCGGCGGTTGGCCGCGCTCCAGAAACAGGCCGACGTCTTCTCCGTCGGCACTGAAACAGCGCAGGCGGCTTTTGCTGCGGGCTTCGAAATTCAGCAGCAACTCTGCGGCCCAGACGGGTTGGGGGGCGATTCGGCGGTGGATCACCAGCATCAGAAAGCTTCCAGCTATGAGCGATAAGCAAGCTAGAGCAAGGGTCTTGCCAACCACGCGGGGAGTAGGAATTCCCTGTAGGCAGGCGACTTGTGCCACCTGATGGCGCAGGAAATTATTCCAAAATGTTTCATTTTGGTGCGTGGTTGGATTTATAGCACCGGATCCGGGCGCTCGGCGTTGAATTCCATTGCTTGGTGCATGAAATTTCTTTCATCTTTTATGAGTTTTGATTGCTTGGGACTTTTCCTACGCACTTGCAGGATTTGCCGTGCGTTGCGTTACGCGCTGTTTCATTAGGATTCCGCTCCGTATTTAATCTTCAGCGGTTTCCACCATGTACAAGTCATTTTTCTGTTTACTCATTGTCAGTTTGTCGCTCGCCATTTCATCTGCTTCGGCCAATCTTCAGCGTGCCCCGGCATTCGCGCCGCCACCTACTATCGACAACGTGATCGACCGCGCCCACGAGCTGTTGGGCACGCCCTATAAATTGGGCGGCGCTTCGGTGAAGCAGGGCTTCGATTGCAGCAGCTTCCTGGTGTACCTGTTCAAGACCGAAGCCAACATTCATCTGCCTCGCACCACCTCGGCGATGCACCGCTCAACCGCGGCCACGGTCAAGCGCAATGCGTTGCAACCGGGTGATGCGGTGTTTTTCAGGGGCAATGGGCGCGGCCAGGTCAGCCACGTTGGTCTCTATATAGGAGAGGGCAAGTTCATCCACTCGCCACGCACGGGTAAAAGCGTGCGCATCGACTCACTGGCCAACAGCTATTGGAACCGGAACTACACCACCGCCAAGCGTTTTCACACCGTGCGCTGAGTTATTCGGTGCTGCCCAGGCCTTGCCAATGCTTGAGACCGATAAAGATGAAACGCAGCTGCTGGGTGATCTTGGCTTGTGGCGTGAGGTGCGCAGGCAGCGCTTCGGCGGGCGGGTCGATAATGTCGGGCAGGGTGGCGAACACGCTCTTGACGATCAGGTCGGCCATCACGTGCAGGCCGTCGGCATCCAGGTGCTGGAGCTTGGGCATCAGGGTCAGGTCGGCGGCGAGGTCGCTGGCGATGTCCTCACGCAGGGCACCAATGGCTTGGCGAACGGCGAGGCTGCCACCGTATTGCTCGCGGGCCAGGAACAGGAATTGCGAACGGTTGGCGGCGACCACATCCAGGAAAATCCGTACCGA
This sequence comes from Pseudomonas sp. E6002, assembly GCF_013385565.1. Lineage (NCBI taxonomy): Bacteria > Pseudomonadati > Pseudomonadota > Gammaproteobacteria > Pseudomonadales > Pseudomonadaceae > Pseudomonas > Pseudomonas sp. E6002. The sequence goes on along the minus strand of NZ_JACAPT010000022.1, from coordinate 132,226 downwards.
GGCATCAATGATGCCGCCCATCACGAATTCGTTGTGGCGCACCAGGCGAATCGTCGCGCGAAAGGTCTGGCCGACTTCACTGACCAATACCAGGCCCAACTGATCCATATCGGCAAAGTGACGGTAGAAACCGGTGGGCACGATGCCGGCGGTCTTGGCCACTTCACGCAGGCTGAGGCTGCCGAACCCACGGCCACACTCCATCAGATGGCGGGCTGCGTCCATCAGGGCGAGTCGGGTCTGTTGCTTCTGTTCGGCGCGGGGCAGCATTGGCAGGCGGGCTTTGTGGACAAGGACAGCGACGCACTCTAGCAAATCAGCTTTGCCAGCGTCGAACTTCAAAAGGGAGAAGGGCGTTGCGGTTCACACAAAGTCAAAGCCCGATCGGCTGATCGGGCTTTTTTCCAGGGCCAGCACGGGCTTAGCTCTGTGCTTGATGCAGTTCTGCCAGACGGTCAGCACCGCCTTCCACTACGCCGTCAGCATAAGCGCGTTTGTTGGCGCGGCTCGAACCATCTTCAACCAGGCCTTTCTGTTCCAGGCGATCACGACCACCTTCGGCAACAGCGTTGCGTTCCATCAGGCGATCAGCGCCACCTTCAACCAGGCCTTTCTGTTCCAGACGATCACGGCCACCTTCAGCAACGCCTTCGGTGTAAGCACGTTTGTTGGCTTGTTCCGAACCGTTTTCAGTGATGCTGCCGTTGTAGTCGGTGTTGTTCTTGTCCGAAGCGCCGCTGCGAGCCAGGGTTTGGCTGAAGTGGGAAGCGTCGGCTTTTACTTGTGGGGTTGCCTGTTCAGCAGCTGGCAGGGCAAATGCGCTGGTGGCCAGGAGGGAAAGTGCAAAGCTTGCGAGTATTTGGCGTTTCATGATGGGTTGCTCCTTGGGAGGGCGATAAATTGGGTACAGGGCTAATGCTACTCTTGATAAGTCGATATAAAAGTTCATAAACACAATGGTAATAATCAACAGAATTGATTGTTCCCTGCGAAGGCTCTATCTCGCAGGTCTCAAGCCCGCGCTTTTGCACCGAGGTGGGTATTTTCGACACGAACGTGGGTAACAACGGTGCGTCGTTGATGATTGAAACTGTCTGGTTGGTCAGGAAAGGCGGTTTTTATGAGGAATTCATCAATGGGGTTAAACCCCCGCGCCGTTTGTCAGTCGTAGCCATATAAGCTGTAGTCAAAACGCGCGCCGCAAAGCGCCCGCTCAGTCGTAACCTGGAGTCCTGTGCAATGACGCGCACTCGTAAAATTCTCGCCTGGAGCTGCGCCAGCTTCGTTTTGTTAATCGCCATTGTGGTGTTGGTCCTGGTGTTCTTTGACTGGAACCGGATCAAGCCGCCCCTCAACGCCAAGGTCTCCGAAGAGCTGCATCGACCGTTTGCCATCAATGGCAACCTGGCAGTGGTGTGGCAGCGCGAGCCCGATGAGGGTCGCTGGCGCGCCTGGATTCCGTGGCCCCATGTGATTGCCGAAGACCTGACCCTGGGCAATCCCGACTGGTCGAAAGCCCCGCAGATGGTCACCCTCAAGCGCGTGGAGTTGCGCATCTCGCCCCTGGCGTTGCTGGCCCAGCGCGTGGTGATCCCGCGTATCGACCTCACCGAACCGAGTGCGCAGTTGCAGCGCCTGGCCGATGGCCGCGCCAACTGGACCTTCAAGTTCGACCCCAAGGACCCGAATGCCGAACCGTCCAACTGGGTGGTGGACATCGGCGCCATCGGCTTCGACAAAGGCCATGTGACCCTCGACGACCAGACTCTCCAGACCCAGCTCGACGTCGTGATCGACCTGCTCGGCAAGCCGATCCCCTTCGGCGAGATCGTCGGCGATGCCGACGCCAGGAAAGCCCTGGAAAAAGGCTCGGCGCCGCAGGATTACGCGTTCGGCCTCAAGGTCAAGGGCCAATACCACGGCCAGAAACTCGATGGCACCGGCAAGATCGGTGGCCTGCTGGCCTTGCAGGACGCGGCCAAGCCGTTCCCGCTGCAAGCCCAGGCCAGGATCGGCGACACCAGCATCGCGCTGGCCGGCACCCTGACCGACCCGATGAACCTCGGCGCCCTTGACCTGCGCCTCAAACTCTCCGGCAGCAGCCTGGGCAACCTGTACCCGCTGACCGGCGTGACCTTGCCGGATTCGCCGGCCTATTCCACCGACGGCCACCTGATCGCCAAGCTGCATGAGGCCAGTGGCGCGTCGTTCCAGTATGAAAACTTCAACGGCAAGATCGGCAACAGCGACATCCACGGCAACCTCGGCTACGTCGCCAGCCAGCCGCGGCCCAAGCTCACCGGGGCGCTGGTCTCCAACCAGCTGTTGATGACCGACCTGGCGCCGCTGATCGGTGCCGACTCCAACGCCAAGCAAAAAGCCCGTGGCGGCGAAAGCAAGCAGCCGGCGACCAAGGTGCTGCCGGTGGAAGAGTTCCGCACCGAGCGCTGGCGCGACATGGATGCCGACGTTGAATTCACCGGCAAGCGCATCGTCCACAGTGCCGAATTGCCGTTCACCGATCTCTACACTCACCTGGTGCTGAACGACGGGCAGTTGAGCCTGGAGCCCCTGCGTTTCGGTGTGGCCGGTGGCAAGCTCGACGCGCAGATTCGTCTCAACGGGCGCACCACGCCGATGGAAGGCCAGGCCAGACTCACCGCGCGCAACTTCAAGCTCAAGCAGTTGTTCCCGACCTTCGAGCCGATGAAAACCAGCTTCGGTGAGCTCAACGGCGACGCGGACATTTCCGGGCGCGGCAACTCCGTCGCGGCATTGCTTGGCACGTCGAATGGCGATCTGAAGATGTTGATCAACGACGGCGCCATCAGCCGCGGACTGATGGAAATCGCCGGGCTCAACGTCGGCAACTACGTGGTCGGCCGCCTGTTTGGCGACAAGGAAGTGAAGATCAACTGTGCGGCCGCAGACTTCGGCATCAAGTCGGGCCTGGCGACGACTCGCCTGTTTGTGTTCGATACCGAGAACGCGATCATCTACATCGATGGCACCGCGAACATGGCCAGCGAGCAGCTTGATCTGACCATTACCCCGGAGTCCAAAGGCTTCCGCCTGTTTTCCCTGCGCTCGCCGTTGTACGTCAACGGGCCGTTTATCAAACCGAATGCTGGGGTGAAGGCGGTGCCGCTGATGCTGCGTGGTGCGGGCATGGTTGCCTTGGGTGTGATTGCCGGGCCGGCGGCGGGTTTGCTGGCGCTGGTGGCACCGAGCGGCGATGAGCCGAACCAGTGTGCGCCGCTGCTGCAACAGATGAAGGAAGGCAAGGCACCTAAAACAGTGAAAGGCTAGCTGACAAAACCGTGAACCAAATGTGGGAGCGGGCTTGCTCGCGAAGGCGGTGGATCAGTCAAGAATGTTCCGACTGACCCACCGCCTTCGCGAGCAAGCCCGCTCCCACATGGGTTTTGCGGTGTTAGCTGTGTTAGTTACAGGTCCTTCAGAATATCCGCCATGTCGTCGGCGTGTTCTTCTTCCTGGGCCAGGATGTCTTCGAAGATCCGGCGAGTGGTCGGGTCTTTGTCACCGATGTACTGGATGATTTCGCGATAGCTGTCTACCGCGATGCGCTCGGCCACCAGGTCTTCGTAGACCATCTCCTTCAGCGTATTGCCGGCCACGTACTGCGCGTGGGAATTCTTCGACAGCAGGTCGGGGTTGAACTCCGGCTCGCCACCCAACTGCACGATACGCTCGGCCAACTTGTCGGCGTGTTCGGCTTCCTGGGTGGCGTGCTCGAGGAACTCCTCGGCGGCGACATGCGCCTTGACGCCATTGGCCATGAAGTAGTGGCGCTTGTAGCGCAGCACGCACACCAGCTCGGTGGCCAGCGATTCGTTGAGCAGACGCAGGATTTCCTGGCGGTCGGCGTCATAACCTTCGGTCACGGCACCGTTTTCGACGTTCTTGCGGGCGCGGTCACGTAAAGTGGCTACGTCAGACAAATGTGAGTCAGTCATCTCATTCTCCTGGTACTAATCCGGTTTTGCGCCACGCTCTGCCGGCGTGATCGCTCCAAGTTGTGAGTCCCAGGCAACGCAAAAAGTTTTATCGGATTTTACAGAGCGTGCCCCGACAGCCGCGCTTCCTCCTGCAACCACTCAAAAAACGCCCGGACCGGCGGGTGCCGTTCCCGTCCCGGTACGCACAGAGCGCTGTAGCCGGCGCCGTTGACGCGGACCTGTGGCCGGTAAGGCACCAGCAACCCGCTGGCGACGCTTTCCGAGACCAGGATATTGCTCGCCAGCACCAGGCCCTGGCCGGCGATGGCCGCTTGCAGGGCGTAGTGTTCTTCGTCGTATTCGCGCAGCGGCGAAGCGGATTGCAACCAATCTTCCCCGGCCTTTTCGCACCATGCCTGCCAGCCCAGGGCGTACAGCCTGGAGTTGTGCCAGCGCACGCTGATCAGGGTCGGGGTGCGCTCGCGCGCCAGGGCGACTTGTTCGGGGGAGCCATACACGGCGAAACATTCGTCGAACAGGCACAAACCGTACAGGTTCGTGTAGTCGTCGATGCTGTAGCGGATCACCAGGTCGACGCTGGCATCCTGCTGTAAATCGACCACGGCGCAGTTGGTGTCCAGGCGCAGGCTGATATCCGGATGGGCGGCATAGAAGCGCCCGAGTCGCGGCACCAGCCACAGAGCGGCAAACGCCGGCGTAGTGGAGAGCGTGAGATTGCTGGCGCTGCGTTGCGGGCGCAGGGTGTCGACGCTTTGCGCGACGTCCAGCAAGGCGCCGTGCAGGCTGTGGAACAAACGCTCGCCGCGTTCCGTCAGGCGCACCTGGCGCGGCAGGCGCTCGAACAGTGGCACGCCGAGCCAGGTTTCCAGCGAGCGAATCTGATGGGACACCGCCGTCGGCGTGACCGACAACTCCTGGGCGGCGGCCTTGAAGCTCAACAGGCGCGAGGCCGATTCAAAGGCGCGCAGGGCGGTCAGGGGCAGCGAAGCAAACATGTGTGGCTCCATGGATGAATTCAGTTCATCCAAAACAACTATTGCTCATTTGTGAGGGTGGCCGCTCGGCTCTAGATTTATGCGCAACAGAGGCAGCCATTCAGGTTGCCTGAGTCTAGCGTGTGAAGGCCTACAGATGAAAAAAATGCTTGCGATCCATTCCAGTCCCCGCGGCGAACGTTCCCACTCCCGGCGCCTTGCCGAGGTGTTCCTGGCCGCCTGGCACACCGCCAATCCCGACGCGCAGTTGACCCGCCGCGAAGTGGGCCGGGCGTCTATCCCCCACGTCAGCGAAGCGTTCATTGCCGCCAGCTTCCACCCGGAGCCGCAGGCGATGCCGTTGTCCATGCACGCCGATTTGCAACTGAGCAATGAGCTGGTAGCCGAGCTCGTCGAGCACGAACTGCTGGTGATTTCCGTACCGATGTACAACTTCGGGATTCCCAGCGGCCTCAAGGCCTGGATCGACCAGATCGTGCGCATGGGCCTCACCGTGGATATCACCCAGGACAGCCAGGGTATCGCCCAGTACCAGCCGTTATTGTTGGGCAAAAAGGCCTTGATCATCACCAGTCGCGGCGGCAGCGGCTTTGGCCCGGGCGGGGAAAACGAGGCGATGAACCACGCCGATCCGCACCTGCGGACCGCGTTGGGGTTCATCGGCATTGAAGACGTCACGGTGATCGCCGCAGAAGGCGAAGAGTCCGATCCGAGCGTTTTCCGCCGTTCCTGCGATGCAGTCGAGGGGCAACTGCGCGACCTGGCCGGGAGCTTCTGAAGTGTCGTGGCTGTTCCTGCTGATCGCCGCCGGCTTTGAGGTGACCTTCGCCATGGGCATGAAGTACGCCGACGGCTTCACCCGGCTGTGGCCGTCGCTGGTCACCGTCGTCGCGGCCGTGGGCGGGATCTACTTCCTGACCCTGGCCATGCGTGAGTTGCCGGTGAGCGTGGCCTACCCGATCTGGACCGCCATTGGCTCACTGGGCACGGTGTTTCTCGGGTTCGCGCTGCTGGGGGAGAGCCTGACGCTGATCAAGCTGGTGTCGGTGGGCTTGATCGTCGCCGGAGTGGTGGGGCTCAAGTAGCTTCCTGCGCGCTGACATTGCTGCGAACCGGCGTCGTCCAGCGCTCCGACAAAATCACCCCGCCCAGGGTCAGCAAGCCGCCCACCAGGTGATACAGCGCCAGTTGCTCCTTCAACACCACTGCGGCAATCAACGCGGTGATCAGCGGCAGCAGGTTGAAAAACAGCGTGGTGCGGCTTGGGCCGAGGGTCTTCACCGAATGCATCCAGGCCAGCGGCGCGAGCATCGAGGCCAGCAGGCAGGCGTACAGCACCAGCGGGATATTCGACCAGCCAAGGCCGGCCTTGTCGGAGAGCAGGAACAGCGGAAACAACACCACCACCGCCACCAGCACCTGCAGGTACAGCAAAACCAGTGGCGGCAAGCGCAGCTGCCATTTTTTCAGCAGGGTGCTGTAGACCGCGTAGGCGAGGGTGGCCACCAGCATCATCGCGTCACCCATATTCAGCCCGTGTTGCAGCAGGGCGCTGAGACTACCGGCGGAAACCACCACTACCACGCCGGCAAACGACAGCACGGCACCGGTCAGGGCGCCGAACGTCAGGCGCTGGCCAAGGCTGATGATTGCGGCGGTAAGAGCCATCAGTGGCATCAGCGAGAGGATAATGCCCATGTTGGTGGCCGAGGTCAGGTTCGCGGCGTAATACGCCAGGCTCTGGTACACCGCCATGCCCAGCACGCCGAGGATGAAGACCTTGCCCAGGTTGGGACGAATCAGCGGCCAGTTGGCGATGACGGGTTTGAGCATGAACGGGGTAAACAGCAGGCCGGCCAGCAGCCAGCGGTAAAAACCGATCTCGGCAGGGAAAATCGTCCCCACCGCGAGTTTGTTGACCACGGTATTGCCGGCCCAGATAAAAATGGCCAGTAACGGATAAGCGTATTGCATCGAAAAGAACCAATTGCGTCTATGAGCGGTGATTATCCTTTGTCTGGATCGAAGCCTATACTTCGATCCAGCCATCCGACCTTTGTATCCAGACAACATGCTCAAGAAGTACATCAACCTTCCCGATTTTGACCAGTTGCCGGCCCCGGTGTATTTCCGTTATTCGGAATTCGAGGCTGACACCCATGCCAGTGCGCACCAGCATGCCTGGGGTTCCCTGGACTACTCGGCCCGTGGCGTGATGCGCTTTGAAGTGGCCGGCAGTCGCTTTATGTCGCCGCCGCAATATGCGGTATGGATCCCACCCAACACCCAGCACAGTTCCTACAACGCCCAGGCGATCGTTTACCGCTCGGTGTACCTGGCGCCCACGCTGTGCGAACAATTGCCAGCGCAGCCTTGCACCCTGGCCATCAGCGATATCCTCAAGGCGATCCTCAGTGATTTCGCCGAGCGTGATGTCAACATTCCCGAGAACGAAGCCGACGTGCGCCTGGCCCAGGTGCTGGTAGACCAACTCAGGCAGGCGCCGGTGCACGATTGTTTCCTGCCGTATGCCAGCCATCCCGGGTTGCTCAGTGTGCTGGAGGGCATGCAGGCCGACCCTGGCGATAACCGCGCGCTGGCCCAGTGGGCGCAGCAGGTGCATGTCAGTGAGCGCACCCTGGCGCGGCAATTTGTGCGTGAGCTGGGGATGAGCTTCGGCGAATGGCGCCAACGCCTGCGGTTCCTGGCGTCGATCGAGGCGCTGGACAGCGCGCGCAGTGTCCAGGAAGTTGCGTTTGACCTGGGCTACAGCACAGCCTCGGCGTTTATCGCGATGTTCCAGCGCCAGGCCGGCTGCACGCCGGAGCAGTATCGCCGGACCCATATACGCGGCAGGAAGGTGTAACAGGGTTTGACTACACTGCTGGGGAGGCCGTGCCCCTCGGCACGGTAACAGGGAGAAAACTCCATGAAGATGCTGCGTATTCCGCTGTTGATGATGGGCCTGCTGCTGTGTTCCCAAGGCTTTGCCGCGACTGCCGCACAGACGGCTCAGCAACAAAAAATGACTACTTGCAACGCCGAAGCCAAGACCAGTGGCAAGACCGGTGATGATCGCAAGGCGTTCATGAGCAACTGCCTCAAGGCGGCCCCGGCGGCCAACGACGCCAAGACCCTGACCCCCCAGCAACAGAAGATGAAAGATTGCAACGCCACCGCGAAAACCCAGGCGCTGACCGGCGATGCGCGTAAAACCTTTATGAGCACCTGCCTGAAGAAATAATGATGCAGAACTCTGTGGGCGCTGGCTTGCCTAAGATTGCGACCTGACAGTCGATGCCTTTGTTGGCTGACCCACCGCCATCGCAGGCAAGCCAGCTCCCACATTGGACCGCGTTTAGACTTCTCGCTTGATTCACCCAACGCTGGCAGACTGCCCATCCTTTAACGCCGTTCGTTTTGAGGCTGTATGCCAACGTTTTCTCAGCGTCACGTGTTGTTGTTGGTCAGTTGCGTGCTGATTTTTGGCGGGCTGCTGCTGGTTTTGCCATTGAAGTTGCTGCCGAGCCTGCTGGCCGGGCTGCTGGTGTATGAGCTGGTCAACATGCTCACCCCGCAGTTGCAGCGGTTGATCGAAGGCCGGCGTGCGCGCTGGTTGGCGGTAGCCTTGCTGGGAACCTTGATCGTCAGCATCCTGACCCTGATCTTTGCCGGGGCCATCAGCTTCCTGCTGCACGAAGCGGAAAACCCGGGGGCCTCCCTCGATAAGTTCATGGGCGTGGTCGATCGTGCCCGCGGCCAGTTGCCGCCGTTCCTCGACGCCTACCTGCCGGCCAGCGCCGCCGAGTTCCGCGTGGCCATCGGCGAATGGCTGAGCAAACACCTCAGCGAACTGCAACTGGTGGGCAAAGACGCCGCGCACATGTTCGTGACCTTGTTGATCGGCATGGTGCTGGGGGCGATCATCGCCCTGCAACGGGTGCCGGACCTGACCAAGCGCAAACCCCTGGCGGCCGCGCTGTTTGATCGCCTGCACCTGCTGGTCCAGGCCTTTCGCAACATCGTTTTCGCGCAGATCAAGATCGCCGCGCTGAACACCGCGTTCACCGCGATCTTCCTCGCGGTGGTGCTGCCGTTGTGCGGGATCCACCTGCCGCTGACCAAGACCCTGATCGTGCTGACGTTCCTGCTGGGCCTGCTGCCGGTGATCGGCAACCTGATGTCCAACACCCTGATCACCATCGTGGCCTTGTCGCTGTCGATCTGGGTGGCGGTGGCGGCGTTGGGCTACCTGATCGTGATCCACAAGGTCGAGTACTTCCTCAACGCGCGGATCGTCGGTGGGCAGATCAGTGCCAAGTCGTGGGAATTGTTGTTGGCGATGCTGGTGTTCGAAGCCGCCTTCGGCCTGCCGGGGGTGGTGGCGGGGCCGATTTATTATGCGTACTTGAAGAGTGAGTTGAAGCTGGCGGGGATGGTTTAGCATTGATGTTGCCTGGACTGGCCCCTTCGCGAGCAAGCCCGCTCCCACATTTGACCGAGTTCCAACTTTGGAATGCAGCCGAATGTGGGAGCGGGCTTGCTCGCGAAGGGCGCGCCACGGTTTCAGCTAAAACTCAGTAGCCGTAGCGCTTGCTGGCCTCAATCGCCAGACCACTGCCAATACTGCCAAAGATGTTCCCTTCCACATGCTGCGCATTCGGCAGCATCGCCGAGATGCTGTGGCGCAGCGCCGGAATCCCGCTGGAACCCCCGGTAAAGAACACCGTGTCCACCTGGGCCACGTCCACCGAGGCGTCGTTGAGCAGTTGCGTCACCGCATTGCGCACCCGCTCCAGCAAGCCATCGATGGCCGACTCGAACAGCGCCCGGCTCAATTCCACGCTCAACCCCGGCTCGACCCGGTCCAGCAGCACATGGCGGCTGTCCTGTTGGGTCAGTTGGATCTTGGTTTCTTCCACTTCCATCGCCAGCCAGTGCCCGGCGCGCTGTTCGATCAGGTTGAACAGGCGGTCGATGCCACCCGTGTCCTCGATGTCGTAGCGCATGCTGCCCAGCGCCAGCTTGGATTTCTGCGAGTACACCGAGTTGATGGTGTGCCAGGTCGCCAGGTTCATGTGGTGGCTGGTGGGCATATAAGCGCCGCTCTTCATGCGGCTGCCGTAGCCGAACAGCGGCATCATGCCGGCCAGCGAGAGCTGCTTGTCGAAGTCGGTACCGCCGATGTGCACACCGCCGGTGGCGAGGATGTCGTCGTGGCGGTTGTCGATCTGGCGGCGCTCGGGCGACAGGCGCACCAGGGAGAAGTCGGAGGTACCCCCGCCGATGTCGACAATCAGCACCAGCTCTTCTTTCTCGATGGTGGACTCGTAGTCGAAGGCCGCGGCAATCGGTTCGTACTGGAACGAGATGTCCTTGAAGCCGATCTTGCGGGCCACGTCCACCAGGGTGTTCTCGGCTTCCTGGTCGGCCATCGGGTCGTCGTCGACGAAAAATACCGGACGGCCCAGCACCACTTCTTCGAACTCACGCCCGGCGGTGGTCTCGGCGCGGCTCTTGAGTTGGCCGATAAACAGCGCCAGCAGGTCGGTGAACGGCATGGCCGTGCCCAATACACTGGTGTCGTGCTTGATCAGCTTGGAACCCAGCAGGCTCTTGAGCGAGCGCATCAGCCGGCCTTCGTAGTTTTCCAGGTACTCGTGCAGGGCCAGGCGACCGTACACCGGGCGGCGCTCTTCGAAGTTGAAGAACACCACCGACGGCAGCGTGATCTTGTCGTCCTCCAGCGCGATAAGCGTTTCCATGCCGGGACGAATCCAGCCGACGGTGGAGTTGGACGTGCCGAAGTCGATACCGCAGGCACGGGCTGGGGATGGGTTTTTCATGTCAATCGGGTTCCGGTTGAAAAACGGCCGCGCAGTGTATGCCACCCGCGTGCAGATGCGTAGGCCGACTATCCGCTAAATACAACGGACTTGTTACCTTGAAAGCCCGGCCTTTGCCCCCAAATCCTCCCCATACGGTTGGTGGCTGCAGGATTCTGCCCGCAGCGCCGATAAACTTCTGACGCACCCTTCGGTCACAAGATTGAGATCGGTCAATCCAGACGCCGCAAACAGGCGCATGCTGTGACGCTGGCAGTGCGATATCGATAATGGATGGTGATGCCCCCGATGGACTTCAAAGACTATTACAAGATTCTCGGTGTAGAACCCACCGCTGACGACAAGGCGATCAAGGCCGCCTATCGCAAGCTGGCGCGCAAATATCACCCGGACGTGAGCAAGGAAAAGGACGCTGAAGCCAAGTTCAAGGACGCGTCCGAAGCCTATGAAGCGCTGAAAAGTGCCGACAAGCGCGCCGAATACGACGATCTGCGCAAATACGGCCAGCATGGCCAGCCGTTCCAGGGCCCGCCAGGTTGGCAGAGCCGTGGTGGCTATGGCGGCGGTGGCCAGGACACCGGCGACTTCTCGGACTTCTTCAGCTCGATCTTCGGTTCGCGCGGCAATGGTTTTGGTGGTGCCCAGGGCCGCAGTGCCGGGCGTCGAGGGCAAGATGTGGAAATGGAACTGCCGGTCTTCCTCGAAGAGACCCTGTCCAACGAGTCCAAGCAGGTCAACTTCCAGGTGCCGCAATACAACGCGGCCGGCCAGCACGTCAGCAACACCACCAAGAGCCTGAACGTGAAGATCCCGGCCGGTGTGGCCGACGGCGAGCGCATCCGCCTCAAGGGCCAGGGCGCGCCTGGGATTGGCGGTGGTGCCAATGGTGATCTGTACTTGATCATCAAGTTCGCGCCACACCCTAAATTCGATGTGGAAGGTGAGAACCTGATCATCACCCTGCCACTGGCCCCGTGGGAGCTGGCGTTGGGCACGGAAGTGGCGGTGCCGACCCTCACCGGCAAGATCAACCTCAAGGTGCCGGCCGGCAGCCAGAACGGCCAGCGCATGCGCGCCAAGGGCCATGGCTTGTTGAACAAGGCCGGGCAGCGCGGTTACCTGTTTGTGCAACTCAAGGCGGTGATGCCGAAAAACACCGACGACGAGGTCAAGGCGTTGTGGCAGGAACTGGCACAAAAAGCCGCCTTCGATCCAAGAGAATCATGGAGTAGCTAACGATGAGCAGTCCCCGTTTGGTTCAAGTGAACATGGCAGAATTCTGTGAGGCCACCGACCTGTCGGTGGCCTACGTGATCGAAATCGTCGAGCACGGCATCGTTGAACCGGTGGGGACCAGTCCCGAGTCCTGGCGCTTCACCGATTACGAACTGGCCCTGGCCAAGCGCGCCTCGGCGCTGCAAAAGGACCTGGAGCTGGAATGGGAAGGCGTCGCCCTGGCGCTCGACCTGCTGGAAGAGGTCCAGCAACTGCGGGCCGAGAACCAGATGCTCAAGCAACGGCTGGGGCGGTTGGTGCAAACGCCCTGAATCCATCAGGTGATGCTGCAGCGCGCCTTGCACGGCACCCAGTCGCGCAGGGTCAGCAAGCGAACCAGCTGCGCCTCGTCCACGGCCAGTTGCAGTTGCACATTTTCAGCCTGGGTTGCGTATGCCTCATCACTGAGGGCGCCGGCATCGTGTTCCTCGGATAACGCATTCAAGCGCACGTCATGGGGCTCCCTCAGGACTCTGAACTCATCGTCATAATGGTTGCGAATAAAGGCCTGCCAGAATTCGCGGCCTAACAGCGACTGTACGAGCTTCTTGGAGTTGTCCAGTTTTTCTATTGTGATGGCGGCATTATTCAGGATCTGCGGCGCTACCTGTCCCGTTGCGAGGTAGCGGGCATCGTTGGGCTGACCGGGCAGGCTGAGGCGGCGGGCCAGGCCCATGCGATAGGCCAGGCGAATTTCAATATCTTCCAGTTTTTCCAGGGCGGCGACTTTTTGTTCAGGGGTCATGGTCGACGTGCGAATCATGCCTTCTCGAACCCGAATGTCTGCGCTGGCTAATTTTTCCACCTCGTCCAGGCGAAAAAGACCTTTGGCCAACGTGTAGAGTGCCGGTCCCGCCTCGCCATCGGCGGCATAGCGCGTGGCTTGCCACGTCAGCACCTTGGTCTCCATGTCACTGAACACCAGGGCCGACCGATCGCCGCAGCGCGGGTCACCCGCCAGGTTGAACAGCTCTTCACGCAAGCCATCGTCCCGGGCCGCATCGAGCAATTGCCACAGGCGCGATTGCAGGTCGGTATAGCGGCTGCGGTACTCCGCCGATTCTTTGAGGTTGTCGAGGATGTCGAGGAAGATCTGCGAACCGGGTTTCTCGGCAATCGACTCCCACAGGCTGCGTCGTACGTCGATTTCCTCGGGTGACAGACCATCCATCCAGTGCTGGTATGCCGGCTCCGGTGTGTCGTCCACGATCTGTTCTTGAGGCGCGTGAACCTCGACTGTAGCGGGCTGTGGCGCCCGATAACGCATCGCGCCGGGCTGCCGGCCCGCTGCTGCCTCGCGGTGGAGCAAGGTTGCATTGCTCCAATACTCGACCAACTGCCTGCGGGCTTCGGTGCTCAGCGGGTTGCCGTCGATAAAGGTGACGTTGTTGACGTAGATGAATGCCTCGGCCTCCTCGGGCAGCGGGTTGACCAGGGACTCGGGCAACTGCGTGATGCGGTTCTGCGCCAGGTTAACGATGTCCAACGCCTGATGTGGCCCCAAGCCCTGCGGCCACTCGGTGATCCCGGTGTTTTTCAAATTCACCCTACGCAGGTTCGGCAGGGTTGCGAAGTTGGGGGTACGCGCCAGGGGGTTGCGGCTCAGATTGATGATCTTGAGTGAGGTGAGCCCCTCCAGCAGATCCACGTCGGCCTCGCTCAGGGAAAGTTGGTTGCTCCTGAGGTCCAGGCGGGTAAGCCGAATCATCCGGGCAACGCTGGGCGGGATTGAACGCAACTCTCCGTACGACAGGTCGAGCCAACGGGTGTGACTGAAGTGGCCGAGAAACTCATCCAGGCCGTATACGGATTGCATGTCCTGAAGCTTGATTGACCCAACGTGGCTGAAATCTGCTTCCAGCGCAGGCAAGTCGCCGACTCTCAAGCCGAGTGCTTCAAGGGTGTAGCCGGCGGGAGAACCATCTTGGGCCAGCACTTTGGGAGTCATGCGCCGCCAGCACGCCTTGAGGTCTCGAGCGAATTGCTGGCGATGGTTGGCATCCCCTGCACGCAGGTTTTCGCTGTCGGCAGCCACCAGGAACCGTTGTGTGGCCCAGGCGTTCAGTTGGGTGCTCAAGGTTTGCCACTCGCCTTCCAGGCGCGTCAGTTCAGCCGGCGCCCCGTCGCCTGCGTGCAATACGAATTGCTCGTTTTCCTCCTCGCTGTAGCCGGGAAACAGGTCCCTTATCCGCCGCATTTCGTCGGTGTGGCTCAAGGGTACTTCGAAGGCGCCAGGCTGGCCGCCGTTGCGCCAGCCCGGGCGAGTTTGTGCCAGGCGAGCGATGTACGCCCGCATCTGCTGATTGGCTTGCGGGGTGAATGGGTTGTCACGCAGGCGGGTCATGCGGTTGAGACGGATGCTGGCTTCCACGTTTTCGGGGGCTGGGTTGAGCAGGCTGTCGGGCACCGCGCTCAGGTGATTGCCGGACAGGTCGACTTCTCTCAGCTCCGGCAGTTCCAGCAGGCCTGTGGGCCACTGATTGATCCGGGTGTCACGCAGCTCCAGCTTGCGCAGTCGTAGCAGCGGGCTGAAATCCGGCAGGGTGCCCAAGGGGTTGTCGTTCAGGCACAGTTCTTCCAGGCGGCTCAGGCCGGCCAGTTGGCCGGCGCTGATTTCGCTCAGGCGGATGGCATTTTTCGACAGGTCCAGGTGCGTCAGCGCCTTTATGGCCGTGATTGCTTCGGGCAGTTCGGTCAGCGTGTGGCGTCCGATACCGCCGACTTGTTTGAGGGTCAAACGTTTCAGATTGGGGAAGTTGCCAAGGAACTGCCCGGGGCCGTCGGTGAAGCTCACGTAGTCGAGAACCAACTCCTCGACATGGCCAAAATCGGCGTTGAGTTTGGGCAGGTTCACCTGGGCGCTGATTTCCAGTCGGCGCCCGGTGTATGCCCCGGCACGGTCCACGGTCTGTCGGCGCCAGCAGTCTCTTAACGCATCGGCCACTGACTGCTCCCGGCCTCCCGGGTTTACCTCAAATGGACGCCGGCTCGTATCTTCTCGGGCACTGCGTTTCACCCAGTCCTTGAGTGCGCGTTTGAGGGCGGCGTATTGGTCTTCCCGGCGCGTCAACTCAGTGCGCGCATCGCTCCCGAGGGTCTCGATGAAGGCTGTGGCCTGCTCGTCGCTGAACCCCGGATACAGCTTGCGCACCCGCGTATGGGTGCTGCGCAATTGAGTGAGTTTGTGCAGCGGGGAGCCGCCCCGCAGGCGCAGGTCTCCTGCCAAGGGTTTGCGCAGCAACGGGTATTCCAGCAGCACCGAGCGCAGCTCGTCCCGGGCCAATGGCGTTTGACGCACCCGTTGCTTCAAGGTGCCGGCGTCCCGTGCGGCTTCGCCAAGTGCTCGACGCTGGCCCTGTTCAAGACGTGCCAGAACGGCGCCATACAGGTCGGTGGCGCCGAACGCTCCGTCTTCACCCATCGCCAGCACCAACGGCAGTGCGTCGGCCTCTGGGCCGACGGCGTCGATCAGTGGCCCCTGTTCGCTGCCCAAGCGGATTTCCACCCGCAGGCTCGGGTCCCAACCCGGCAAGCTGGGCAGGGTATGCAGGGCCAAGCGCAGGCTGTCCTGGCTCTGCAGGGTGTCGAGGAACAAGCCTTCATAGGCCCGCGCAATGCGCACTTGCTGCTGGCTTTCGCGCGCCAGGGCGGTGAGCCTTGGTGACAACTGCTGATGGCCACTCAGCGCAGTTAAATCCGCGTCCGTGGCGGTTTCCAGCAACTGCCTGGCAACCTCCGCCGGCAGGCCGGAAAACCTGTCAATGAGCTGCTGTACCGGGGGCGAGCGGGTCAGGTTATGGGCGCGATAATCCGCGTCGAACAGCGAGGTCCGACTGTCCCGGGCGGCCTGGGCAACTTCCCGGCGCCACAGCATCGTCTGTTCGTCCAGCACCCGGGGAGTCGGGTCGAGGACCGCCGGATAGGTCAAGCCTCGGTGCGCCACCACGCGCTCGGTGATCGCCGGGTCGGCCAGCGCATAATCCAGCGGGTCGTCACTGCCCATCTTCTCGATAAACGTCTCGATCCGCTGATGGATGCCAAAGCGCGCCAGGCTGTCACTCAACAGGGCGGGCGGCGGTTGCAGGTCCACATGCAGTTGGCGCAGTTGATCGGCGCGAGTGCCACTGGCCAGGCGTGCCTGTTCCAGTTGTGCGTCGCTCAAGCCCCGGGTGCGACAACCCAGGCGGCGCATCAGCGCCGGGCCGTCCCAGGTCAGCGGTTCTTCGCCTTCATGCAGCCAGGCACCTGCGCCGTTATGCGCCACCTGCGGGGCATAAGCGTCGGAGCGTGTGGGGTGTTGTATGCGATAGGTGTCGCCGTCGGGCTCGGGTTTGACGGCATACAGGTGATCGTCGAGGGGCAGCAGCGGCTGCTGGTCGTGGCTGTGCAAGCCCAGGTCATCAAACGTGGCGTCCTTGGGCAATACGACGGGGCTGCGATAAGGCGTAAGGTCCGGCTTCCACAGCCGTAGCTCGCCACCTGGCAAACGCACCGGCTTGAGCTCCTGTACCAACGCGGGTGTAGGCGGTGCCGCGAGTTTTTGCAGGCCTTTCCCCGCACCGGCCAACAGCGCCATGGCGGCCAGGTTTTGCGCGACGTCGAACCAGTGCGCCTTGGCCGTGTCCCGGTCGCCTTCGCCCCAGTCGATCACGCCTTCGAAGGTTTCGTAGAGCAATTGGCCCGCCATGGCGGCCAGCATGATTTCGCCGAGCACCGGGACGAACGCCAGTCCCAGGCCGAGCACGGTAGCGCCGGCCTCCAGCCAACGGGCGATTTTTTGCCCGCGCACCCGGGCGTCGACATCGGCGGTGGGCACTGCCTGGTCGCGCGCATCGCCGAGGGCCTTGTCGCGGCCATGCTCAAACAGGTTGGCCCACAGGTCGACGTTGTCAGCCCACAGGCCCTGTCTTGAGACCACCATCAGGTACAGGTCGGGAGCGCCCGTCTTCACCACCCTGCAGCCGGCTTTCGGGGGCGGAAGCGACTGGGGCATGACCGTCGTAGTCAATACCGGGAAGGCCAGTTGCAGCATTGTCTGGGTCACCGGCGAACGCGCTACTGCGTCGACGGCGGCGGTGGAGTCCGCAGCGGGTTCGGTAAACCGGTTGAAGAACGCCGGCTTGTCATGCTCATTGAGAAACTGGCTGAAAAAATGCTGGTAGCTCGTGGGCGTCGGGCGGTTGTTATTGCCGGATTCGCTTGGCGCTTTGTCGCGCGCCACCCACTGGCGGTTCAGTTCGGTTTTCAGCGCATCAAGGCTGTTGTAGCGCTTGAGCGGGTGCTCCGGATCGTGAGGCAGGTAGACGATGAAGTCGGTGGCATAGCGATATTTTTCCACCGGTGTAAACACCACGCTCCCCATGAGCGCGCGGTCCATCACGCTCAGGCAACTGAACCACACCGGCTTGCCGCCCAGCGTCGGGTTGCGTTCGCCGTCGACCACCTTGAGCACCATGGTGAAGTCATCCGGGAGAATGTCCTGCTTGAGCAGCGCCAGGTACGCCGCAGCCCTGAGGGCATCCTTCTGGCTGGTGATCACGGCGTCGCGCAACCGGGTGGCGGCCGTCTCGTCGGTGGGCAGTAATGTTTCCTTGAGGTGCGCCTGGTAGCGGGCACCCACGTCCAGCGTACGGCACAGCCTGATAAAGGCGGGTACGGTCAGCGCCGGGCTGATCCTGGGAGAGGCGCCTTCCCGGTCCGGGTATTGGGTGAACCCGGAGGCAGGATCGAATGCGCCGTCTTCACCTTCACTGGCTTCAAAGTTATGCAGGGCAGCCTGCACCAGCGACACCTCCAGTACTTTGTATTCGCCGGCCTTGATCCCCAGGGTGCCGAGCCTCAGCGGCTCATACAAACGAAGAGAGGTGCCTTCGACATCCACGGTGAGGTTGAATTGTTCTTTCAGCGCGCCGTTGAGCAGGCCTATGGCGAAGGGCTTGAGTGCCTGGACGTTGGCCAGGTGTTTATCCACCGCGTGTTGGGATTTGAAACTGGTTTCATTGAACGCCTTCAAGGTTCTTCGCTGCAGCGGCGACAAGCTGTCCATCCACTGCGCCTGTTCGAGCCTGGCCTGTTTCAACACTTCTATGCGGTGGGCCGGCGCCTGTACCAGCCAGTCCGGAATGGCCTGGCGAATGAACGCACTGTTGTCGTCGGAAGATGAGAGGGGAGTAACGGAGGGGGCATCCTGCATGGGGGCATTCCTTTGGGTAAGCAAAGGAAAAAGGCTACTGAAAACCGCTGTGGATTAATAAGTCGAAAAGCCGCTGGATAGCACGCAATAGTTAACGCATCGGCCCCGGATTACCTATGGATCGACGACTTAATTACCCCATGGAAATCCCCCCGTGTGCATCAAGCCTGCCAGCGCTTTTTGAGTGTTCGTCCATGGGGGGCAATCCGTTCAAATAGCTACCGCCGAGTGCCGGGGGCGACTGATTAAGGTCATTGCCTTAATTTCCCTATCGGTACTCGTTTATGCCAGCACCTCAAGCCTCCACCTCGCTCCTGCCGGGCGGCGAAGGGCGTCACTATGCACAGATCAAAGCCGCCATCCCCGAAAGCCTGGTCAGCGCATCTCCTGCCCTGCGTGCAGCCATCACGCAGGCCAAGCCAGAGATCCCCGCCTGGTATGCGACCACCACCCCGGCACAGAAGGCTGCGCTGCAAAACCTGTTGGAGGCGAGCATCAAGTCTCACACTGCACTGGAGCAAGCGACCGGCAAGGTGCAAGAGGTCAACGCCTTCGCCCGGCCATTGCTTGAAGCCGCGTTGAAGGCCGCCGGGTTTGAGCTGGACGTCAACCAGGTGCATCTGCGCCTCTATGTACCGGTCGAAGGTCTAGCGACAGGCTACCGGACCAAGACTTTGTCCCTGTTGCAAGCGGCCTTGAACAATTTTGAAGCGCGCGAGACCCGCGCCGGGTTCTTCGACAGTGCTTCAGGCTTTATCACCGCTCCCGGCGCCGATGGCCGTTTCGAGCGCCATACCACGACCCTGACGATCGAGACCTTCGCCCGGTTATGCCGCGACCTGGACCTGGGCAGGCTGTACCAGGAACACCTCACCACCTACCTGCTGCCCGTGCAAACCGTGTCCAGGAACCTGCTGCGTGAACGCTTTATCACCCGGCAAAAGGACGCCTTCAGAGCCGCCGCCTACGTGGCGTTGCTCAAAGGTGATATTCGCAGCGACGACTACGCGCTACTGCAGCGCATCGCCAATGGCGAGCGACGCATCAAGCACGAAGGCAAGCAGGTCTGGCACCGCTGGCCCAGTATCATGGAACTGCAAATGCACGGCTGCCTCATGATCGACCCGAGCGTGGAGCATGGGTATGGCACCTGGCTTATCGTCTACATCCCCGACCACCCCGAGCACCCCATCAAGCGCTACAAAACCTTTGCCGACTATGCAGAGGAAACGACCCGTGAGCTGACCGCTTACAGACCCGAGGACTATTGGGACAGCAGGGGTGTTCAGGTCACGGCCCACCAACAGTTTTTCTCACGGTTCATCGGGAAAAAATACCTGGCTTACTACTACGGGCGGTTCACCGAGAAACGCGTCGATGAACCGCAAAGGCGCGTGGCCCTGGGCCCTGATCCAGCGTGGCGACAGTACTACGCTAGAAAATCCCTTACCGAACTCCAGGCGATCAACGCCGTCATAAAGTCCCCGCGACATATCAGCCGCACGCCGCAGGACCAGCCAAACCTGAACCTCAACGCCCACCCGATCAAGGGGCTGTGGATCGACGTCGACCCTTGGGACGAGCTGTACGCCGACATGCGCAAGCGCGCACTCGACGATGGGTTGAGCATGGCGATACCCACCGCTCACACCGACGCGGCTGGCCACGACCGGCGGATGGCGCATCTGATGAACATCGGCCTGTTCACCTTGAACCTGGTGTCGATGTTCATTCCGCCCTTGGGTGCACTGATGGCGGTGGTCACGGCCGGGCAACTGCTGTACGAAGTGCTGGAGGGCGTGGTTGAACTCGGCCAGGGTGACCGCGAGGCCGGCTGGGCGCATATCGCTGACGTGCTGGAAAATCTCGCGCAACTGGCGGTGGGCGGCGCTGCGTTGCATATCAGCCTGTCGCCGTTTATCGAAGGACTCAAGGCCGTCAGGCTGCCGTCGGGCAAGGCCCGCTTGTGGAAGCCGGACCTTGCGCCCTATGCGCAGGACATCCGACTGCCGGCAGGCTCGGTTCCCGACCAGGCGGGACTACATGCCGTCAATGGGCGCCAGGTCGTGTCGGTGGACGGCAATCGCTACGCCGTGACCGCGCAAGACGAACCGGGCGTGTACCGGGTCCAGCACCCCAGCAGGCCCGAGGCGTATGAACCTCAGATCGTCAACAACGGTTCTGGCGCCTGGACCCATGAGGCCGATGAGCCCCTGACGTGGCAAGGTGTTCCGCTGATGCGGCGACTGAGCCATGTAATGGAAGGCCTGAGCGATACGCAGTTGGAGCAGGTGCGCAAGATCAGTGACACCGACGAAAGCGTGCTGCGCCGGCTGTATGTGGAAAGCGAGCCCACTCCGGCCATCACACTCGATACGGCGGTGCGCATGCGGGCTTACGGGCGTGCCGAAAGCTTGAGTGGGCAGATCCTTGCGGGGTCGATGTCGATGGACCTGGGTAGCTACGCCGCGTCGTTGATGGTGGAAATGACCGGCTGGCCGCCCGGCAGGACCATCGAAGTATTTGACGGCCATGGCGCCGGCAGGACGGCTGCCCTGTATGGCCAACCTCATGCGCCCGGGACGGAACTGATCAGCATCAGCCGCATAGACCTGTTCGGCGGCAAGCTGCCGGCGTTGATCGTCGAGAGTTTGCCCGAGGAGCAGCTTAAAAACCTGCTCGGCCAACACATGCCTTACGGGGCCGCGCTGCGTAGCCAGGCGTTGCAGGAACGGCTGGGGATCTATGCCAAACAGTCCCTGCGGCGGGTGTTCGACAGCCTTTACCTCGGGCGGTCATCGCCTGGCAGCGCCGAACTGCAACTGTTCGCGCGCGACTTCAAAAGCCTGCCACCGGTCATGGTCGAGGAACTGCTGGAAGGTGCCAGCCCCTCGCAGCGGGCGAGCCTGGTCAACAATCGCAAGATTCCCCTGGAGCTGGCGCAGCAAGCGCGCCAGAAACTTGGGGAATTGCGCCTGGCCCGGGCGTATGAAGGGCTGTACCTGGATGCGTTGGCCAATGCTGACACTGAAGCCCTGGTGCTCAATACCCTTGAGCACCTTCCCGGTTGGCGGGACAGCCTGCGCATTGAAGTGCACGAAGGCTCGGTGAGCGGGCGCCTGCGTGCCAGCTATGGCCTACCTGGGTCCAGCAACCTCAAACTGCTGGTGCGAGTGGGCGATGGTCAGTATCAGGTGTTTGACACCCAGGGCAACGAGTTACATGGGGTCGATAGCTTGTACGATTCCTTGCAGCACGCACTGCCGGAGGCTCATCGCCAGTCCGTGGGGTTGCCCGAGGTCGGGCAGGGGCCGCAACTTGGAAGGTTGATTCAACAGCACGCCCTGTCCCGTGCCGGCCTGCGCAAGGTGCTGGGCATGCAACCGTTGGGCTCACCCTTTTTCATTTCGCCGCAGCGCTCTTCTCGCGGGCGGATCGGTTATGCCTGGAGTGGTCGTGGTGCGGGCTCCTGGGAGCACAACGTTCGCCAGCGTATCAAAGCCCTCTACCCCACTTTTGACGAAGTGCAGATTGCCCAACTGCGTGCACCTTACACGCCGGCCGACGACACCTGGCTCATCTCTCTGGAGCAGGAGTACGAAATGCTCCGTTCCACCTTGGAGACCTGGGAAGCATCACCGATCCAGGGCTTTGGTGAGGCCAATAGCGCTGAATACCGAGAGCAGCGTGCCATCCGTAAAGAACTGCGCAAGGTGTTGATTCGCGCCTGGAGGCGTAACGGTGAGGTTGATGTGGACAGTTCCGGCAATCCCCTGGGCCAGAAGATCGAAGTGAGCGAGATTGACATACAACCTCAGTTGGCGTCGCTTCCGGCGCTGAGCGCCAACTTTGATCATGTCACTTACCTGGAAATATCCAGTGCGGAACTGACCAATGCCGTCGAGCCTTTCCTGGCTCCCTTTCGCGGCTTGCGCACCCTCAACCTGGAAGACAACCAGCTCACTCGCCTGCCCCTGTTGCTTGAGCATCTGCCCAGGCTTGAGACGTTGATACTGGCGGATAACGAGATTGTGCTGGACGTCGCGGCCGTCAACCGATTGAAGAACCTCACCCGGCTCCAGACACTCGAGCTGGAGTCCAATCCGCTGGGCATGGCGCCGGACATCAGCCGGATGCGCCGGCTGTATCACGTTTCATTGGGCGATACCGGGCAGCGTGGTTGGCCCATTGGGATCTTCGCCAGGCCTCGGCCTCGCGAGTTCAACCTGGACCTGGAAGGTAATGCGCTCGAGGTGCCGATAGTCGAGCCAGGTTCAGCGCAGGCTGCGATTCTTGCGCGCACCCGTGTTACTCGCTCCTTGCTGACGCCCGAAGGCCTTCGCCAGCTCAAGCAGTACATTGAATCTGTAGGTATGGACCCGGAGCGGCAGTTTCCACCCCGAGGGATGCAGGACAGCATCCAATGGAAGTCCGGCCTCACCGACATGCAGTGGAGGGACTTGCAGCCCCTATGGAATGCCTTGGAAGAGTCCAGGGGCGCCGAACCGTTTTTTAACGAAATCCGCAAGTTGAGCGAGTCTGCCGATGCAATGTCGGAAGACTTCGCGCAAGACCTTACGGCCAAGGTCTGGCGAATGTTGCGCGCCATGTACGACGACACCCGGCTGCGTGAGAAGCTTTTCGACATGGCGAGGGCGCCTACCAGCTGCGTTGATGCGGGTGCCCAATTGTTCAATGCCATGGGGATCGAAGTGATGGTGTATGAGGCTTGGACCAACCCTCACCCCGACGTGGTCGAGCAACTGATGTTGACGGTGGCCAAAGGCAGGACCCGGCTCAACAAGCTGGGAGAAATTGCTCGCGCCCGGGTGGCGGCATTGAGTGAGCAAGGCCGCAAGTTCCCCAATGATCGGGACCGGGGAACCGACTCTGCTGGAAACCCCGAACGGGCTATCGACGAAGTGGGGGTCCATCTGGCGTTTTCCACCGGGTTGGCCCAACGGCTTGAGCTGCCCTGGCAATCAGCGGATGTGATGTACCCGGAACCCGACGTCACCCCGCAGATGCTGGACGATGCTTTTGATCGGGTCATGGCATTGGAGGAGGGCGACCTGCTCAGGGATGCGCTCGTCGAGCTGGACTTCTGGGGTGAGTACCTTGAGCGTTCGACCCCCGCGGCCTTTGTCTGGCTGACGCGCAAAAGGGCGGCGCTGGAAGACTTGACGAGTGCCCTGAATGATCTGGCGGCCAATGGTCGATTGCTTGAGTCGCAGAAGATGGCCCTGCGCAATACCCTGCGCAATTCGGCCCTGATGCTGGACAAGTCGGTTGAGGATTTTCCTCCCGGCACGCCCATGCACCAGGACGTCTATGATGCGCTTGCGGTGAAACTGCACGAGGAGCGCAAGGCGATTCTCCAGAGGCTCACTGACGAGGCTCTGGAAATCGCGCTTCAGAACAGAAAGTAACGCTGCG
Organism: Pseudomonas sp. E6002; assembly: GCF_013385565.1. NCBI lineage: Bacteria > Pseudomonadati > Pseudomonadota > Gammaproteobacteria > Pseudomonadales > Pseudomonadaceae > Pseudomonas > Pseudomonas sp. E6002. The sequence goes on along the minus strand of NZ_JACAPT010000022.1, from coordinate 108,501 downwards.
CCATCGGCAGCACATCCGCCGGTTCACACCACAGCAACACACCGTCGGCCTTGACCTGGTAGGTCTGCGGGTCAACCTCGATATCCGGCAGGTAATCGTTGTGGATCAAGTCGGTTTTCTGCACCGCGCGGCAACCCTTGACCACGGCGATCTGCTTCTTCAACCCCAACTGCTCCGGCAGGCCTGCCGCCAACGCCGCCTGGCTGATAAAGGTCAGGCTGGTGGCGTGCAGCGAGCTGCCGAAGCTGGCGAACATCGGGCGGTAGTGCACCGGTTGCGGCGTCGGGATCGAGGCGTTGGCGTCGCCCATCAGGCTTGAGGCAATCGCGCCGCCCTTGAGAATCAGCGTCGGCTTGATCCCGAAAAACGCCGGGCGCCACAGCACCAGGTCGGCCCACTTGCCCACTTCAATCGAGCCCACTTCGTGGCTGATGCCGTGGGTAATCGCCGGGTTGATGGTGTACTTGGCGATGTAGCGTTTGGCGCGGAAGTTGTCATTGCCTTCGCCGTCGCCAGGCAATCGCCCGCGCTGTTTTTTCATCTTGTCGGCGGTCTGCCAGGTGCGTGTGATTACCTCGCCGACCCGGCCCATGGCCTGGCTGTCGGAGCTGATCATCGAGAACGCGCCGAGGTCGTGAAGGATGTCTTCGGCGGCAATCGTTTCACGGCGGATGCGGCTTTCGGCAAAGGCCACGTCTTCGGCAATGCTCGGGTCCAGGTGATGGCAGACCATCAACATGTCCAGGTGTTCGTCGATGGTGTTGCGGGTGAACGGCCGGGTTGGGTTGGTGGAGCTGGGCAGCACGTTGGGGAAGCCGCAGGCCTTGATGATGTCGGGCGCGTGACCGCCACCGGCACCTTCGGTGTGGTAGGTGTGGATGGTGCGGCCCTTGAAGGCGGCGAGGGTGGTTTCGACAAAGCCGGATTCGTTGAGGGTGTCGCTGTGGATCGCCACCTGCACGTCGTACTCGTCGGCGACGCTCAGGCAGTTGTCGATGCTCGCCGGCGTGGTGCCCCAGTCCTCGTGCAGCTTCAAGCCAATGGCACCGGCCTTCACTTGTTCGATCAACGGCTCCGGCAGGCTGGCGTTGCCCTTGCCGGTGAAGCCGATGTTCATCGGGAACGAGTCGGAGGCCTGGAGCATGCGCGCCAGGTGCCATGGGCCGGAGGTGCAGGTGGTGGCGTTGGTGCCGGTGGCCGGCCCGGTGCCGCCGCCGATCATGGTGGTGACGCCGCTGGTCAGTGCTTCTTCGATTTGCTGCGGGCAAATGAAGTGGATGTGGGTATCGATGCCGCCGGCGGTGAGGATCATGCCCTCACCGGCAATCACTTCGGTGCTGGCGCCGACACAGATGGTCACGCCGGGCTGGATGTCCGGGTTGCCGGCCTTGCCGATGGCGGCGATGCGGCCGTTTTTCAGGCCGACGTCAGCCTTGACGATGCCCCAGTGGTCGATGATCAGCGCGTTGGTGATCAGGGTGTCGACCACCTCATGGGCGAGCAGTTGGCTCTGGCCCTGGCCATCACGGATCACCTTGCCGCCGCCGAACTTCACTTCTTCGCCGTAGACGGTGAAGTCCTGTTCGACTTCGACGAACAGCTCGGTGTCGGCCAGGCGGACCTTGTCACCAACGGTGGGGCCGTACATGTCGGCGTAGGCTTGTCTGGAAATCTTCATGTGTTTAGTTCCTGATCGTTCCCACGCTCTGCGTGGGAATGTCGCCCTGGACGCTCTGCGTCCGCTCTTGAAGGTCGTGACGCGGAGCGTCACAGGATGCATGCCCACGCAGAGCGTGGGAACGATCATTAATCCAGGTCGCCCATGATGCGCCCGGCAAACCCGAACACCCGGCGTTTGCCACTCAGCTCAACCAGTTCCACTTCACGACTCTGCCCCGGCTCAAAGCGCACGGCGGTGCCGGCCGGGATGTTCAGGCGCATGCCACGGCTGGCAGCACGGTCGAACGTCAGTGCGTCGTTGGTCTCGAAAAAGTGATAGTGGGAACCAACCTGGATCGGCCGGTCGCCGCTGTTGGCTACGCTCAGGGTGGCGGTGCGCCGGCCCACGTTGAGTTCGATGTCGCCAGGCTGGATCTGAAATTCGCCAGGAATCATGCAGGTTGCCCCAGGGTCTTGAAGTAGATGGCGGTCGGGGTGTAGCGCCCGTCCGGGCTTTGGCAGTAGTCGGGCAATTCACCGATCTTGGTATAACGCAGCGACTGGTAGAAGGCTTCGGCGCCGGAGCCGGCTTCGGTGTCCAGGTACAGCAGCCCGCGTTTGTACTGGCGGGCGCTCAGTTCCAAAGCGCTCATCAGTTGCTGGCCGAGGCCACGGCGCCGGGCCTCGCTGTGCACCAGCAGCTTCTGCACTTCGGCGCGGTTCAGGCCGTTGGCTTTCATGCACAGCGCCAATTGCACGCTGGCGATGACGTGTTCATCACGCACCACCACCCACAGCAGCAGGCTGCCATCGGTGAGGCTGGCCTGCACGCCGTTGAGATAAGCGCTGGCCTGGGTTTCATCGAAGTCGGCCATGAACCCCACCGATGCGCCGTGCTTCACGGCGTCCAGCAACAGCTCAATCAAACCCGGGCGGTAATGGGCAAAACTTTCGGCATTGACTCGACGCAGTTGGGCGTTCATCGGTGTCACTCCTTGGGCGGCACAGCGCCTGGGTTGAGCGTCAGTTGCATGAAGGTCAGGTCCAGCCAGCGGCCGAACTTGGTGCCGACCTGGGGCATCTGCCCGGTGGTGATGAAACCCAGGCGCTCATGCAGGCGGATCGAGGCCTGGTTGCCGCTTTCGATGGCGGCGACCATCACGTGTTTGTCGCAGGTTTTCGCCCGCTCGATCAGCACCTGCATCAACTGTGGGCCGAGGCCTTTGCCGCGCTGGTCGTTGCGCACGTACACCGAGTGTTCGACGGTGTGGCGAAAGCCCTCAAAGGGCCGCCAGTCACCGAACGAGGCATAGCCGATGACCTGCTCGTCTTCGACGGCCACCAGGACCGGATAAAACTGCGACTGACGAGCGCTGAACCAGGCCTGGCGGTTGCCCAGGTCTACCGGTTGTTCGTTCCAGATCGCCGTGGTGTTGAGCACCGCGTCGTTGTAGATATCGCGAATCCCTGGCAAATCGGCGTGCACCGCATCACGAATCAAAAAGGACATGGTCGGGCCTCAGGCGATGGGTTGGTGGACGGTGACCAGCTTGGTGCCGTCGGGGAAGGTGGCTTCCACCTGGATGTCCGGGATCATTTCCGGGATGCCTTCCATCACCTGTTCGCGGGTGAGCAGGGTGGTGCCGAAGTGCATCAGCTCGGCCACGGTGCGGCCATCGCGGGCGCCTTCCATCAACGCGGCGGAGATGTAGGCGATGGTTTCCGGGTAGTTGAGCTTCACACCGCGCGCCAACCGTCGCTCGGCTACCAGGCCGGCGGTGAAGATCAGCAGTTTGTCTTTTTCCCGTGGGGTCAGGTCCATCGTTCAAGGTCCACTATGAAATACATTCGTAAAAACACCGGAGATCCAATGTGGGAGCGGGCTTGCTCGCGAATGCGGTGTGTCAGTGAATGCATCTTTGCCTGACCCACTGCATTCGCGAGCAAGCCCGCTCCCACATTTTTAATCTTCATGTGCTCCAGATTCTCGGTGATACAGCCTCGCGGCCCAGCACGGCCGGGCGCAGCAGGCGCCACAGTGCGATCAGCCAAGCTCGCGCCAGCAGCGCTTCACTGGCCAGGCAGCGGGCCGCCAGCAGGCCGGGCAATTGGGTCAGGTCGCCGCGTACCGGGTGGGGCAGGGAGCGACATTGTTCGAGCAGTTCAGGGTCGATTTCGCCGGTCACCAGCAAGGTCGCAAACACCGGTTGCCCGTCCAGCCCGATGGGTGAGTCGAGCAAACCGTCGGCGCCCACAATGCGCTGGCGCTCATGCCAAATCAACTGGCCGTCGCGGCGGATATCCAGGTGCGACTGGAAGTGCCCGAGGTCGAAACGCTCGCCGCTGGCGGGGCGCCCGAGGGCGACCACGTCCCAGTAAAACAGCCGGGCATCGCCTTGCAGGTCGATGCGGGTGGTGAGTTCGGCCTGGGCGGCGCTGAACACGATGGTCTCCTGCGGCAGCCATTCCAGCGTCGCGCCCGCCTCAACCGTCAGCTCCAGTTTCTGATACGCCGGCCCGCCGGCGCGGTACCACTTGGCCGCGCCGGGGCTGGTCAGTTGCGCCCACGCACCTTCGGCGACATGGGCGCTGATATCGAGACGATCACCGCCGGCAATCCCGCCCGGCGGGTGCACGATGATGTGCTGGCACACCTCGGGGCCTTCGGCGTACAGATGCTTTTGCACCCGCAGTGGGCCGAGGTGGCGGCGCATCACTGGGCGCGTGGTGTCGCCGAAACGCGCGTAGCCGAGTTCCAGCTCGGCGTGCCAGCTGGGGGTGAACAGCGCGGTGGGGGCAGGTAGGGTCATGGTCAGTGCTTATCGTTAGGACGCTACAGATTAGATCGTAACGAGCCCGCGCACACCCTCGCTTTCCATATTTTCTCCACGCCCCTGCTGGACGATTTCGCCCCGGGACATCACCAGGTACTGGTCGGCCAGTTCCGCGGCAAAATCATAGAACTGCTCCACCAGCAGAATCGCCATGTCGCCGCGTGCCGCGAGCTTCTTGATCACCGCGCCGATCTCCTTGATCACCGACGGCTGGATGCCTTCGGTGGGTTCATCGAGGATCAGCAGGCGCGGGCGGCTGGCCAGGGCCCGGCCGATAGCCAGCTGCTGTTGCTGGCCGCCGGACAAGTCACCACCCCGGCGTTGCTTCATTTGCAGCAGCACCGGGAACAGCTCGTAGATGAAGGCGGGCACTTCCTTGGCTTCGGAGCCGGGGAAGCGTGACAGGCCCATCAGCAGGTTTTCTTCCACTGTCAGGCGGCCAAAAATCTCCCGGCCCTGGGGCACGTAAGCGATACCGGCGTGCACCCGCTGGTGCGGCTTGAAGCCGGTAATGGCGCGGCCTTCCCAGTTCACCGCACCTTCCTTGGCCGGCAGCAAACCCATCAGGCACTTGAGCAAGGTGGTCTTGCCCACGCCGTTGCGGCCCAGCAGGCAGGTGACTTCGCCGACTTTTACCTCAAAGGAAAGCCCGCGCAGGATGTGGCTACCGCCGTAGTACTGGTGCAGCTTGTCGACTTGCAGCATGTTCAGTTCCCCTTAATGATCGTTCCCACGCTCTGCGTGGGAATGCCGCAATGGACGCTCCGCGTCCGCCGTGTGACGCAGAGCGTCACCGGATGCATTCCCACGCGGAGCGTGGGAACGATCAGGTTCAGCGGCCGAGGTAAACCTCGATCACCCGCTCATTTTCCTGCACCTGTTCCAGCGACCCTTCGGCCAGCACGCTGCCCTGGTGCAACACCGTCACGTGGTCGGCAATCGAGCCGACAAAGCCCATGTCGTGTTCCACCACCATCAGCGAATGCTTGCCCGCCAGGCGCTTGAACAGCTCGGCGGTGAACTCGGTTTCGGCATCGGTCATGCCCGCCACCGGTTCATCCAGCAGCAACAGTTGCGGGTCCTGCATCAGCAACATGCCGATTTCCAGGAACTGTTTCTGGCCGTGGGACAGCAAGCCGGCCGGGCGATTGACTGAAGCGGTGAGTCGGATGGTGTCGAGCACTTCGCTGATGCGGTCTTTCTGCTCACCACTCAAGCGCGCCCGCAGGCTGGCCCACACCGATTTGTCGGTCTTCTGCGCCAGCTCCAGGTTTTCAAACACGCTGAGGGCTTCGAATACCGTGGGCTTCTGGAACTTGCGACCGATGCCGGCCTGGGCGATCTGCACTTCGCTCATGCTCGTCAGGTCGAGGGTTTCGCCGAACCAGGCCTTGCCGTGGCTGGGCCGGGTCTTGCCGGTGATCACGTCCATCAGCGTGGTCTTGCCCGCGCCGTTGGGGCCGATGATGCAGCGCAATTCGCCGACGCCGATGTACAGGTTCAAGTCGTTCAACGCCTTGAAGCCGTCGAAGCTGACGCTGATGTCTTCCAGGGTCAGGATCGTGCCGTGGCGGGTGTTCAGGCCTTTGCCGGCAGCCTGACCGAGGCCAATGGCATCGCGGGCGCTGCCTTGGTCTTTGTTCGGTTCAAGAATGGGCTCGAGCATGAATTCCGCCGTCGCTGTAATTCTCATTGGTCGCCCCTTTTCTTCAGCAGGCCAATCACACCCTTGGGCAAGTACAGGGTGACGATGATGAACAGCGCACCGAGGAAGAACAGCCAATACTCAGGAAACGCCACGGTGAACCAGCTCTTCATGCCGTTGACCACACCGGCGCCCAGCAGCGGGCCGATCAAGGTTCCACGCCCGCCGAGGGCCACCCACACAGCGGCCTCGATGGAGTTGGTCGGCGACATTTCGCTGGGGTTGATGATGCCCACTTGCGGCACATACAACGCGCCCGCCAAACCACACAGCACCGCGCTCAACACCCATACGAACAGCTTGAAGCCACGCGGGTCGTAGCCGCAGAACATCAGGCGATTTTCCGCATCCCGCAGCGCTGTCAGTACCCGGCCGAACTTGCTCTGGGCCAGGCGCCAGCCGATGAACAGGCTCGCCACCAACAACACCACGGTGGCCACAAACAGCGCCGCTCGCGTGCCCGGCTCGGTGATGCCAAACCCGAGGATGCTACGGAAATTGGTAAAGCCGTTATTGCCGCCGAACCCGGTCTCGTTGCGGAAGAACAACAGCATCCCGGCGAAGGTCAGGGCCTGGGTCATGATCGAGAAGTACACGCCCTTGATCCGTGAGCGGAAGGCGAAGAACCCGAACACCAGTGCCAGCAATCCCGGCGCCAACACCACCAGGCACATTGCCCAGAGGAAGTGGCTGGTGCCGGTCCAGTACCACGGCAACTCGGTCCACGACAAAAAGGTCATGAACGCCGGCAGCTCATCGCCGGACGCCTGGCGCATCAGGTACATGCCCATGGCATAACCGCCCAGCGCAAAGAACAGGCCGTGGCCGAGGGACAACATCCCGGCATAACCCCACACCAGGTCCAGCGCCAGGGCGACGATGGCGTAGCACAGAATCTTGCCCACCAACGTCAGGGTATAGGCGGAAACGTGCAGCGGATTTTCCGGTGACAACAGCGAGAACAACGGCAGCGCCAGCAGCAGGATCAGCACCACTGCACCGACCGCGACAGTCACCTTGGGGCCGGCCTTTTGCGCGGCCGTAAGCATCAATGGCTGGTTCATCAGTCGATCACCCGTCCTTTTAGTGCGAAGAGTCCTTGCGGGCGTTTCTGGATGAACAGAATGATCAGCGCGAGGATCAGGATCTTGCCGAGCACGGCACCGATCTGCGGCTCAAGAATCTTGTTGGCTATCCCCAGGCCGAAGGCGGCCATGACGCTACCGGCCAACTGGCCGACGCCGCCGAGCACCACCACCAGGAACGAGTCGATGATGTAGCTCTGGCCGAGGTCCGGGCCGACGTTGCCGATCTGGCTCAGGGCCACGCCACCGAGGCCCGCTATGCCGGAGCCGAGGCCAAAGGCGAGCATGTCCACGCGTCCGGTGGGCACGCCGCAGCAGGCGGCCATGTTGCGGTTCTGGGTGACGGCGCGCACGTTGAGGCCCAGGCGCGTCTTGTTCAGCAGCAGCCAAGTCAGCACCACCACGAACAGCGCGAAGGCGATGATCACGATGCGGTTGTACGGCAGCACCAGGTTGGGCAGCACCTGGATTCCCCCGGACAGCCACTCGGGGTTGGCCACTTCAACGTTCTGCGCACCGAACACCAGGCGCACCAGTTGGATCAGCATCAGGCTGATGCCCCAGGTGGCGAGCAGGGTTTCCAGCGGGCGGCCGTAGAGGTGACGAATCACCGTGCGCTCCAGGGCCATGCCGATGGCGGCGGTGACAAAAAACGCCACCGGCAGCGCGATCAGCGGGTAGAACTCGATGGCCTGGGGCACGTAGCGCTGCATCAGCAACTGCACCACATAGGTGGAGTAGGCGCCGAGCATCAGCATCTCGCCGTGGGCCATGTTGATCACCCCGAGCAGGCCGAAGGTGATCGCCAGGCCGAGCGCCGCCAGCAACAGGATCGAGCCCAGGGACATGCCGCTGAAGGCCTGGCCGAGAATCTCGCCCACCATCAGTTTGCGTTTGACCTGGGCCAGGCTGGTCTCGGCGGCGGTGTGCACCGTGGCGTCGGCTTCGACGCCGGGAGCGAGCAGGGCTTCCAGGCGAGTGCGGGCCAGCGGGTCGCCGGTGCCGCCGAGCAAGCGCACGGCGGCCAGGCGCACGGCCGGGTCGGGGTCTACCAGTTGCAGGTTGGCCAGGGCGAGACTGAGGGCTGTATGTACGTCATCATTGGTTTCGCCGGCGAGTTGCTGGTCGAGGAATTTCAGCTGCGCAGGTTGTGCACTTTTTTGCAGAGTCTGGGCGGCGGCAAGGCGCACCTTGGGGTCGGCAGCGAGCAATTCCTGGCTGGCTTGCACGTTGTCGATCAGGCCGCGCAGGCGGTTGTTCAGGCGTACGGTCTTGGTTTCCCCGTTGACGCTGATCTGGCCTTGTTGCAGGGCGTCCACCAGCTCGATGCGCGCCGGGTCGGGCTGGGCGGCCCAGTCCTGGAGCAGCTTGGCTTGTTGCATCGGGTTGGCGTTGATGAAGTCTTCGGCGTCGCTGGCGTGTGCGGCGAGGGGCAGCAACAGCAGGGCGGCGAGGATGAAGCGGTATAGGGCAGTGGGCATACAAAATGTCCTGATCATGCACGGACAATGTGGGAGCGGGCTTGCTCGCGAAAGCGCTGGCTCAGTTTCGGATGCGTCGACTGACACACCGCTTTCGCGAGCAAGCCCGCTCCCACATTTAGACCGAGTCGGTCTTAGTTGCTCTTGACGGCGTAATCCGGCTTCTTGTCATTGCCAGGGATATACGGGCTCCACGGCTGGGCACGAATCGGCTCCTGGGTCTGCCACACCACCGAGAACTGCCCGTCAGACTGGATCTCGCCGATCATCACCGGCTTGTGCAGGTGGTGGTTGGTCTTGTCCATGGTCAGGGTGAAGCCGGACGGCGCGGCAAAGGTCTGCCCGGCCATGGCTTCACGCACTTTGTCGACGTCGGTGGACTTGGCTTTCTCCACCGCCTGCGCCCACATGTGGATGCCCACGTAGGTGGCTTCCATCGGGTCGTTGGTCACGGCTTTGTCCGCGCCCGGCAGGTTGTGGGCCTTGGCGTAGGCTTTCCAGTCTGCGACGAATTTCTTGTTCACCGGGTTCTCCACCGACTGGAAGTAGTTCCAGGCGGCGAGGTTGCCCACCAGCGGCTTGGTGTCGATGCCGCGCAGTTCTTCTTCACCCACGGAGAAGGCGACGACCGGTACGTCGGTAGCCTTCAGGCCCTGGTTGGCCAGCTCTTTGTAGAACGGCACGTTGGAGTCGCCGTTCACGGTGGAGATCACTGCGGTCTTGCCACCGGCCGAGAATTTTTTGATGTTGGCCACGATGGTCTGGTAATCGCTGTGGCCGAACGGGGTGTAGACCTCTTCGATGTCTTTATCCGCTACGCCTTTGGAGTGCAGGAACGAACGCAGAATCTTGTTGGTGGTGCGCGGGTACACGTAGTCGGTGCCCAGCAGGAAGAAGCGCTTGGCGCCGCCGCCTTCTTCGCTCATCAGGTATTCCACCGCCGGGATCGCCTGCTGGTTCGGCGCCGCACCGGTATAGAACACGTTCGGCGACATCTCTTCGCCTTCGTATTGCACCGGGTAGAACAGCAGGCCATTGAGTTCTTCGAACACCGGCAATACCGATTTGCGCGACACCGAGGTCCAGCAACCGAACACCACGGCGACCTTGTCCTGGGTCAGCAACTGGCGGCCCTTTTCAGCGAACAGCGGCCAGTTGGAAGCCGGGTCCACCACTACCGGTTCAAGCATCTTGCCGTTCACGCCGCCCTTGGCGTTGATCTCGTCGATGGTCATCAGCGCCATGTCTTTGAGCGAGGTCTCGGAGATCGCCATGGTCCCGGACAGCGAGTGCAGGATGCCGACCTTGATGGTCTCGGCGGCCTGTACCGTCCAGGTCATGCCCATCGCGGCGATGGATGCCGACAGTGTGAAAGCCTTGATCAAGCTGCGACGCTTCATTGTGCAATCTCCATGACTCAATGATGTGATGAGGGAGTGATTGCAAAGGCTGTGCCGGGGCGCGCAATCGTGGTGCGCGCGAGCCGTGACCGGGCTGTGGGGGTGGGCGATGCACCAATGCGGCGCCAATCAACGCAGGCTGTGCGTGCAGGTGCACCCGGATGGTGCCTGGCGCCCCGAGCCTTAACTATCTAATGCCTGCGTCCGGCCAAACCCTTGAAAGTGAAGCCTGCCTGGTGCCCCCGGCAACCCAGGGGCAGCGCCAGTTTTCTTAACTTCACTCAAGTGACGATGAACATGGACAGTACTCACATTCAAGACGATCAAGCGGCGAGCACGCGCAGGCCGGTTCCCCATCTGGGGCCGGCGTTCGTTACCGATCACGATGCCGCCCATTGGGCGCATCAACAGATCGGCAACCGGCGCGAGACGGTATTTGGCGGGCTGGTTTTCAAGCGTGATGACGGGATGTACCTGCCAAGCGTGCCGGTGGCCGGCACCGCCACTGCATTCGATTTCCAGAGCGACCTGCTCAAGGTCGATGCCAACAGGAATTTCCTGGCGTACGAGGGCCACAACGTTCACGCCCTGTACAGTTCGCGCGGCGAGGATGGCACCCGACGCTCCGCGCAGATACAGCACTGGACAGGCGCGCAGCGCCGCCTGGATCGCAGCTTTTTCCCCATCAATATCCTGCGCATCATCATCCAGGTGCGCATGCTGTGCACCCGTTACTACCTGTCCGGGTTCTATGGCTCGCTCATCCAGTATGAAAGCAGCGGCTCTGCGACTGAGGCCAGCTTCTTGAACCAGTTGATGGCGGCCAAGCCTGCGGCCGATTTCGACGACTACATCGCCTTTATCAATCAGACGGCCAGGGCCGGCTACCTGCGGGTCATCGTTGCCAACGCCGAGCTGGGTGGAAAGCCTGGCCAACTGCTGGCGCCGTGGACCCTCAATCAAACCCTGTCGCAAATCGGGCAGGACGCACTGGCGCCTCTCGCCAGCCAAGTCAGCCGCCGGTGGCAGGACGCGGTGCGATCAGTCTTGCCGCCGCTGGGGTTTGCACGGCAGGAGAGTCTCTTTGGCTACCTGTACAAAAGCGCGTCGAACCAGTACGTGGCCGAATTTCCGTCGGATGAACTCAAGGCGGCGTTTGCGCTGACCAGTGGCAAGTTGTCACTGCCAAAAGTGCACAAGGCGGACAGTGAGTTTTTGACCTTCGGTATTTACTGCTCCCTATCACCGCAAGCGAAACCGACCGTGGCGAAAGAGTCGTGGCTGGCGGAAAACTTCTTCACGGCTTCCGCGTTGGCTGCCGTGGTGATGATGGCGGGGACCGACGACCTGGGCTTGCACTTTTACTTGCGCGCCAACGACGGCGCGCTGCTGATGTACCACTGCACCGGCTCGCAGGCGCAGTCCCAGCTGTTCGCCAATCGCGGCGCGGATCTCGACGGACGCTTGAAGGACGCTACCTTGAGCCCTTCCGAGTTTGTCCGGCAAGTGGCTGCCGTGGGCACGCTGACGGTGGTTGAGCCCGGACGGATATGGGACAAGGCCGGAGTGGTAGGACCGCAATGGAGGGCCTTCGCGAAAGTCCATGCGTCGCTGAGCCCTGCCTTCGTCACTGCCGATGATGTCGCACGCTACCTGCATTACAAGGTGGGTTCACCCCACGGCTCTTTTCTCCAGGCTTACATCTTCAAGCGCAGCGATGGGCTGTTTGTGGCCTCCAGGCTGTCAGACCCTGACAGGTGGCTGTCGTTGTGGGGCGGGGCATTGCCCACCGACAACGCTCTGACGCGGGTCGAGCTTGAAGGGCACCAAATGGTTGGCGAGTTCAATCGACCTGTCTACGACCTGGCCGAGGTGCGTGCCAACTATCCTCAAAAAACCTCGCGACAGCTGGCGTTCCTGATCAGTACACCGTCGACTCAAGCAATCGACATGACGCTGGTTTTTTCCGATCAGATCAAGGTGCTTTACACCAGCGGAACGAACGGTACGTTGATCAAATACGCTGTCAGCGGCTCTCGGGCCGAGCGTGAATTCGGCGAGTACCTGGCACAAGTTGAACGCGATGGCCAAGGTGTGGCCCGCGTACAAGGTTTTGACGGCACGCGTGAAGGGCTGATCAAAGAGCTGGTAAAACTCGGTGAGTTGACGGTGCTGCTGGCGGATGAGACCTGGTACAACGTCCAGGGCCGGGTCCCGGCCACCTGGGAGCCCGAAACGCCTTTCGCCGCCGCAGCCCCCATTGATACGCCCCTGAGCTGGGTTTTCACTGACCTGGCAACCGCCGCCCGTTATGCCCATGACCGTATGCAGGCAACGGCGGATGGCCGGCGAGTCGGTTGCATCCTCAAGCACTCGAGTGCAGAGCAGTATGTGGTCAGCGAGCCTTGCGCACCGATACCCGCCGGCGAAACCCTTTTCGTGTTGGCGAATGTTTTTGGCAATGCCAGCCTGCCGCCAGGCTTCGCCCTGCGTGGCTGGTACTGCCGCAGCGCACCGGACGCCACCGGCATCGGCGCCGAACCCTGGTTGTACGAGGGCTTTATCGACACCACGGATTTTGCCCAGGGGATTGCCGCGCTGCGCATCCACCCCGAGAGCAATCTGGCCTTCTACCTCAGCACGGCGGACGGCGCTCAACTGGCCTATGACGCTTCCGGCTCGGCCGAGGAAAGCCAGCTCTACCAGGTGCTGCCCGATGGCCGGGTGACGGACAACGGGCTGGGGGATGAACTGCGGGCCGCCACCGTGACGCCCCACGAGATGATCCAAAAGGTCGCCGCCGCCGGGGCGCTGTCGGTGTTGCAACCGGGCACGTTGTGGGATGTGGCGGGGCTGGTCGCCGACACCTGGCGACCTTACGCACTGGCACCCCGCCCGCAACTGAGCCGCGGGTTTCTCCAGGTAGAAGACGCGGCACGCTATGCCCACGGGCAAATCGGCAGCTGGCGTGAGGGCGAATACTGCGGCTATATCCTGCAGCGCCCGGACGGTCTCTACGTGGCCACTGAGCCATTGCCGGCCAGCGACGCCGGGCGCTTTGCCCTGGGCGTTGTCTACCCCCAGGACGTCAAGGGCCGCTCACTGCTCCCGCCCGGTCACATGCTCAAGGCCGTGTACGGTTCCAGCCGCGGGGTTTCGTTGCTGGAACCCGAGCGCCTGCAGCGCCCGGGCTGGTCGCGGGACGATGCCTGCCTGGAGGCGCAGATGTTCAGCGCCCTGGACGTGCACACGCTGATCCGCAATCGCCAACAGGTGTCCGTGGCCTACCTGTCGGGCGCCGAAGATTGTTTGCTGGCGTATGACCTGATCGACTCTGCCGCCCAGGCGAACCTGTTCAAGGCGCTCGACCCCTTGCCCCATCGCAGCCCAACGGCCCTCAACCTGGCCAGCGGCACGCTGACGGCGCGGGAGTGGATCAGCCAGGTGGCGGCGGCCGGCAGCGTGCGGGTGGTGCAGGCCAACCCGTTGTGGGGCGCGCCGGGGCTGATCGCCGAACACTGGCGGCCACGCCTGCCGATACCCCGGCGCGAACGTCCGGAGCAGATTGCCTATGGCCCGGTCTGCGCCAGTGCCGCTGACGCGGCTCGGGCACTGCACACGCGCCTGGACCATGAAGCACCGACGCAAACCGGTTTCGGTTTCATGCTCAAGCATCGCGATCAGGACGCCTTTGTCTGCTCCGAGCTTGTACCCGCCTGGGATAGGGCCGGGCTGTTCGCCTTGAGCGCCGTGTTTGCCGTGGATGACGAAGGCGAGTTCATTTACCCCGCGGGTTATCAACTGCACGCCTTGGTTTACCGGCGCAACTGGATGCCACAGGGGCTGACCACCGCCGAACACTGGCTGGCGCAGCATTTTATTTCGGCCGGGGATCTGGCCAGTGCCACCGTCGAGGCCAAGCGCCAACGGGAGACAGGCGCACTGACGGGCTTGCCGGTGTTTATCTCGACACTGGACCAGGCGCTGCTGCAGGTACAAACGCCGGTGGCATCGACGCTGTTCAACCCGGTCCGCCAGCCGTCGGGGGTCTATGAAGACGTGCAGACCTTGATGGCCAGCGGGCAGCTCTCGGCGGTCGGGTTTGTCAACGAAGTGGCGAAGTTGAGCTGGTTGAGCGTTTTGGTGCCGAGCGAATGCTGGGCGTTGGCGGGTAAGCTGGATGTCAGCCAGGCCCCATGGACCGCCTTCGCCAACTTTATGCGTCGCCCATTGAGCCCGCTGTTCAGCAACCAGGCCGATGCGGTGCGTTACGTCCACCAACAGCTGGGCACACAGCGCGACACGCTGCAAGGCGGGCTGGTGTTGCAGCGCAACGGCAAGTTTGTCGCGACCCTGGCGGTGCCGGTGTTGAGTGAAGACTTCGACCCGAACGTCATCCTGCCGGGCCTGGACGTCAGCCAGGCGCTGCTGGCCCCTGGTTGGAAAATGGTCGCGCGCTACCGGTCACGTGTCGCCCGGGTGCTGGAGTTCTGGTTACCCTCTGAAGAAAACGCGGTGTATCAAAACCTGTTCTCGACCAAAGTACTGGAGACCGCCCTGAAGTCGGGTCACCTGTGGACCCACGAATACCTGCTGACGCCCGACGGCTCACTCATCGGTTTCAGTACCCAGGACGCCGAGCGCAGCTTGCTGGATTCGGCCCAGCGCAACGAAGCGACGCAGTTGCTCAGCCACCTGGAAACCTCCCTGGCCCCCAACAGCCTGGCGCTGCACGACCCTTACAGCAATGCCGTCGAGCAGCAGATGCGCAGCGGCCGCAAGACCCCCACCGAGCTGGTCAATCAGCTGGCGCGGGTGGGGACTTTGCAAGTACTGGAGGGCGGCCCGTTGTGGGGCACTGCCCAGCGTGTGCTGCCGGGCTGGATGCCCGGCCTGGCCTACGTTGCACCGCAGGCGGCGGTCCATGCCGTGGCGGATCGGCAGCTGGGCCCGGTGTTCAAGCATGCCGACGACGCGGCACGCTATGGTCATCAATACGCCCAGGGGCGCGCCGATTTGAGCTTTGGCGTGATTCTCAAGTCCTCCGACAATGGGCATTTTGTCGCCTGTGCGCCGGTCAAGGGCGACGACCTGGGCTTTGCCCTCGACCGGGCGTTCCTGCGCGGGCAGTTGCCGAGCGGGTACAGCCTGCAAGGCCTGTATCTGAGGCTGCCGCAGTGTGCTGCGCCCGAGTTGCCCCAGGCCGAAGGCTACGCGCAACTGATGGCTCCGGCCGTGGTGCTGGCGGCGCTGAGCTTTTTGCGGGTGGCACAGAGTGAGCGGTTCCTGGCGTTGCATGTGTCATGTGCCGACGGCTCACTGTTTCGGTACCAGGCGGTGAGGATCGACCCGGACTGGGATTCCAGCCGCCGGCAGGCGGCGTATCTGAAACACCTCAACAGTCGTGGCAGCATCGACAGCCATGTGTTGAAACTGGTGGAGTCCGGCGAGCTGCGGGTACTCGACAGCAGCCCGTTCTGGGATGCCTTGTTGCCCCGGATAAAGCGCCTGGCCACGACACTGGCAGTGCGCGATACCCGCATGGCCCTGGGCCCGTTGTGCGCCCACCCGGACGATGCCGCGCGCCAGGTATGGCAACAGGTTGTGCCGCTGGAGCACCAGGCGCGGCTGGGAGCGGTGCTGGGCAACGGCGACAGCGACACCTTCATCGCCGTGCAACCGGTGGCAGACCCGGGCCCCTCGGTGGCCGTGGGACTGCGGCCGGACACACCGGCCTACAAGGCATTGTTCGAAGGCATCATGAACCTCGGCTACCCCAGCACATCGACCCGCTACCCGGCGGGCTACAAGGTGATGGGCGTCCAGCAGTTGTTCAAGCTCGACACCGAGCGCCAGCATCTGGCGGATCGCTACGAAGAAGGCCTGGCCCACAACTTCATTGCCCAGAAGGAAATCCGCGGGTTCATCGAGATGCTGCGCCAGGACAAGATCGCGGGGGCGCGGTACTACTTCACCCCGGTGCACGGCGCGTTGATTGTCTATGAGCCCAGCTATCACGCGGACGAAAGCCAGTTGCTGCGCGATGACTGGATCGACGAAGACACGGGTGTGGTGAAGGTCAAGCCCAGCGAGGTGATCCGCCGGTTGGCGACCTCGGGCAAGCTGACCATCCTGGAAACCGATCGCTTCTGGCAACCCCGCAGCCAGGTGGCGCGGCGCTTGTTGCATGCATTCAAGCAGGCCGACCAGGGGGTTTAACGCCGCCGCATCAGCCCGATAAAAAACAGCCCGCCAATGGCCGCCGTGGCCACGCCGATGGGCAGGTCTTCGGGGGCAATCATTGTGCGGGCCGCCACATCCACCCACACCAGGAACACACTGCCCAACAGCACGCACACCGGCAGCAAACGCCGGTGTTCGGCACCTACAAGGCGCCGGGCAATGTGCGGCACCATCAGCCCGACAAAGCCGATGGAACCGCTGATGGACACCAGCACACCGGTCATCAGCGAGGCGATCAGGAACACCTTGAGCCGCACATTGCGCGCGTTCAGGCCCAGGGTCACGGCGGTCTGCTCGCCGGCCATCAGCGCGTTCAACGGGCGAGCCATCCCCAGCAGCAACACCAGCCCCAGCAACACGGTGGCGAAGGGAATGGCCAGCAGTTCCCAGCGCGCCAACCCGAGGCCGCCGAGCATCCAGAACATCACCGCCGAGGCCGCGCGATGGTCGCCCATGAACAGCAGCAAATTCGCCACCGCCATCATCACGAACGACACCGCCACCCCGCACAGCAGCAGGCGGTCACTCTCCAGCCGACCGTTGCGACTGGCCACCGCCAGCACCACGATCATGCTCAGCAACGCACCGATGAACGCGGCGATGGGCAGGGTCAGCAAGCCGATCACTTCACCCACATGCAGCACCACGATCACCGCGCCGAGGGTGGCACCGGAAGTCACGCCCAGCAGGTGCGGATCCGCCAGCGGGTTGCGCGTTACCGCCTGCAACACCGCACCGATCAACGCCAGCCCTGCGCCCACCAGGGCACCGAGCAGCATGCGCGGCACGCGGATCAGCCACACGATATGTTCCTGCCCCGCGCTCCAGTCCACCTCGCCAACGCCGAAGGCTTTATGCAGCAGGATCCGCCACACCACGTCCACCGGTACCCGCGCCGAGCCGAATCCCAGCGAGACCACGCACGAGATCAGCAACAACGCGCCGAGGGCACTCAGCAGCAGGGCATAGCGACGGGTGATCATTCGCCGTGGAACCCCTTGGCCAGGGTTTCAACCGCCAGCACGTTGTCGATGCCCGGCGTGGCTTGCACGTAGGGGATCACGATAAAGCGCTGGTTCTTGATCGCGTCCACCGATTGCAGCGCCGGGTTGTTCAGCAGGAACTGCTCTTTTTGCTCGGCGGTGATTTCGCTGTAGTCGACGATCACGATGACCTGCGGGTTGCGCTCCACCACGGTTTCCCAGTTGACCCGGGTCCAGCTGGCGTCCACGTCATCGAGAATGTTGCGCCCACCGGCGGCGTCGATCAGCGCCTGGGGCATGCCTAGGCGGCCGGAGGTCATGGCGCGGTCTTCGCCGCTGTCGTAGAGGAACACGCGAGGCTTGTCGGCCGGCAGGTTTTCCTGCACTTGGGCGACCTGTGCCTGCATCTGCGCGATCAGTGCATTGGCGCGGTCTTGCACGTCGAAGATCTTGCCCAGGTTGCGCAGGTCGTTATAGGTGTCTTCCAGGGTGGCCGCCGGGCGCTTCATCACGAAGGCACAGGACTCGGTCAGCTCGTAGACGTTGATGCCCAACGGTTGCAGGGTTTGCGGGGTGAGGTCGCCACCGACGCGCATGCCGTAGTCCCAGCCGGCGAAGAAGAAGTCGACGTTGGCGTTGAGCAGGGTTTCCACCGACGGGTATTTGCTCGCCAGTTCCGGCAGGCCGTCGAGAATCTGCGCCATTTCCGGGGTGACCGACTTCCAGCCGGTCACGCCGCTGTAGCCGGCCATGTGCGACTTGAGGCCCAGGGCGAGCATCATCTGGGTCATGTTGATGTCGTGGCTGACCGCGTGTTTTGGTGCCTCGGCGAAGGTCACTTCGCGGTTGCAGCTCTGGATTTTCAGCGGGTAATGGGTCGCTTCGGCGAACGCTTGAGCAGTGCCGAGCAGCAACGCGAGAGACAACAGGGAGCGCAGGATCATGGTTGGGTTATCCAGGTAATTCGGGGGTAGCCGGACAAGGGGTGAGTGTCGATCAATGCTTCAACGCCGAACACTTCGCGCAGCAATTCGGCGGTCAGCACTTCGTGAGGTGTGCCGCTGGCGACGATGCGCCCGTGGTTGATCACGTACAGCCGATCGCAGAACGCGGCGGCCAGGTTCAGGTCGTGAATGCTGGCCAGGGTGCCGATGTTCAGGCGCTTGACCAGTTGCAGCAATTGCAACTGGTAGCGCGGGTCGAGGTGGTTGGTCGGTTCGTCGAGGATCAGCAGTTGCGGTTGCTGGGCCAGGGCGCGGGCGAGGATCACCCGCTGTTTTTCTCCGCCCGAGAGGGTGGCGAAGGCGTGGTCTTCAAAGCCCAGCAGGCCGACGTTATCGAGGGCCTGGCGGATCAGGTTCTGGTCTTCAAGCGTATCGCTGTCGAACAGGCCCTTGTGCGGTGTGCGGCCCATGGCGACCACTTCATCCACCCGCAGGCCGAAGGCGTCGGGAAACTCCTGGAGCACCACGGCAATGCGTTGCGCGCACCACTTCGAGGATTGCTTCCAGACGTTCTGGTGTTCCAGCAGCACCTCACCGTCAGCCGGTTTGCTGAACCGATAGGCGCAGCGCAGCAGGCTGGTCTTGCCGCTGCCGTTGGGGCCGATCAGCCCGACGAACTCACCGGCGTTCACGTGCAGGCTGGCGTCACGCAGTTGGAACTGGTGATGACAGTGCTCGTGGCCTGGTGGGGTCCAGGCGAGGGCGGTGAGGTTGAGTGAGGTCATCTTTACTCTCAGGTCCAACACAGGACAAATGTGGGAGCGGGCTTGCTCGCGAAAGCGGTGGATCAGTAACAGATACAGTGCCTGACACACCGCATTCGCGAGCAAGCCCGCTCCCACATTTGGACAGTGTTGCGTTCAGTTAGAAGGTGTAGTCCGCCGTCACGAAGAACGAGCGCGGCTCGCCCAGGATCCATTGCTGGCCGTCGTTGTATTGGCTGACGGCGTAAGTGCGGTCGAACAGGTTATTCAATTGCAGGCCCAATGTCGTGTTGCGCATGGCTTTCCATGAAACGCTGGCGTCGACCACGGTGTAGCTCGGCACTTCGCTGGTGTTGGCGGTGTTGGCGAAACGCGAGTCTACATAACGCACACCCGCACCGGCACGCACGTCGTCAGTGATGGCCTTGCTCAGCCACAGGTTGGCGGTGCGGCGCGGCACGTCGGTGGGGCGGTTGCCGTCGCGGGACACGGTCTGGCCGTTGACCACTTCGGAGAAGTCGTCGTACTGCGCCCGCACGATCGCAGCGTTGGCTTGCAGTTGCCAGGCATTGGGCAGTTGCAGGTCGAGGCTGGCTTCCAGGCCGTTGGAGGATTGCTGGCCGACTTGTTCCTTGAGGGTGGTGCCTGGAACGCTCACCAACAGTTTCTTTTTGACGATGTGGTAGGCCGCCAGGGTCCATTCACCACGGGAATCCCAGAACGCCTGCTTGAGGCCGATCTCGGTTTGCTTGGCGGTGGACAGGCCGAACTGCTGCTGGCTCGGGCTCAGGGTGATCAGGCTGCCAACGCCGTCAGTGCTGGTGGCGTATTGGCCGTAGACCGAGGTGTCCGGGGTGATCGCGTAGACCAGGCCGGCTTTCCAGTTGTTGCCGGTAAAGGTCTTGTTGGAGTCGCTGCCATCCACCAGGGAGTCACTGTCGATGTGCAGGTAATCGCGGCGCACGCCGGTGATCAGCGACAGTTTATCGGTCAGTTGCAGGCGGTTTTCGGCGAACGCAGCCAGCTGTTTGGTGGTGCTGACGGACTGCGGAATGAAGGGGCTGGCGCTTTCAAACGGCTGCGGTACCGGGTGGTTGATGTCCACCGGTTGGCCGGCGTTCGTCAGGTCATCGAACGGCGAGTTGCTGGCCAGGCGGAAGCGAATGCGGTTGTACTCCACCCCCGTCACCGTCTGGCTGTCGAGGCCGAACAGCGTGTGCTTGAAAGTGAAGGTCTGGCGGTCGCCCACCTGTTCCTGGTTGTGCTTGATGCCCAGGTAGCTCTGGCGCACCAGGCCGCCGTCGACGTAGTTGTAGCTCTCGGCGTTCTGCCAGCGCCGCTGGTTTTTCAGGTAGGACAGTTCGTTGGTGGCGGTGACGTTGTCGTTGATCTGCCACTCGCTGGTCAGGCGCGTCCACTGGTCGTTGTAGTGCTGGATATCGTTGCTGACGTTGTAGTTCTTGTCCCGCAGGCCCTTGTGCAACTGGCCGTTGATCAGCGGTGTGCCGTAGTCGTTTTGCGGGGTCTGGTCGCCGTAGTCGGAGGCCAGGGTGAAGCTCAGGTTATCCGCCGCCTGCCAGCGCAGGGCACCGCTGACGAAGTCGCTGCCGGAGTCGCCACGGTCGATGAAGCCGTTGCTGCGCAGGCGGTTGATGTTCAGGCGATAGCTCAGGGTGTCGGTCAGCGAGCCGCCGCTGTCGAGGGCTTGCTGCTGGCGGTCATAAGAACCGTAGCCCAGGCGGATATGGTTTTCGATCTCGCCCTCGAAGGGTTTCTTCGCGATGGTGTTGATCACCGCGCCGGTGGCGCCCTGGCCGTACATCACCGAGGCCGGGCCGCGCAGTACGTCCACCCGCTCAACGGACCAGGTGTCCACCGGGAAGGTGGAAGTGCCCGCGCCATCGAACATGCGCGCGCCGTCGTACAACTGCAGCACCGAGCTCTGGCCGGTGAACCCGCGTGCCGACAACGAGGTACCACCGTCGCCCGGCGTGCCGGTGCGGCTGATGCCGGTGGCCCGGGAAATCGCGTCCTGCACCGTGGCATCGCCCCGGGCGCGAATCTGCTCGCCGGTCTGGCTTTCAACGCTGCCCGGGGTTTGCAGGGCCGTGAGGTTCAGGCGTGAACCTGCCGTGGTCGGGGTGTTCAGGTCGACGCGCTCGTCGTCGACGGCGGGGGCTGAGACGGCACTGGCGGGAAGCGTCAGGGCCTGGGCAGTGTTTTGCAGGGCGAGCAGGCACAGGCCGGACGCAAGGTACTTGTTCATCGGACGATAAATCGCTTCTTCGAGACGGTACTCGCCGCAGGGCGCGGCGAGTGGGAAAACACATTAAGTGTTACAATATAACACTTTGTGCGGCGTGGGCGAAAGCCCGCGTAAGACTACATAACGCCTCTAGGTAGGGCATCTCGTCTGTTTCACGCTGAACCTGAGGCAGATTCACGTTGGCCAAACCACCGTGAAAGCACCAGGCGATCCAGTGCCCAGACCACGATCAGCGAGGCGCCCACCAGCGGAAAGACAATCGCCAGCCCGAGCATGATCACCATCGCGGTTTTCCATTTCGGCAGGTCATGGCGCAACGGTGGAACCCCCAGGCTGCCCTGTGGCCGACGCTTCCACCAGATCACCACACCGCTGACGGCGCTGAGCAGGATCATCAGGCAAATCAGCAGCACGATGATCTGATTGACCACGCCAAACATCTTGCCTTCGTGCAGCATCACGCCCGATTCGGTAACCCGCGCCACGCTGTTGTAGTGCTCCCAGCGCACATCGGCCAGGACCTTGCCGGTGTATTGGTCCACATGCAGGGTGGCGTCATTGCGCGGGTCGTTGGCGAACACCGCGAGGGTGAACACGCCTTCGGCAGTGGTGGGGAAGGTGATGCTGTAGCCGGGCTCGACCTTGCGTGAGTTGGCGAGGTCGACCACCTGCTGCAGGCGGATACTCGGGGCTGCCGGGCCCTGGCTCATGCCGGCGTGCTTCATGTGCTCGGCATGCTCGCCAGACATCGGCATCGGCGTGTTTTCCATGGCCCACGGCACGGTCTGTTGGCTCGCGGTGTTGAGGCTGCGGGCCTGCTGGTCGGACTGCGGCACGTTGTTCCACATGGCCGACGGGAATTTATTCCACAGCTCGGCGTATTGCTTGCCCCAGAAGCCGGTCCAGGTCATGCCGCTGAGGAGCATCACCAGCAGGAACGCCGCGCCCCAGAAACCGGCGACCGCGTGCAGATCGCGCCAGAACAAGCGGCCGCGACTGCCCAGCCGCGGCCACAGAATGCCCGCCGCCGACTTGCCTCGCGGCCACCACAGATACACGCCCGAAATCACCAGCATCACGCCCCAGCCGGCGGCCAGTTCCACCAGGCGATCACCGACGGTGCCGATCATCAACTCGCCATGCAGCGCGCGGGCGATGGCTTGCAGGTTGTACTTGGCGTCCTGTTCGCCGAGCACGGTGCCGCGATACGGGTCGACGAATACAGTCACTTCGCGCCCGTCGTTGTGCATCACGAATTGCGCGCTGCTGGTGGCGTCGGCAGGTGGCAGGTACTTGCTGATCTTGCCTTGTGGATAGGCAGCCTGGGCACGTTGCAGTTGCTCGTCGGCACTCAGCGCGTGTTCGGCGCTTTGCACGGTCAGCAGGTTGCCGTACATCAGCGGGTCGAGTTGGGGTTTGAACAGGTAGATGATGCCGGTCAGGGCCAGCAGCACCATGAACGGCGCGACAAACAGCCCGGCGTAGAAATGCCAGCGCCAGGCCAGGTTGTAGAAGGAAATCTTCGGTGGGTTCATCAGGGTGCTCCGCAAAGGCTTGGATTTTTGTGTTATCGAGGACGCCATCGCGGGCAAGCCCGCTCCCACAGGGGAATGCATTGCAACTGTGGGAGCGGGCTTGCCTGCGATGCGCTTAGAAGCTCATG
This sequence comes from Pseudomonas sp. E6002, assembly GCF_013385565.1. Classification (NCBI taxonomy): domain Bacteria; kingdom Pseudomonadati; phylum Pseudomonadota; class Gammaproteobacteria; order Pseudomonadales; family Pseudomonadaceae; genus Pseudomonas; species Pseudomonas sp. E6002. Next base: position 85,474 of record NZ_JACAPT010000022.1, on the reverse strand, counting down.
TCCACCTTGGTCCAGAGCGTGCGCCCCGGTTCCTTGATGGCTTGCGGGTCATTGGCCGGGTAGCCGAACCCGGCGTTGCCGGCCAGGTTCAAGTGCTCGGCGTACGCCTTGCCGAACAGGTTGTCGACGCCGGTGCTGACCTTGAAATTCTTGTTGATGCGATACGCCGCGTTCAGCGAGAACACGCCAAACCCCGAGCTTTTGTCGAAGTCCTTGCCCACCACGTTGCCCTTGTTCTGGTCGATGCGGTTTTGCGCCGCGACCACCCGCCACAAGGCGCCGGCGCTCCAGTCGTCCTGGCTGTAGGTGAGCCCGAAGCGCGCATCCAGCGGCGGGATCTGCGGCAGCGGTTTGCCGTCGCTGGTGTTCTTGCCCCAGGCGTAGGCGAAGGTGGCATCGACCTTCCAGTTGGCGGTCAGCTTGTAGGCTGCGCCCAATTCACCGCCCATGATTCGCGCGTCCACATTGCGCGCCTGGGAGGTGGTGCCCATCATTCCCGGCTGGTAGTCGAACAGGATGAAATCACGCACCTGGCCGACGTAGCCCGAGGCCCAGGCATCGAGATCGGCGGATTTGTATTGCAGGCCAAAATCCAGCTGGGTGGTTTTTTCAGGCTTCACACCGTCGAAGGCATTCACGGAACCGACCGACCCGGTGTCGGGAGAAAACAACTCCCAGTAATCAGGGAAACGCTCCGAATGCCCAAGCCCTGCGTACAGGGTGGCAGGGCTGTCCGCCAGATCGTGCTCGTAGCGCACAAAGCCCGACGGCAGCGTATCGGCGCGGTTTTTACCGGCGGTGGGGTTGGGGCTGCTCATCATCCCGGAGCTGATGGTTTGCCGGAAATCCTTGGCCGAGGCGCGGTCGACGCGGGCGCCGGTGATCAGGCGGTCGCGGTCGGCGGCGTACCAGGTCAGTTCGCCGAACACCCCGTAGTTGTGGAAGTTGGCGTCCTTGCTGCGGGGCAGGTCCTTGTAGGTGTCGACGCCCATGGCGCTGCGTTCGCGGTGTTCGTTGGTTTGTGCATCAATGCCGCTGATCAACTGCACATCGGCCCAGCGCCACGTGGCCTTGATACGGGCGCCGAGGGTGCGGCGGTCGACGTTGGCCGCCATGGGACCGGCCATCATCCCGGTGCCCGACGGGACGCGCAGGGTGTAGTTGTCCATCACGTGGTCGGCGTAGTTGTAGTAGACCTGCGCTTCGACCTTATCCAGCACCTCGCCGATGTTTGACTTCTCGAAGCGCAATCCGAGGCTCTCGCGCAAAAACTGCGAACCGTCCATGCCACGCCCGGCGTAGCGGGCTTCGCCATCGCCACGGCCGGCGGTGAGTTCCAGCAGGGTGTCGGCGTCCGGGGTCCAGCCCACGGCCACGTCGCCGTTCCACTTGTCGTAGCGCGAGGCGACGGTGTCGTTGTTGCCGTCCTTGTAGTCATCGGCGTGGGCCTGGTTGCCGATCACCCGCACATAACCCAGCGGCCCGCCGGCTGCTGCGTCGACGACTTTGTCGAAACGCCCGTTGGAGCCCGCCAGGATGCTGGCGTTGACCCGCGTGCCCAGCTCGCCGAATTGCTCGGGCTCGCGCTCGAACAGGACCGTGCCGGCTGAAGCACCCGGGCCCCAGAGCACGGTTTGCGGGCCCTTGATCACCGTCAGCTTGTCGTAGGTTTCCGGTGAGATATAGGAGGTGGGCGCGTCCATCCGGCCGGGGCAGGCGCCGAGCATCATGCTGCCGTTGGTGAGGATGTTCAGGCGTGAGCCGAACATGCCCCGCAGCACCGGGTCGCCGTTGGTGCCGCCGTTGCGCACCAGGGCGAAGCCGGGGATGGTCTTGAGGTAGTCGCCGCCATCGCTGGCGGGCACCGGTTGGCGCGGGTCTTTCGGGTTGGTGACGACGGTCAGTGGTGAGCTGGGGGCAATGGCGGTGATCACCGTCGGGCTCAGTTCGTTCTGGTCGGCAGGCTCGTCGGCGTGGACCTGAGGAACCAGCAGCGCGCCACACAGAACGGCGAAAACGGGAGTACATCCCAAACGGGTGTCAGCAGAAAACCTGGACATGAAAAATTCCATCATTCATTCGTAAACAACACGGCCAGCAGCCTGCGGCTGTCTGTCTAAAGTCGGCCGGGGTGAAGTAACGGTGTGAAGTGCTTACGCGATGATGGGCGGGGCGCGGCTGCGGGCACCGGGGAACACGGTTTGCCGGGCATGGCCCAGGCGTGGGGCGGGGGTCAGGGCGTTGGCGGGCGGCGGGCTGCCGAGGGTGACAAACGACACGCTGCCAGGCAGCGCCGGGCAACTGAAGAGCAGGCTGCAATAGCCGCACTTTTCCCAGAGCACGTGGTGTTCGTCGGGTGCTTTGTGGTGATCGGTCGCAGGCTTGGCGGCGCCATGGCAGCTCGGCGCGTCCATGGACATTTCCATCGACATGCCGGCGTGATGATCCATCGGCATCGCTTGGGAAATCAGCGGACCGATAAAGATCATCAGCATGGCGAACAGGCTGATCCAGCTGCCGCGCATAAGGCCTACAGGCTTACGGCGGTGCGGGGACAACCTGGCGCGTGGGGCGCCCATCAAGGTTTATCTATTGGGCGTGCATGTGTTCGTGGCCGGCCATGGGTGGCTGCTTCTGCACTGACACTTCCACCTTCACTGGCCCGGCCTTTTCAAAGTTCAGGGTCAGCGGAAAATGCTGGCCGTCGCGCAAAATGCTGCGGTCCTTCAGGTCCAGCAGCATCACGTGGTAGGCCATGGGCGCGAACGTCAGGTCACCTTTGGCCGGCACCGCGACGCTGGTCACTTGCTGCATCTTCATCAGATCGCCCTGCATCACATGCTCATGCAGTTCGGCCTTGGCGGCCACGGGCGTGTCGACGCTGAGCAAGCGATCCGCATGCTCGCCCTGGTTATGAATCACGAAATACGCCGCGACGGTCGGCGCATTGGGCGGCAGTTCCTGGGACCAGGGTTCGCTGACCACCAGTTCGCCGACCTTGAAGTCTTCGGCATTGGCAGCAGCACACACCGGCAGCAACAACGCAGCCAGAAGCAGGGAAGATTTGAGCATGGCAGTTCTCCAGAACGGTTCTAAACGCAGTTCACTTGCGAAGAAATCAGACCGTTGGAGAGGCGCGGGGGTTAAGGCTCGGCCATTGCTGGCGCGGGGTGGGGGATTGCAATGACGGCGGCGGCAGGTCTTGCACCGCGTCGAATCTTGCGAAATACAGTGTTGGTGAATGCCCCGGCAACGCCACTAATGGCGCCGAGCCCGAGCAGCACCAGCAATGCTGCATGGTGGAGTGATCGTCCTGCTGCGGCGCCGGAATCTCCAGCTTGCCCAGGGCAATGGCCGTCAGCTTGTTGGCATTGGAGGAGCAGAAACCGCCCCAAAGCAGTTGCTTGACCGGGTCATCCGCCTGCTGCATCGCACCCGCCATCGGCATGGCAAACGCATTGAACAGCACTGCAAAGCAGGCGATCCAGGCAATTGCAAAGCGTTGACGGGCCATGGCGGACAATCCGTAGGGTTAAACGATCAGGTGGGTATTTAGCCTGATCGGGGAGGATAAGTAAAAAGGGGCGGTGTGGTTTGGTGTCGCAGTGCTATCAACCAGCTGTGGCGTGCAGCTTCAGGCCGAGCGCTTTCATGACCTTCATGATAGTCGCGAACTCGGGATTGCCAGTGCTGGAGAGGGCTTTATATAAACTTTCGCGTCCGAGGCCTGCGTCGCGGGCTACTTGAGTCATGCCTTGGGCGCGGGCGATGTTGTTGAGGGCTGAACGAATAAGCAGTCCGTCACCGGCATCCTCCTCGAAGCACGCTTCAAGATACTCGGCCATATCTTCAGGAGTCTTGAGGTGTTCCGCTATGTCGAAGTCTGTAAATTCAGTCATGGCTTACTCCTTTTTTTCAAAGTCTGCTGCAATTTGCTTAGCGCGCTGGATATCGCGTTTCTGCGTTGATTTATCGCCGCCTATCAACAACAGGTAAACCACCTCCTCTCTACGAGTGAAATAAACCCGGTATCCAGGACCGTAGTGGATGCGCATTTCCGAAACGCCATTTCCTACTGTCTCACAGTCTCCGAAGTTGCCTGATTGTGCGTTATTCAACCTTGCCAGTACGCGTGCACGGGCCGGTTTATTGTTTAACGAATCAAGCCACTCCAGGAAATGCTTGGATTTCTTGAAGTGAATCATCTTGGATCGTATTCCTTGGGATACAGAATGACAAGTCACGATGCTCCGCAAAAGCAGTGCATCCCCATCGCAGACTCTGGTGCAAAACTGCGGGAGGGGAGCTTAGGGCGAGGGCTTTTGGCTGAACCAGCCGGCTGGTTCGGAGGGGGGTGTAAGGCGAATCAGTTTTTAAAGCGAGGTTGTCAAAAGGATGTCGATGATTGAGGCGCTTTCCTACGAGGTCATTGCACCTTGCGATACAGGCGACTCGGTCTTCCTGCTGGAACGAGGTGATGCTATCGCAGGCAAGCCAGCTCCCACAGTTTGGATTGTGTTCGATTCGAATGTGGAGGCCCTCCACAGAAATTTCCGACAGTGATTGGCGGTTGTCTCTAGGAAACTCAATCTCTAGTCTCCGAACACCACTGCAAACTCAGTGGTCGGGCGTCGCGGCCCGGATTTCTTCAGACGCAAAAGCGTCATCGTGTCCTTTCAGTTGGCGCTTTTTTATCGTCTACTGTGCGGCGCTATGGTGGCTGTGCGCGGGATACCTTCGGGTATGCCGGTGTTCTGGAGAGCCGGTCCGCGAACCCGCGTTCAGCTACCACCCCCATCGCATCGCGGCGATCAGTGGTAGCTCCTTTGTACTTCTCCGGAGCTTCACAATGATTAAACCTACCCCCAATCCCCCTTTTCGGCTGTTCACCGTAGCCGACGGAATCAGCACCGAAGACCTGTTGGTCAACCTCATTGAAACACTCGCCTCGGCCAACGCGCTGAGTTGCGACTTGGCGTTTAGCCTGGAAGGATCGAAGCGAGAGGAGTTGTTGGGCGTCGCTCAGTTGATCGAGCTGGCGGAGTTACTGGCTGATCGGGTGCACGATGCAGCCGGACAGACGGCTGCCGCGCGGAGCTAACAGCGCGACGCAGGTTAGTGTGGGAGCTGGCTTGCCTGCGATAGCATCGCCGCGGTGTATCTGAATGACCGTGTCGTTTGCATCGCAGGCAAGCCAGCTCCCACCTTTGTTTCGTGTTGCGTCATACAGACTGGAATGCTTCCAGTACCGAGTTGACTGTCGTGAATGCCCTATCCACCTGCGCCAACACCGGCCGCCTCAACACCAACACCGGCACCCCCCGCTCCCGTGCCACTTCCAGCTTCGGCTCGGTAGCCGTGCTGCCGCTGTTCTTGCTGATCAGCACATCAATCTGCCGCCGCTCAAACAGCGCCCGTTCATCCTCGATCAAAAACGGCCCACGGGCGCCAATCACTTCGCAGCGCTCATTGCCGGGGTACACATCCAGTGCGCGCAGTGTCCAGAACTGCTCGGCGGGGATTTCGTCGAGGTGTTGCAACGGTTCACGGCCCAGCGTGAACAGTGGTCGCTTGAAGGGTTTCAGAGCTTCAATCAACTCCGCCCAGTCACCGACTTCGCGCCAGTCATCATCCGCCTGTGGCTGCCACGCCGGGCGGCGCAGGGCCCAGCAGGGAATGCCGCATAAACCTGCGGCATGGGCGGCGTTGGCGCTGATCTGTGCGGCATACGGATGGGTCGCGTCCAGCACCAGCTCGATACCTTCATCGCGAATGAACTGCGCCAAACCTTCCGCGCCGCCATAGCCACCGACGCGCACCTGGCACGTAAGGTCGGTGGGAACGCGGCCAACACCCGCCAGGCTGTAGATATGCTCGGGCCCCAGTGTGCGGGCGATGGCCAGGGCTTCCGTCACGCCGCCCAACAGCAGGATGCGTTTCATAGCGGCTTGATCACTTCCAGCAGGGTGATCGGCAGCGCCTGGCGCCAGGTATCAAAGCCCCCCAGTGGCTGGGCCTGGGCCACATGAATGCGGGTCAGCTCGCCGCCGTGTTGTTCACGCCAGGCCATCAGGGTCATTTCACTTTGCAGGGTCACGGCGTTGGCCACCAGCCGGCCGCCCGGGCGCAGGTGTTGCCAGCAAGTGTCGAGCACGCCGTCGCGGGTGACGCCGCCGCCGATGAAGATGGCGTCGGGCGCTTCCAGCTCGTTCAGGGCGTGGGGCGCGGTGCCGCGAATCAGTTGCAGGCCGGGTACGCCAAGGGCATCACGGTTATGTTCGATCAACAGTTGCCGGCCTTCATCGGCCTCGATGGCCAGGGCGCGGCAGCTGGGGTGGGCGCGCATCCATTCGATCCCGATGGAGCCGCTGCCCGCGCCCACGTCCCACAGCAGTTCACCGGGCATCGGCGCGAGGCGGGCGAGGGTCATGGCGCGCACGTCGCGCTTGGTCAGTTGGCCGTCGTGCCTGAAGGCCGAGTCCGGCAGCCCTGCCAGGCGTGACAGGCGCGCTGTGTTGGCGTCGGCCACGCAGTCGATGGCCAGCAGATTCAACGCGGCAATCGGTTCGCCAGGCCAATCCCGGGCGATGCCGTCGATGCGCCGCTCATCCGGCCCGCCGAGGTGTTCAAACACACTCAGGCGACTTGCGCCAAACCCGCGCTCGGCCAATTGTGTGGCAATCGCCGCCGGGCTCTGGCCGTCATTGCTCAGCACCAGCAAACGCACGCCGCTGGCCAGATGCGCATTCAGCGCCGCCATCGGCCGGGCAACCACCGACAGCGTCACAACCTCTTGCAACGGCCAGCCCAGACGCGCCGCCGCCAGGGACACGGAAGAGGGCGCCGGCAGGATCAGCAGCTCATTTGCGGGCACCTGCCGCGCCAGGCTCGCGCCTACGCCATAGAACATCGGGTCGCCGCTGGCCAGCACGCACACCGCTTCACCACGCCTGGCCAGCACCGGCTCCAGGGAGAACGGGCTGGGCCACACCTGGCGTTCGCCACGGATGCACACCGGCAACAAGTCCAGCTGGCGTTGCCCGCCAATAATGCGCGAGGCGCGCAACAGGGCGTGCCGGGCGTTTCTGCCCAGGCCCTTGAAGCCGTCTTCACCGATGCCTACTACCGTCAGCCAGGGCGACATATGAATTCCTTGAACGACATCCGACGGGCAGGCTTTTCATGCCGCCGGACAAAGCAGGCATAATACCGCGCCTTTACCCGTGAACCGGTAGCCCCGTGAAACCAATACCACCGTCCAATACCTTGCGCCCCTCGGCCTGTCCGGGGTTGCTGCGTATTGTCCAGGCGTTGGATGGCGGGATTTGCCGCATCAAACTGGCGGGCGGTTCGATCCGCGCCGAGCAGGCGTTTGCCGTGGCCGACGCCGCCCAGGCCCATGCCGGTGGGGTGATCGAGGCGACCAACCGCGCCAACCTGCAGATTCGCGGGATTGGCGCCGAACAGGATGCGTTGATCGCCGCCTTGCTGGCCGCCGACCTGGGCCCCAAGCGTGCCGCCGGTGATGATGTGCGCAACCTGATGCTGAGCCCCAGTGCCGGCATTGACCGCGAGATGCTGTTCGATACCCGACCGTTGGCCGACCAGATCCTCACCACCCTGGAAACCCACCCGCGTTTCCATGAGCTGTCGGCCAAGTTCGCCGTGCAACTGGACGGCGGTGAAGCCCTGGCGATGCTCGAGCATCATCACGACCTGTGGCTATCAGCCTTCGATGCCAATGGCAACACGCTGTTGGCATTCGGCCTGGCAGGCTGCCCGGCGCGGGATGCGCCCTTGGCGGCGGTACCTTTGGCACAAGGGCATGCACTGGTGGTGGCGGTGCTGGAGCGGTTCCTTGAGCTGGCCCGGCCTGATCAAACCCGCATGCGCCACCTGCTGGCTGAAACCGCTGTGGATAACTTTTTGCGGCAGCTGAATATGCCATTGCAGCCGGTTGATGGCTTTTCAAGGCACTCCAACCCCGCGCCGCTGCACCTGGGAAGTTATCCACAGCGCCAAAAAAACCAGGTCTACGTCGCCGCCGTCGCACCCTTGGGCCGCCTGGATTCGGCGATGCTCAGGGGCGCTGCGCAACTGGCCGTCGACCATGGCGACGCCACCTTGCGTGTCACGCCATGGCAAGGCCTGCTGCTGCCCAATATCCAGGATGCGGCGGCTGTCACCGAACGCCTCGAACAGCTTGGCTTTTTGTGTTCGGTGGACCAACCCCTCGCACGGATGATCGCCTGCACCGGCGCCGGCGGTTGCGCCAAAGGCCTGTCCGACACCAAGGCCGACGCCGTGCAACTGGCCGCGCTTGCGCCCGGCCACAGCGTGCACCTGTCCGGCTGCCCGCGTTCCTGCGCGGCCGCACACACCGCGCCGGTCACCCTGCTGGCGGTAAGCCCCGGCCACTACGACCTCTATTTTCGCGACGCAGGCCTGCCCGGTTTCGGCCGCCTGCACGCGCGCACTCTTTCTATTGAAGCGGCGGGCGCCTTGTTGCGCGCTCACCCACGGAGCAACACCGATGATTGATTACATCCGCGACGGTCAGGAGATCTATCGCAACTCCTTCGCGATCATTCGCGCAGAAGCCCGGCTTGATCGCATCCCTGCCGACCTGGAAAAACTCGCGGTGCGGGTGATTCATGCCTGCGGCATGGTCGACGCCATCGACGGCCTGCAATTTTCCGAAGGTGCCGGCAAGGCCGGGCGCGAAGCCCTGGCCGCTGGCGCGCCGATCCTGTGTGATGCGCGGATGGTCTCCGAAGGCGTGACCCGTACGCGCCTGCCGGCCAACAATCAGGTGATCTGCACCCTGCGCGACGACAGCGTGCCGGAGTTGGCCCGCGAGTTGGGCAACACCCGTTCCGCCGCCGCCCTGGAGCTGTGGCGCCCGCACCTGGAAGGCAGTGTGGTGGTGATCGGCAATGCGCCGACAGCGCTGTTTTACCTGCTGGAAATGCTCGACGCCGGCGCGCCAAAACCTGCACTGATCCTCGGGTTCCCGGTGGGCTTTGTCGGCGCCGCCGAATCCAAGGCGATGCTGGCGGCAGACAGCCGCGGCGTACCGTTTGTGATCATGCAGGGCCGCCTGGGCGGCAGTGCGATGGCCGCCGCCGCGGTCAACGCCTTGGCCACGGAGGTCGAATGATGCCGGCACGCGGACGTTTGATCGGCCTGGGCGTAGGCCCCGGCGATCCGGAACTGATTACCCTCAAAGCCCTGCGCCTGCTGCGCGAATCGCCGGTGGTGGCGTACTTCGTGGCCAAGGGCAAGAAGGGCAACGCTTTCGGCATCATCGAAGACCATTTGGTGCCCCAGCAAACCCTGATGCCGCTGGTGTACCCGGTGACCACTGAAGTGTTGCCGGCGCCGCTGTCCTACGAGCAAGTGATCAGCGATTTCTACGACACCGCCAGTGTCGACGTTGCGGCACACCTGGACGCGGGGCGCGATGTGGCGGTGATCTGTGAAGGCGACCCGTTCTTCTACGGCTCCTACATGTATTTGCACGACCGCCTGGCCGAGCGCTACGAAGCCCAGGTGATCCCGGGTGTGTGCTCGATGCTCGGTGGCGCCTCTGTACTGGGCGCACCGTTGGTGTACCGCAACCAGAGCCTGTCGGTGCTTTCCGGCGTGCTGCCCCATGACGAACTCAAGCGTCGCCTGGCGGATGCCGACGCGGCGGTGATCATGAAGCTGGGGCGCAACTTCACCAAGGTGCGTCAGGTACTGGAAGAATTGGGATTGGCGAGCCGGGCGTTGTACGTCGAGCGCGCGACCATGGCCAATCAGAAAATCGTCGCCCTGGATCAGGTCGATCCGACGTCCTCGCCGTATTTCTCGTTGATCATCGTTCCTGGTGAAAGGTGGCAAGGCTGATGACGGCTCCCGCGATTGTCATCCTGGGGCAGGGCAGCCTCGCCACGGCCCGCGCTATCCAGCAGGTGTATCCCGACGCACTGATCCACGGCCTGGCCGGGCGGGTCGAGGGCGCAGATCAGGCCTATAACGAATTCGGCGCCAGCGTGCGCCAGTTGTATCAACAGGGCACGCCGATCATCGCCCTGTGCGCCGCCGGGATTGTGATCCGCACCCTGGCGCCGCTGTTGCTGGAGAAGGGCATCGAGCCAGCTGTGCTGGCCGTCGCCGAAGACGGCAGCGCGGTGGTGCCGTTGCTCGGTGGCCTCGGTGGTGTAAACGTGATGGCGCGGGAAATCGCCGCTGCCCTGGACGTTGCCGCCGCGATCACCACCAGTGGCGAGCTGCGTTTTGGTACCTGCCTGCTTAACCCGCCCCATGGTTATCAGCTGGGGGATCTGGAACTGGGCAAACGCTTTGTCTCGGATTTGCTGGCTGGCGAATCAGTACGCATTGAAGGCGCGGCGCCGTGGCTGGATCAGGCCAACTTGCCCCAGGATCAACAGGCGCGCCTGGCGATTCACGTCGGCAGTGCCGAGCGCACACCTGCGGCCAATGAGTTGCTGATTTATCCGAAGACGGTGTTGGTTACCTGCCAGCCGGGGCCGCAACTGGCCGGGCGAATTCGTGCGGCGTTGCAGGATGCCGGGCTCGCCGTGCAGTCCCTGGCTTGCCTGCTGGCGGCTGAAACGGAGATGGCCGATTCGTCATTGCACGAAGCGGCGTTGGAGCTGGGCGTGCCATTGCGCTTCGCCGATCTGGCGCCTCAGGCGGACATCGCGATCACGGTGGCCGAGGCCCCTCTGGACCTGTCCCTGATCGGTCGTCCCCGTGGCCGCCTCGCGGTGATCGGTCTGGGCCCCGGCGCTGCCGAACTGATGGTACCGGCAGTAAAAGCCGAGCTGGCCCGCTGTACCGACGTGCTGGGTTACGAAACCTATGTGCGCATGGCCGGGCCGTTCCGCGCGGACCAGATCCAGCATTGCACCGACAATCGCGAAGAGATGCAGCGCGCGCGTCATGCCTTTGAGCTGGCGGCGCAGGGGCGTTCGGTGGTGGTGGTGTCTTCGGGTGACCCCGGTGTATTTGCCATGGCCGCTGCGGTGATCGAAGCCTTGCACGAGTCCGGCGACCCGGCCTGGCATCAGGTCGACCTGGAGATTTTGCCGGGCGTGTCGGCATCCCTCGCCACGGCGGCCCAGGCAGGTGCACCGCTGGGGCATGACTTCTGTGTGATGTCACTGTCGGACAACCTCAAACCCTGGTCGATCATCGAGAAGCGCCTGGACCTGGCGTCCCAGGCCGACCTGGCGCTGGCGTTCTATAACCCGATCTCCCGTGCGCGGCCCTGGCAGTTGGGACGCGCCCTGGAAATCGTCGCGCAGCACCGCACGCCTGAAACACCGGTGGTCTTGGGCCGTGACATCGGTCGCCCGGGCCAGACCCTGCGAGTCACCACCCTGGGGCAACTGACGCCGGAGCAGGTGGACATGCGCACCATGGTGCTGATCGGTTCGTCCACCACCTGCGTCTTTGCGCGGGCAGGTGGTGGCGAGTGGGTCTACACGCCACGTTGGTACGGCGAGAAACCCGCCTCCTGAAAACAACGGCGGCCCCGCCATGGGGCCGCCTTGAAACGTCAGTCATTGATGCCGGAAAGATCTGCTTGCCGAGGTTTTTTTGCATCGGCTCAAGTCATACCTTTCTCTACGGCTTGAAGAAAAGCACGGCGCTTTTGTGTGCCGCCGCCTCATCCCCAGCGTTTACTCAGCTGCGCCGCCTGCAGTGATTTTTCCTGCGGGTCGTGGCGCGTCCCGTGGTCAATTTCCAGCAGCTCAAAATCCCCGGCAAGTCGACTAGTGTTGGCGTTGAGCCCCATGTTGGGGGTTATGGAGAAATGGCTATGGAGCGAAACAACAAACGGATCAACAGCGCAAAAAGGAGGAAGCTGATTGCCGCTTACCGGCTTCCGGGCGCGCCCGGCCTGGCGTCGGGGTTGAGCGCGCCGGTGAAGCCCGAGGCGGATGATGAGCTGGACGCGGCGGTGGTGAACAACAGCGTCATGTCGTTTGTGCAAGGCATGACCAGCCTCAACAAGGAGTACACCCGCAAAAGCTATTTGCTGGCGAGCAGCTACGTCAGCGATGTGCTGCGGGTCGCCCGGGGCACAGAGGCCTGGTACAACGAATTCATCAAGGTCATGAGCAGCCTCGGCTGGATGCCGGTCAGGAGCAGTTTCGAGCGGGTGTACACCTCTCGCAAGGGGCTGTCGGTACAGCTGGCGGCGCTGAACCTGATGGCGGCCACCGTGGCCTCGACGTTTCTGTCGGGGCCGCTGATCAGTGTATTGCCCAAACGGGTGGCGGAGGCGGTTGAAGCCTTGAAGCAGCTCCCGGCCTCATTTGAGTTATTCAAGCGAAATACCACCACGCGTGACGGTGGCGATTTCGGCTTGGCGTCCTGCTCGGAAATCGCCGGGGAAGTTTCGATGGTGCTGGTGACGTACAGCTCCCACGGCGTCAGCAAGCAACTGGGCATACCGTTTCTGGAGTGGGACAGTGCATCCGTCGAGGCCTTCAGTGGCCGCACGTGCCTGGTGCTGAACAGCTCGGTGGTCAACGAAGACACGATTCAACTGCTGCGGGACAGCGCAGGGGACAAGGTCCGCCTGGCTATCGCCAACTACAGGATTTGATCTACGGCACCAGGTAACCGCGTACACCGGTGAAGATGATTTGTGCGGCCAGGGCGCACACGAACAGCCCCATCAACCGGCTGACAATCTGCAAGCCCTGGTCGCCGAGGATGCGTTCGATACGGTTGGACAGGTACAGCACCACGCCCACCGTCAGGCTGGCCAGGGCGATACTGAGGATCGCGGTGATCTTGTCGTCCCAGTGCGGCTGGCTGACGCCCATCACCAGCAGCGCACCGATGGTGCCGGGGCCGACGGTCAGGGGAATGGTCAGCGGCACGATGGTCACGTCCTGCTGCACGTTGTCGGTCTGCGCCGCTGACTTGCCCTGGGCCATGCCCAGGGCCGAGATGAACAGCACACTGCCGGCGCCGATGCGGAAGGCGTCGACGGTGATGCCGAACACACTGAAAATCACCCGGCCGAACAGGTAGAGCAACACGCTGGATACCAAGGTGGCGAGGGCCACCTTCCAGGCCAGGCGCCGCCGCTCCTTGCTGGAGTAACCGCGAGTCAGGCTGATAAAGCAGGAGAGCACGAAGAAGGGGCTGTAGAGCACCAGCATCTTCAGGTAAACGCTGAATAGCACATGGAGCATGGGCGCGGCTCGCGGCGGGGACGAGTGGGGAGTCTATCAGGCGCCACGGAACAAATGTGGGAGCTGGCTTGCCTGCGATGACGGTGTATCAGCCAAAAAATCAGGTGTCTGATGCACCGCTATCGCAGGCAAGCCAGCTCCCACAGGGAGAGCGTATTTCAGGTCAGGTAGGTGCGTGCTCTGGCCGCTGTTGGCGCTGTGCCACCCAGTACTCCACCAGCTCGCGCAATTGCGACAACTCCACCGGCTTGGCCATGTGCCCGTCCATCCCGGCCTGGCGTGCACGCTCTTTATGTTCCGAAAGAATGTGCGCGGTGAGTGCCACGATTGGCGTACGAATCCGCTGGTTGCTGACTTCCCACGCGCGCAGTTGCTGGGTGGCGGAGAAGCCGTCGAGGATCGGCATTTCACAGTCCATCAACACCAGGTCGTAGCGCTGGGCCTTCATTGCCTGCAGGGCTTCTTCGCCGTTGCTGGCGGTGTCCGGCAGCAGGTTGAGCTTGCCGAGCATGCCGCGAATCACCTTGGTGGAGATGCTGTTGTCCTCCGCCACCAGGATCCGGAAATCACTTGGCACGGTCACCGGGGCCGGCGCGCTGATCGCCGGCTGGCGTGGTTGCACGGAGCCCTTGCTGCGCTGGGTCAATTCATCGGCAAGGGTGGTCTTGAGGGTATAGCCGGCCACGGGTTTGGCGAGGATGCGCTTGATCCCGCAGTTGCGCGCGATGATCTTGCTCGGCGCATTGCTGATGCCGGTGAGCATGATCAGCAGGATGTCGTGGTTCAGGCTCGGGTCTTCCTTGATCTTCGCCGCCAGTTGCATGCCGGTCATGCCGGGCATGTTCTGGTCCAGCAGCACCACGTCAAAATAGTCCCGCAGGTGCGCCTTGGTGCGCAGCAGCGCCAGGGCTTCCTTGCCCGAAGGCACGGCACTCACGTTCAGGCCCCAGGCCGTGCATTGCTGCACCAGCACTTTGCGGCAGGTGTCGTTGTCGTCCACCACCAGCACGCGCGCGCCCTTGAGCGGGCCGTCGAGGTCGGAGGTCGGGTGCTCCAGGCGTTCCGGGTCCAGCGGCAAGGTCAGCCACAGGGTGCTGCCTTGCTGGCTGCCACTCTTGATGCCGAATTCGCCGTTCATCAACAGGATCAGCTGGCGGGCAATGACCAGGCCCAGATGGCCGCTCAGGCGGGTGGCAGAGAGGAAGTTCTTGCTGTGCAACTCGCTGTGCAGCAGGGCGTCGCGCTCGGCGGGTTCCATCGGCAGGCCGCTGTCTTGCACGGCAATGCGCAGGCGCGGTTTGCTGCTGCGCTCGTCCAGTGCGACGACGATCAGTACTTCGCCTTCATCGGTTTTTTGCAGGGCATTTTCCAGCAGGCTCAACAGTGCCTGGCGCAGCCGCGTCGGGTCGCCGCTGATCACCCGGGGTACCTGGGGCTGGATAAAGCTGATCAGCTCGACGTTCTGCTGCTCGGCCTTGGCGCGGAAAATACTCAGGCAGTCTTCGATCAGCGCGTTGAGGTCGAACTGCACATCGTCCAATTCGATCTGCCCGGATTCCAGCTTGGAGATGTCGAGAATCTCGTTGATCAGGGTGAGCAGTTCGTTGCCGGCGCTGTGGATGGTTTGCACGTAGTCGCGTTGCTTGACTGAAAGCGGGGTGCCCAGCAGCAGTTCGGTCATGCCCAGCACGCCGTTCATGGGGGTGCGAATTTCGTGGCTGATCTTCGCCAGGAATTCGGCCTTGGCGGCGATTTCGGCGTTGCTGGCCGCCAGGTCGCGGCTGAGGCTGAAGTTGTCTTCGGTGATGGCGCGCTGGCGTTCGCCCAGGGCCAGGCTCATCAACAGGCCACTGAGGCAGATAAAGCCGAGCAGGGTGATGATCAAGCCTTGTGGCGGCACCAGCGTCAGGCCCAGCAAGGCCGGGAGAATAATCAGCGTGCCGATGTTGAAGATCACCATCGCCAGCATGAACAGGCGCGCCGGGCGGTAGCCCTTTTGCCAGTGATAGGCCGAGACGAACAACATGCTCAGGCCGGCCAGCGCCACCAGGGCGTAGGTGATGATGTTCAGGGGCAAGGTGTTGACGAACAGCAGCAACAGGCCGGTCAGGACGATCAGCAGGATGTCGGCCATCAACAGCTTGTTCAGCGGATGCGGGCCCAGTGGCGCAAAGAAGCGGTAGGCAAACATCAGCCCGCACGGCGCGGTCAGCAGCAGGGCGAGGTAGGCGCCGGGGGTTTGTACCGCGTGCCAGTTCGGCAGCCACGGGCCCAGCACGTTGAGCAGCAGCGCAAGGCTGAGCAGCAACAGCAATTCGCAGGCGGCGAGCCAC
The DNA here is from genome assembly GCF_013385565.1 of Pseudomonas sp. E6002. NCBI lineage: Bacteria > Pseudomonadati > Pseudomonadota > Gammaproteobacteria > Pseudomonadales > Pseudomonadaceae > Pseudomonas > Pseudomonas sp. E6002. The sequence goes on along the minus strand of NZ_JACAPT010000022.1, from coordinate 69,918 downwards.
AGGCTGCTGCGGGAGCGATGGTAGGCGTAGCGGGTGAGGTTGTGCAGGATCAGCATCACCAGGCAACCGAACAGCAGCCCGTAGATCAGCGTCTGGTTCTGGTTGGCCGCAGCCAGCACGGCCGGCTCAAGGGTGATGTAGGGGCGCAGCTCGTGTTCCGAGACCATGCGCAGGTACACGTCCAGCGGCTTCTGGCTTTGCGGCATCGGCAGCATGAAGTCGCTGCTGGGCAGCGGGCGCTCGGCCTGGGGCTGGCGGGTGCCGGTAGCTTCCTGCTCCACCAGGGTGTCGCCGTCGAGTACATACAGGTTCAGGTGTGACAGGTCAGGGGCGAATACCCGCAGCACTTGCTCGTGTTTGCCGGGTTGCAGCCTGAAGCGTACCCACAACGCACCGTCCGGTTGCGCGGCGGTAATCCGGTCCAGTTCGATGGGGCTGAATTGATTGATGTAGCGGGGCGAGCGGATGTCGCTCAGTTGCAGATCGGCCTGTTCATCAAGCAATACTGCCCAGCCACTGCCTTGTGCGGCGGCCTGGGCCGGGAGCAAGCAGAGCAAGGTCAGCAGACTGACAGTGAAACCTATGGCGATCCTGAGCCAGCGCACGGCGAAATCCCTTCGTAGGTTGATGCATGGGTATAACTATGCGCGGGGCCACAAGCGTAGGGCAAGGGCCAGAGGCCCCTGCCTAACCGAACGGATAGCTGTTTACTGACTTTCGCCACGCTCACGGGCAATGGCGCGGTAGCCAATGTCGGTGCGGTAGAAGCAGCCTTTCCAGTCGATCTTCGCCGCCAGCTTGTAAGCCTGTTGCTGGGCGGCATCTACGCTGCTGCCCATGGCGGTTGCGCACAGTACGCGACCACCGGCGGTGACGACCTTGCCATCCTTGAGCGCGGTGCCCGCGTGGAACACCTTGCCTTCCAGCGTAGCAGCCGCGTCCAGACCTTCAATCACATCGCCCTTGGCGTAGTCGGCCGGGTAGCCGCCGGCGGCCAGCACGATGCCGACGCTCGGGCGCGGGTCCCACTGGGCTTCGACCTTGTCCAGGGCCTGGGCCAGCGCAGCTTCAACCAACAGCACCAGGCTCGATTGCAGGCGCAGCATCACCGGTTGGGTTTCCGGGTCGCCGAAGCGGCAGTTGAACTCGATGACTTTCGGGTTACCGGCCTTGTCGATCATCAAGCCGGCGTACAGGAAACCGGTGTACACATTGCCTTCGTCGGCCATGCCGCGCACGGTTGGCCAGATCACCAGGTCCATCACGCGCTTGTGCACTTCGGCGGTTACCACTGGCGCCGGGGAGTAGGCACCCATGCCGCCGGTGTTCGGGCCGCTGTCGCCGTCACCCACGCGTTTGTGGTCCTGGCTGGTGGCCATCGGCAAGACGTTCTTGCCGTCGACCATTACGATGAAGCTGGCTTCTTCGCCGTCGAGGAACTCTTCGATCACTACGCGCGAACCGGCTTCACCGAAAGCATTGCCGGCGAGCATGTCGCGCACGGCGTCTTCGGCTTCAGCCAGGGTCATCGCGACGATCACGCCTTTACCGGCGGCCAGGCCGTCGGCCTTGATCACGATCGGTGCACCGACTTCACGCAGGTAGGCCAGGGCCGGCTCGATCTCGGTGAAGTTCTGGTAGTCGGCGGTCGGGATCTTGTGGCGCGCCAGGAAATCCTTGGTGAAGGCTTTCGAGCCTTCCAGCTGGGCAGCGCCGGCGGTTGGGCCGAAGCAGTCCAGGCCGCGGCTGCGGAACAGGTCCACAACGCCAGCTACCAAGGGCACTTCCGGGCCGACGATGGTCAGGGAAACGTTTTTCTCGGCAAAGTCCGCCAGTTGCTCAAGGGCCAACACGTCGATGGCGACGTTTTCGCACTTGGCTTCAATGGCGGTACCGGCGTTGCCGGGGGCGACGAAAACTTTCTGGACACGTGGGTCCTGGGCAACTTTCCAGGCCAGGGCGTGTTCACGGCCACCGCTGCCAATGATCAAAACATTCATTTCAAAAACCTCAAATTCTGTAGGCGCTGCACGAGCGCTTTAATGTGGAGCCGGACACTTGTGGCGAGGGAGCTTGCTCCCGTTCGACAGCGCAGCTGGAGCCCGCTTTTGGGGGCGCTTCGCACCCCAGCGGGAGCAAGCTCCCTCGCCACAAAACCAGCTCCCACATTTCGATCGAGTTGGCTCAGTGACGGAAGTGGCGCATGCCGGTGAAGACCATGGCAATGCCGGCTTCATCAGCCGCTGCAATCACTTCTGCGTCACGCATCGAGCCGCCCGGTTGGATCACGGCGGTAACACCGGCTTTCGCGGCGTTGTCCAGGCCATCACGGAACGGGAAGAATGCGTCGGACGCCATCACCGAACCGGCGACCTGCAGGCCGGCATGTTCTGCCTTGATCGCAGCGATGCGTGCCGAATTCACGCGGCTCATCTGGCCCGCGCCGACACCGATGGTCTGGCGGTTCTTGGCGTAGACGATGGCGTTGGATTTAACGTACTTGGCGACTTTCCAGGCGAAGATCAGGTCGTTGATTTCCTGTTCGGTCGGGGCGCGCTTGGTCACCACTTTCAGATCGGCGCTGCCGATCATGCCGATGTCGCGGCTCTGTACCAGCAAGCCGCCGTTGACGCGCTTGTAGTCCCAGGCAGCGGCACGCTCGGCCGACCACTCGCCGCACGCCAGCAGGCGCACATTGGCCTTGGCGGCAACGATGGCGCGAGCCTCTTCACTGACGGATGGCGCGATGATCACTTCAACGAACTGACGCTCGACGATCGCCTTGGCGGTCTCGGCGTCCAGCTCACGGTTGAAGGCGATGATGCCGCCGAAGGCCGACTCGGTGTCGGTGGCGTAGGCCAGTTCGTAGGCCTGGCGGATACCGCCTTCAGCGTCCGGGCTCACGGCCACGCCGCACGGGTTGGCGTGCTTGACGATCACGCAGGCTGGCTTGACGAAGCTCTTCACACATTCCAGCGCGGCGTCGGTGTCGGCCACGTTGTTGTACGACAGCTCTTTGCCTTGCAGTTGGGTCGCGGTGGCGATGCCGACTTCAGCAGGCTTGGCCTCAACGTAGAACGCCGCGCTCTGGTGCGGGTTCTCGCCGTAGCGCATTTCCTGGGCCTTGATGAACTGGCTGTTGAAGGTGCGCGGGAACTGGCTGCGACCTTCTGTGCTGAGGGTTTCAGCGGCCTGGTTCACGGTGCCCATGTAGTTGGCGATCATGCCGTCGTAGGCAGCGGTGTGTTCGAAGGCCTTGAGCATCAGGTCGAAGCGCTGGGCGTAGGTCAGGCCGCCGGCTTTCAGGCTTTCCAGTACGTTGGCGTAGTCGCTGGCGTTCACCACGATGGCCACGTCTTTGTGGTTCTTGGCTGCCGAGCGAACCATGGTCGGGCCGCCGATATCGATGTTTTCGATGGCGGTCGGCAGGTCGCAGCCTGGCTTGTTGATGGTGGCTTCGAACGGGTACAGGTTAACGGCCACCAGGTCGATCGGCTTGATGCCGTGCTCGCTCATGATGGCGTCGTCGATACCGCGACGACCGAGGATCCCGCCGTGGATTTTCGGGTGCAGGGTCTTGACCCGACCGTCCATCATTTCTGCGAAACCGGTGTAGTCCGCCACTTCCACTGCGGCCACGCCGTTGTCCTGCAGCAGTTTGAAGGTCCCGCCGGTGGAGAGAATCTCCACGCCCAGGGCTTCCAGCTCCCGGGCAAATTCGAGGATCCCGGTCTTGTCGGAGACACTGATCAAGGCACGGCGGATCGGCAGGCGGGTAGTCTGGTCGGTCATTTCAATTTCCATCAAAAGCAAAGGAGTCAGCAAAAAAGGCGTCCGTTTTTACGCGGGCGCCTTTCTGGTTTGATTGAATGCTTACAGCAAATCGTACTGCTTGAGTTTCTTGCGCAGCGTGCCACGGTTCAGACCGAGCAGCTCACTGGCCTTGGTCTGGTTGCCCTTGACGTAGTTCATCACGCTTTCGAGCAACGGCGCTTCGACTTCGGAGAGCACCAGGTTGTACACGTCCGTGACGGCAGCGCCCTCAAGGTGGGCGAAATAATTGTGCAGCGCCTTCTCGACACTCCCGCGAAGGGTCTGGCCTTCTTCGCTCGGCGTGTTGAGGTGCTGTTTCAAATTGACGTTGTCGCTCACGGGTGTTGTTCCACTCACTAAAGTCTCGGTCATCATCGTCATGCGGCCACCCCTTCTCCGTCCCCTGTCACCAGGCTCTTGTAACGCTCGGAGAAGAACTCACGAACGTTGGCGCACTGTGCTTCCGTATCATCCAAACGATTGAAGTGGGCGCGAAACTCCCTGGCGCCCGGCAAGGTTGCGAGATACCAGCCCACATGCTTGCGAGCAATGCGTACTCCCATCACGTCTCCGTAGAAGGCGTGCAGGGCGGCCAGATGCTCTAGCAGAATACGTTCCACCTCGATCAGCTCCGGTGCCGGCAAGGTTTCGCCGGTACGCAGAAAATGCTCGATCTCACGAAAAATCCACGGCCGCCCCTGGGCAGCCCGGCCAATCAACAGGCCATCGGCGCCGGTCGCGTGCAGCACGCGCCGGGCTTTCTCGGCTGAGTCGATGTCGCCGTTGGCAAAGACGGGAATCGACACCGCCTGCTTGATCGCGGCAATGGTGTCGTACTCGGCTTCACCGGTGTAAAGGTCGGCGCGGGTGCGGCCATGCACCGCCAGCGCTGTAATGCCCGCCTGCTCGGCGATCTTCGCCACCGTCAGGCCATTCTTGTTGTCCCGGTCCCAACCGGTGCGGATCTTCAGGGTGACCGGCACATCCACTGCAGCGACAACGGCATGCAGGATCTCGCTCACCAACTGCTCATCCTTCAACAGGGCAGAACCTGCGGCCTTGTTGCAGACCTTCTTGGCCGGGCAACCCATGTTGATATCAATAATCTGCGCCCCCAACTCCACGTTGGCCCGGGCCGCATCCGCCAGCATCTGCGCATCACCGCCGGCGATCTGTACCGAGCGGGGCTCGGGATCACCTTCGTGGATCATGCGCATCCGCGATTTGCGGGTGTTCCACAGGCTCATGTCGCTGGTGACCATTTCCGAGACTACAAGCCCTGCGCCCAAACGCTTGCAAAGCTGACGAAAGGGCTGGTCGGTGACGCCCGCCATCGGGGCGAGGATCAAGCCGTTGTGCAATGTGTATGGGCCGATGCGTACCGCCGACATAGGACTTCCCTGTTGTGGGGCCGGATCATTAGAGTTCGAAAAAGGGTTGGCATGATACCCGCTCTCGATGACTGGATAAAGGCTGAATTGGATAAAATCTGAGCAGTTATTTTCTTATCGCCGCAGGTTTGGTCAAAGGCGATGCAGTCAATAATCTGCCGTCAAGCACCGGCCAGGCAGCCGTTTCACTCGGGGGAGTGGAAGCTCAGGCTGTAATTCACCGCTTTGTTGCCCGGGTCGAGGATGTCCAGGGCAATGTGGATCGGCGTCTGGGAGGGCATCTCGGTCACGCCTGCCAACTCGCCGCTGAGGTATTCGGCGGGTTTGAAGCGACGACTGGCGATCATATTCCCGTTCATGTCGGCAAAGCGTAGCTCCAGCAGCGGGAACGGTTGGGAGAATGTCGCGCGGTTATAGATGATCGCGTCCACCACCAGGGCACCGGCAAACTCCGGGTGGCTGCGCACCACCAGGTTGCTGCTCTTGATGTGGGCGATATCGACCCGGGATGGCACGGTGCAGCCCAGTTTCGGGCACAGTTCCTGGAACCATGGGCGGTAGGCGTCCTGGCGTGCCAGGTCGTCGAATTGGTAGGCGACGTATTGTCCCGCCAGGCCGGCGGCGGCCAGCAGCACCAGCAAGCCCCAGAACAGGCGGCGGCCCCAGCCGGAGGAACGCTTCTGGGAATACAGGTGCAGCGGGTCGTCTTCCAGGTCCGAAAGCAGGTCGTCGTGGGCGCCAGCCTCGGGGCGAGGGCGCTTGCGTTTGGGCTGCGGGCGTTCCGGTTGTTCGGGTTCCGGCTCGTCCGCTACGGCGGTTACCGGTGGGTCGAGTTCGTCATCGGTGGGGCTTGTGTGCAGCGGTGGTTCGTCGTCCGGCTCGACCGCTTCAAACGACATCGACGGTTCGGTGCGCTTGGGTTTGCCTGGGCTTGCCTTGGCCGGTTGCGGTTCCTCGTCGACCGTTTGCGGGGCTTGGGCCCGTTCATCCCGGGGTTCGCTGAACAGGCTGGAGGCCCATTGCTCTTCCTCGGCCTTGGCCGTATCACGGCTGGCGCTGAGGGCATCTTCCTTTTGCCGACGATCGGCGCCGGGCTGGCGACGGTCGGCACCCACGGGTTGGGTGTGCTGGATCTCGCGGCGTTCCAGCTTGGCCAGTTCTACGTCGAGGTCCAGGTTATCCAGGTCCAGCTCTTCGGCGGTCCATTGCTTCTGGCTGATGGCTCGCGGCGCTTGGGGTGGCGGTTCTACGGCTGCCGGCGGCTCTGCCGCAGGTGGTGCCTGGGGCGCGGGCGCATTGGCGCGCTGCTCCAGCAGTTGGCGAGCGGCATTGAACACTTGCAGGCACGACCCACAGCGCACCACGCCACGGGCCACGCTCAATTGAGCGTGGTTGACGCGAAAGCGTGCTTGGCAGTGTGGGCACTGGGTGACGAAACTGTCGGTCATGCGGCCATCCGATTCATGCAGGCGCTCATTCTAGCGCCGACGACCACTGATGCGTACCCAGCCATCGCGGTTGGCGATCGGATCCAGCTCAAAATCCTGGGCGTAGGCGGCGGCAACATCTTCGCCCTGTTCGGCGAGGATGCCCGACAGCGCCAGGCGGCCGCCCGGCTTGACCAGGCTCGACAGCTGCGGCGCCAGGGAAACCAGCGGCCCGGCAAGGATATTGGCCACCAGCACGTCGGCTTGCACCTGGGGCAATTGCTCCGGCAGGTACAGCGGGAATTTCTCTTCAGCGATGTTATTGCGCCCGGCGTTATCGCGGGAGGCTTCCAGGGCTTGCACGTCGATATCGGTACCGACCGCTTCCTTGGCGCCCAGCAGCAGGGCAGCGATCGCCAGGATCCCCGAGCCACAGCCGAAGTCCAGCACGTTGCAGTCTTTCAGGTCCTGGCCATCGAGCCATTCCAGGCACAGCGCGGTGGTGGGGTGGGTGCCGGTGCCGAACGCCAGGCCCGGGTCCAGCAGCAGGTTCACGGCGTCAGGCTCGGGGGCGGCGTGCCAGCTCGGCACGATCCACAGGCGCTGGCCAAAACGCATTGGCTGGAAGTTGTCCATCCAGCTGCGTTCCCAGTCCTGGTCTTCGATGATTTCGCTGTGATGCTCCGGCAGCGGGCCGCCGGTGAGCAGTTCCATGTGGGCCAGGACGCTGGCGGCATCGGTGCCGTCTTCGAACAGGGCCAGCAGATGGGTGTGGGACCACAGCGGGGTGGTGTTGAGCTCGGGTTCGAAGATCGGCTGGTCTTCGGCGTCCATGAAGGTCACCGACACGGCGCCCACTTCGAGGAACGCGTCTTCGTAGGTTTCGGCTTGTTCTGGGCTGATGGCGAGACGGACTTGCAGCCAAGGCATGGCGGGCACCTTTGAAAAAATGAGTGTGCAGCGGGGTAGGGCTGCGAAAGACGCGCAAGTTTACGCGAGCGAACAGCAGAAGACGACTGTACTGCTGGTGTACACAGAACAAAATGTGGGAGCGGGCTTGCTCGCGAATGCGGTGTGTCAGTAATGGATGTGTTGACTGGCACACCGCATTCGCGAGCAAGCCCGCTCCCACAAGGGGAATGTATCCATCCAGAAAAATCGGGTGGGCAGAAACAACAAAACCGCCCGAAGGCGGCTTTGTTGGGTGGAGCACTTCGCTTACTGATTAGCCAGCTTGTGTTCCAGGTAGTGAATGTTCACACCACCTTCGCAGAAGCCTTCATCGCGAACCAGGTCCCGATGCAGCGGGATGTTGGTCTTGATGCCGTCTACCACAATTTCGTCCAGGGCATTACGCATACGGGCCATGGCCTCGTCGCGGGTGGCGCCCCAGGTGATCAGCTTGCCGATCAGCGAGTCGTAGTTGGACGGAACCTTGTAGCCGCTGTACAGGTGCGAATCCACACGTACGCCGTTGCCGCCGGGCGCGTGGAAATGCTTGACCAGGCCAGGGCTTGGGATAAAGGTTTTCGGGTCTTCGGCGTTGATCCGGCACTCCAGGGAGTGGCCGTGGATCTTCACATCATCCTGGGTAAACGACAGCTTGTTGCCAGCGGCGATGCTCAGCATCTCCTTGACGATGTCGATACCGGTGACCATCTCCGAAACCGGATGCTCTACCTGCACACGAGTGTTCATCTCGATGAAGTAGAAACGGCCGTTTTCGTACAGGAACTCGAAAGTGCCCGCGCCACGGTAGTTGATGTCGATGCACGCCTTGACGCAGCGAGCCAGTACTTCCTGGCGAGCTGTTTCGTCCAGGCCCGGTGCCGGCGCTTCTTCCAGTACCTTCTGGTGACGGCGTTGCAGCGAGCAATCGCGGTCGCCCAGATGGATGGCGTGGCCCTGGCCGTCGGACAGTACCTGCACTTCCACGTGACGTGGGTTGGTCAGGTACTTTTCCAGGTAGACCATCGGGTTGCCGAACCAGGCGGCAGCTTCCGAGCGAGTCTGCTTGGCGGCTTCGATCAGTTCTTCTTCCTTGTGCACCACGCGCATGCCGCGACCACCACCACCACCGGCGGCCTTGATGATCACCGGGTAACCGACTTCGCGACCAATGCGCAGGGCGGTTGCCTCGTCTTCAGGCAGCGGGCCGTCGGAACCTGGAACGGTAGGTACGCCGGCCGCGATCATGGCGTCCTTGGCCGATACCTTGTCGCCCATCAGGCGAATGGTTTCGGCTTTCGGGCCGATGAAGGCAAACCCGGATTTCTCCACCTGTTCGGCGAAATCGGCGTTTTCCGCGAGGAAGCCGTAGCCGGGGTGGATGCCATCAGCGCCGGTCACTTCAGCGGCGGCGATGATGTTCGAGACTTTCAGGTACGAGTTCGTGGCCAGTGGCGGGCCGATGCAGATGCTTTCGTCCGCCAGTTTCACGTGCATCAATTCGGTATCGGCCGTCGAGTAAACAGCGACGGTCTTGATGCCCTCTTCCTTACAGGCGCGCAGGATACGCAGCGCGATCTCGCCGCGGTTGGCGATCAGGACTTTTTGCAGTTTCTTCGCAGGTTTCAACATCGAAGGCGCTCCGCGGTTCAAACGATGGTGAACAGCGGCTGGTCGTACTCAACCGGCTGACCGTTTTCTACCAGGATGGATTCGATGACGCCGGCTTTTTCAGCCGTGATGTGGTTCATCATCTTCATCGCTTCAACGATGCAGATGGTGTCGCCCACTTTCACGGTTGCGCCGACTTCAACGAAGGCTGGCGAGGTCGGTGCCGGGGTGCGGTAGAAGGTACCGACCATTGGCGACTTGACCACGAAACCGTTCAGTTTTGGAGCCGCAGGGGCTTCGGCAGCCGCCGCGACCGGAGCAGCCGCCACGGGTGCAGCGGCCGGAGCCGGCGCTTGCATCTGTGGTGCGTAGAACTGTTGGGCCGGGGTCTTGCTGTGACGGCTGATCCGTACGGACTCCTCGCCTTCCTTGATCTCCAGCTCGTCGATACCGGATTCTTCCAGCAGTTCGATCAATTTCTTAACTTTACGGATATCCATGAATCATCAACTCCCAAAGGGTCGGTCAGGGGCGCTTGGCCGTGTCTTCAAGCTGTTCCAGGGCGGCCTCCAGGGCCAGTCGGTAACCGCTGGCGCCAAGGCCGCAGATCACTCCTACCGCAACGTCGGAGAAGTAAGAGTGATGGCGGAAAGGTTCGCGTTTGTGCACGTTCGATAAATGCACTTCGATGAATGGGATGCTCACCGCCAGCAGCGCGTCACGTAATGCAACGCTTGTGTGCGTAAAAGCGGCGGGATTGATCAGAATAAAGTCCACGCCTTCGCTGCGCGCGGCATGGATACGATCAATCAGTTCGTACTCGGCATTGCTTTGCAGGTAGAGCAGATGGTGGCCGGCATCACGTGCCCGTCGTTCCAGATCGAGGTTGATCTGTTCGAGGGTCACTGCCCCGTAGACGCCCGGTTCGCGGGTGCCGAGCAGGTTCAGGTTGGGTCCGTGAAGAACCAGTAAGGTCGCCATCGGCTGTTCCTTGTTATTGATGTGGGCACGGTAGAACCCGGCGACTATGCCGCAAAGCCTTTGTGACTGTCCAGTTCTATGCAGTAGGCAGCACGATTAGCGAGGATTGCGCAAAATATGTGACCGCAAGGCTGAATCCGGTCAGTGTGGGAGCTGGCTTGCCTGCGATGGCGGTGGTTCAGCCGCCACATGCGTTGACGGGTGCGCCGCCTTCGCGAGCAAGCCCGCTCCCACATTTTGATCTTCACAAGACGGGAGAGCCGGTCAGACGCGGAATGCCTGCACGGCGGTGTTGAGTTGCCCGCCTAGTACCAATAAGTGCTCGCCCTGGCGGCGTCCCTGGCCAATTCGCAGCAAGTTGTCCTCGCCCAGCTGGTGAATCCGCTCGCTGTTATCGCGGATTTCACTCACGGCGCCACTTTGCTGGGCCGTCACATCGGCGATCCGCACGGCGGTGTCGGAAATGGTCTGGATCGCCCCGACGATTTCATCCAGCGCGCCGTCAGCCGCCTGGGCTTGTTCGGCAGTGGCCTCGGCGTGTTCGACCTGGGCACGCATGCCTTCCACCGATTGCCGGGCGGCGGTTTGCAAGCCGACGATCAGGTGCTGGATTTCGGCGGTGGCGCCAGCGGTGCGCTGGGCCAGGGTGCGCACCTCATCGGCCACCACGGCGAACCCGCGCCCGGCTTCACCGGCCCGGGCGGCTTCGATGGCGGCGTTCAGCGCCAGCAGGTTGGTCTGGTCGGCAATCGAGCGAATCACCGTGAGTACGCCGCCGATGGTCGCGGACTCTTCGGCGAGTTTCTCGATCATCTGCGCATTTATCTGCACTTCGCCGACCAATGCGTGCAACCCGGTCAGGCTCAGGCCGATCACCCGTTGGCCCTGCTCGACGGCCTGGCCTGCGCTGCGGCTGGCCTCGGCAGCCTGGCTGGCGTCGCCGGCGACCTGCTGGATAGTCGCTTCCAGTTCGCCCAGGGAATCGCGAATCTGCGCGGTATCACCGGCCTGGCGCTCGGCCCCGTCGTGCATGCCGCTGCTCAACTCCGCCAGCGCGCTGCTGCTGCCGGCCACTTGCTCGGCGTTGCCTCTGATGGTGCCCACCAGGTCCACCAGGTAGGCGCGCAGGCGGTTCAGGGACTCTTCGATATCGTGCAGTTCGCGGTTGGTCTTGCCCAGGGCAATGTGTTGGCTGAAGTCACCTTCGGCCCAGGTGGACAAGGCCGGCGCCAGGTTGGTCAGCACCCGCGCCAGGCGCCGCTGCAAGGTGTCGATCAAGAGGGCGATCAGCAGAATCAGGCCGATCATCACGCCTTGCATCAGCCGCACTTCGCCCTGGATCTGCGCGTGCTGGGCGCGCACCACAGGCTCCAGCCCGGCGATGGCTTGCTGCACGGCGTTGATTTTCAGGTGGGTGGCGGTGGCCAGTTCGGTGCGTTGCTGGATTTGCTCGCGGGTGCGTTTCAGCTCGGCGGGGTAGCGGGTCAGCAGGCTGTTGAGTTCGCGCTTGAGGTCGACGCCGGTGTCCTGGGCCACGGTTTTTTCAGTGTTTTCCAGGCCCATCATGGCCGAGAAATCGTCGGTACTGGACTCGCTGCTGGCGGTCACCCCCAGTAATGGCAGCTGCCCCAGCACGTCAGCCTGGCTGCGGATATTACTGACTTCGCGCTCCACATCGTCAGCCAGTTCGCTGCGCCCGCTGCTCACCAGCTTGTCCCGGGCCAGGGAGAGTTTCGCCAGGTGCTGGGACGCAGCGAGCAACGGCGGCAGATAGCGCGCCGCCTCGGGCGTACTGACGCCGCTGGCGTACTGGTTCAATTGCTCCAGGTTGGCACCGAGTTCGCGTTCGGCTTGCAGCAACAGGGCTTGCGGGTCGCCGGCCAGCTTACCGGCGGCCAGCAGGTCGGTCTTGCTGAAGGTGTCCAGGTCGGCAAGGCTGGGGCGCAGGTTTTGCGCCAGCTCTGCGGGTAACTCATCCAGCTGCTGCAACAGGTTTTCCAGACTCTGGCTGGCGCTGCTCAGGCGCAGGGCGTCGCCGCTGGCGAGGTAATCGTCGATATTGCGCGCGGCCTGGTTCTGGAACGTCTGCGACAGGCCAAGGTAGCGCTCCATCAGCAGGTAAGGCCGTTCCAGGGCACGTTGCGACCACCAGAGCGTAGCGCCCAGGGCCAGGCAAACGGCGACCAGAAGGAGGGTGTTCAGATTCGTCAGCAGCTTCAGGCGCATGCGTGGTTTCAACCGACAGCAGAAGTAAGTGCCTGAAGTTATTGCGTTTCCATTACAGAGTTATGACGGATTCGGTGGATTCCGGTGAAAAGGTGGCACTTTGCTTTGATGCGCGCGCCGACATCACCCGGTTACGCCCGGCATCCTTGGCGCGGTACAGCGCCTCGTCGGCCTGGGCCGCCATCATCAGGCTGTCGGAGCCGTCGCAGAGCTCCACCACGCCGGCACTGAACGTGCACCACAAATCCTGGGGCTGGGCGGGATAGTGAATCTCGGCGAAGCGCCCGCGAATCTCGTCAAGTACTTGGCAAGCCCTGTCGAGGTCGGTGTCGGGCATCACGATGGCAAATTCTTCGCCGCCGTAACGGCCTATATAGTCGGTCTTGCGCAGGCGCTGCTTGAGAAACAGCGCGAGGCTCTTGATCACCCGGTCGCCCATGGGGTGGCCGTGGCTGTCGTTGACCCGCTTGAAGTGGTCGATGTCGAGCATCGCAAAACTCAGCGGCTTGCTCTCGCGGCGCGCGCGGAAGCTGCAGTCTTCGAGCAGTTGCAGGATGTGGGTGTGGTTGTACAGCCCGGTGAGGCTGTCGCGTACCATCCGCGCCTTGAGGTTGCGTGCCCGCGCGGCGCGGTTGCGTACGGTGGTGATCAGGTGCCGGGGCTTGATCGGCTTGGTGAGGAAGTCGTCGCCGCCTTCGCTCATGGCGTCCAGTTGCTTGTCCAGGTCGTCTTCGGCCGAGAGATAGATGATCGGCACGCTGACGTAGCGGTCATTGTGACGGATCACCTTGGCCAGCTCGGTACCGGTGCAGGCCGGCATATACATGTCGAGGATGATCAGGTCGGGCTGGAAGTCCGCCAGCTCGGCCATGGCCTGGATCGGTTCGATCAATGTGCGGGTGACGATGCCGGCGCTGTTGAGCAGGCGCTCGGTGTGCATCGCCTGGGCCCGCGAGTCGTCGATGATCAGCACTTTATAAGGTTCGTACTGGGCGACGCAGGTCAGCACTTCGATTTTTTCCAGCAGGCTCGACGCCTCCAGGGTGCCGGTGAGGAACTCCTGGCCGCCGGCGCGCACGGCGGCCAGGCGGGTGGGGGTGTCGGTTTCGTGCAGGCTGAAAAACAGCAGTGGCAGCTTTTGCTCCAGGCCTTCCTGAGCTTCGGCGGCGAGCTTCAGGCCGAGGCCGGCGCCGCAAAAATCCACATCCATCACAATGGCCGCCGGCAAGCGCTCGGCCATGGATGAGCGAAACGCCGCCACGCTGTCGAGGGACTGGGCGCTCAAGCCGAAAAATTCCAGCTGCTTGGCCAGGCGGTCGGCGCGGTCGTGATCGGCCAGCATCACGTAGATCGGCTTGCGCATCGGCGGCAGCAGGGTTTGTTCCAGCTGGTCGCCCTGGCGCAGCCCGGTGCGCGACAGGCGCTGCATCAAACGGTTGAGTTCGGTGATCAGGTGGCTGCTCAGGCGGCCGCGGTTGTCATCCACCGCCTTGAGTGATGCGCCGATCTGGTGCGCCAACTGGCCGTGTTCCGGCTGCTCAAAGCGTTCGGCAAAGCGCAGCAGGCGCAGGTTGGCCTCACTGAGCTCTGACAGGTCAGTGGTCGACCATTCGCTGCGTTGCAGGCGCTGCCAGATCTCAAGAATTTGACGTGCCTGATGAATTACCCGCTGGGCAAAATGGTGCTTGAGACGCTCACGGCTGGGGTCTTCTGGCTCGGTCATATCCTGACTACTAGTTAGGCTGCATGCTGAGGTCGAACTGATGGCTCTATGCTAGCACCTCTTTTCCGTTGCACGAGTGTCATACGTCAATTAACTGCAAGGTCGCAGAGATTCATTTATCGACCATGCAGTCGCGCGGGCGTAAACAGCGTGCATCCTTTATAGTCGAACCGCGTACTCGCGCCACCCTGGCTAAAAGCGCCGCACTGCTCGGCACGATGGGGCAGGGTTGTGGTCGTAGCTATTGAACTCAAGTGATTGAAAGGATATCGCCATGCTGGACTGGAAAAACCGCGCAGGCAGTGCAAAGGGCCCGGCCCCTGAAACCAAGTCGGCCCCCCGCAGCTATTTCCGTAACCTGCTGATGAGCCGTGCGTTGCTCTCGCTGGTTGCGTTGTACCTGTTGGTCACCGGTGCCCTGGGTTGGTACTGGAGCGAAGAGCCTGCGTTGTTCCCGGTCCAGCAGAATGCGCAAATTGCCGCCGAGAAGGATGGCAAGCAGATGGTGGTGGGCTTTACCACCGTCGAAACCCTCAAGACGGTGGTGGGCACCCTGCTGAACAAGCCGGGTGGCTACATTTCCAACGACCGTTTCCCGCCGGGCCTGTGGATGGACAACATGCCGAGCTGGGAGTACGGCGTACTGGTGCAGGTGCGTGACCTGACCCGTGCCCTGCGCAAGGACTTCGCCCGCTCCCAGTCGCAGTCGGCGGAAGACGCAGACCTGGCCAAGGCCGAACCGCGCTTCAACTTCGACAACAAGAGCTGGGTGCTGCCGTCCAGCGAGTCGGAATACCAGGAAGGCATCAATTCCCTGAGCCGCTACGAAGCGCGCTTGTCCGACCCGAATCAAAAAGGCGCTCTGTTCTATGCACGTGCCGACAACCTCAACAACTGGCTGGGTGATGTGGCGACCCGTCTGGGCTCGCTGTCGCAACGGCTGTCGGCCAGTGTGGGCCGGGTCAAGCTCAACACCGCGCTGAAAACCGAAGCGCTGGCGCCGGGTGAAGTGCCGCAGGTCGACGAAGAAGTGGTGGAAACCCCGTGGATGCAGATCGACAACGTGTTCTACGAAGCCCGCGGCCAGGCCTGGGCCTTGTCCCACCTGCTGCGCGCCATCGAAGTCGACTTCGCCGACGTGCTGGCCAAGAAGAACGCCACCGTCAGCGTGCGCCAGATCATTCGTGAGCTGGAAGCTTCGCAAGAGCCGGTATGGAGCCCGATGATTCTCAACGGCAGTGGCTTTGGCATCCTGGCCAACCATTCGCTGGTCATGGCCAACTATATTTCCCGGGCCAACGCTGCAGTGATCGACCTGCGTCAGCTCCTGAACCAGGGTTGATGATGGACGCTTCCACCAGGGAGGCAGCGCACCGCGCCGCCTCCGACGCCGAACTGATTGCCTGGGTCGACGAGCAGGACAACCTGCTCGGCAGCCTCGTACGTTCCGATCTGCGCCGGCGCGGGCTGATCGGGCGCTGCACCTTTATTTTCCTGTTCAACTCGGCCGGTGAGCTGTGTGTGCACCGGCGCACCCTGAGCAAAGCCATGTACCCGGGTTTCTGGGACACGGCGGCGGGCGGAATGGTGGCGGCCCACGAGTCCTATGCCGAATCGGCGGCCCGTGAGCTGGAAGAGGAGCTGGGTGTCAGCGGCGTCGAACTGACCGCCCACGATCACTTCTACTTCGAAGACGGCGACAGCCGGCTCTGGTGCACCTCGTTCTCGGCCGTGTGGGACGGGCCGCTGCGAATCCAGCCGGAAGAAGTCATGGAGGCGCGCTTTCTGCCCCTGGCGACGGTGCTTCAGGAGGCCGAGCAAAAGCCCTATTGCCCGGATGCCCAGGAAGGGTTGCGTCGTTATTTGGCCCTGCGTCGCTAAAGTTGCATAAATTGGCGCGATTTGGCTCTTAGCAAGGGGCCTTTTTGCCGTTACACTGCGCGACTTTTCAGGCTGAACCGCTCTCGCGGTTCAGTAGCGCTGCCCCTGCCTGAGTGGGGCTTCGCGGTCGATGACCCCATCGATCAGTCTTTGTCCTCCCAAGAGGATTGCCGGTGGCCAAAAAAGCCGCATCCTTCGCCGCCCTTGGTGGCCTGGTATTTTCCACCGACGCAGGTCGACACTGCCCGGACTGTCGCCAGCCCGTGGACGCTTGTACCTGCAAAACAACCCTGATTCCCGAAGGCGATGGTATTGCCCGCGTTCGTCGCGAGAGCAAGGGCCGTGGCGGCAAGACAGTGACCACCATCACTGGTGTGCCCCTGGCCGAAGAAGCCTTGAAGGAACTGGCCACCACGCTGAAAAAGCGCTGTGGCACCGGTGGCGCCCTGAAAGACGGCGTGATCGAGATCCAGGGCGACCACGTCGAGTTGCTGTTGGCCGAGCTGATCAAGCTGGGTTACAAGGCGAAGAAATCCGGCGGCTAGCAGCCTCTGTGAAAACCACCCCGATAGCCCGCTGGCTGAACGCGAACTGTCGTCCCCATGGTTTTCACAGAGCCTGTTCCTGACCGGTGTCTAAACTCTGTCCTGCAAGTGGGGTCTACCCCTCTCACAGGCAAATCGTCATTTTCATTCTTTAGACTGCGCCAGCCTCTGATCAGGCCGGTGCACTTCGACTTCATTTATAGGGGACTTCGATGTCCGTACGACGCACACGCAAAGACGATGGCAGCCAATGGACAGTTGCGGACAGCCGCAGTGTTTACGGGATTCGCCATTGGGGGGCCGGGTATTTCGCGATCAATGATGCCGGTCGCGTTGAAGTCCGTCCGAACGGCCCGAACAGCACGCCTGTGGACCTGTACGAGCAAGTCGACGAGCTGCGCAAAAGCGGCCTGTCCCTGCCGTTGCTGGTGCGCTTCCCCGACATCCTGCAAGACCGCGTGCGCCAGCTGACCGGCGCGTTCGACTCCAATATCGAGCGCCTGGAATACCAGAGCAAATACACCGCGCTGTACCCGATCAAGGTGAACCAGCAGGAAGCGGTGATCGAGAACATCATCGCCACCCAGGACGTGTCCATTGGCCTGGAAGCCGGCTCCAAGCCCGAGCTGCTGGCCGTGCTGGCCCTGGCCCCGAAAGGCGGCACCATCGTCTGCAACGGTTACAAGGACCGTGAGTTCATCCGCCTCGCGCTGATGGGCCAGAAGCTGGGCCACAACGTGTTCATCGTGATCGAGAAAGAATCCGAAGTCGGCCTGGTGATCGAAGAAGCCGCCAACCTCAAGGTCAAGCCACAGGTGGGCCTGCGGGTGCGCCTGTCGTCCCTGGCGTCGAGCAAGTGGGCAGACACCGGTGGCGAGAAATCCAAATTCGGTCTGTCGGCGGCGCAATTGTTGTCGGTGGTCGAGCGCTTCCGCGCGGCGGGCCTGGACCAGGGCATCCGCCTGCTGCACTTCCACATGGGTTCGCAGATCGCCAACCTGGCCGACTACCAGCACGGGTTCAAGGAAGCCATTCGTTACTACGGCGAACTGCGCAACCTCGGCCTGCCGGTAGACCACATCGACGTGGGCGGCGGCCTGGGCGTGGACTACGACGGTACCCACTCGCGTAACGCCAGCTCGATCAACTACGACATGGACGACTACGCCGGCGTGGTCGTGGGCATGCTCAAGGAATTCTGCGACGCGCAGAGCCTGCCGCACCCGAACATCTTCTCCGAGAGCGGCCGTTCCCTGACCGCCCACCACGCCATGCTGGTGGTGCAAGTCACCGACGTCGAGAAGCACAACGACGACGTGCCGCTGATCGAAAACAAGGAAAGCCTGCCGGAAACCGTGCAATGGCTGGTGGACCTGCTGGGCCCGACCGACATTGAAATGGTCACCGAAACCTACTGGCGCGCCACTCACTACATGAGCGACGTGGCAACCCAGTACGCCGACGGCAAGATCACCCTGGCCGAGAAGGCCCTGGCTGAACAATGCTACTTCGCCGTCTGCCGCCGCCTGCACGACTCGCTGAAAGCCCGCCAGCGTTCCCACCGCCAGGTGCTGGACGAACTCAACGACAAGCTGGCCGACAAATACATCTGCAACTTCTCGGTCTTCCAGAGCCTGCCGGACACCTGGGCGATCGGCCAGGTGCTGCCGATATTGCCGCTGCATCGCCTCGACGAAGAGCCGCTGCGCCGTGCGGTGCTGCAGGATTTGACCTGCGACTCCGACGGCAAGATCAAGCAATACGTCGACGAGCAGAGCATCGAGACCAGCTTGCCGGTGCACGCTGTGAAAGAAGGCGAGGACTACCTGCTGGGGATCTTCCTGGTGGGTGCCTACCAGGAAATTCTCGGCGACATGCACAACCTGTTCGGTGACACCGACTCGGTGAACATCTACCAGCGTGACGACGGTTCGGTGTACAGCGCCGGGATCGAGACCCACGACACCATCGAAGACATGCTGCGCTACGTGCACTTGTCGCCGGAGGAGTTGATGACTCATTACCGTGACAAGTGCGCCAGCGCGAAGATCACGGCGGCGGAGCGGACTCAGTTCCTGGATGCGTTGCGTCTTGGTTTGACGCGTTCGTCGTACCTGTCCTCTTAAGCACACCGCTTCCAGGCTGACAAAGATCTCAATGTGACAGAGATCCAGTGTGGGAGCGGGCTTGCTCGCGAAGGCGGTGTGTCAGTCGATACATGTGCAGACTGATACACCGCCTTCGCGAGCAAGCCCGCTCCCACACTGGATCGCCGCAAGTCCTGCAGTTTTTATAGGGCCTGAATAATGTCGAAAAAGCTCCTGCAAGTGTTCACCCTGGCCATCGCGACGCTGCTCGCAGCCTGCTCCCCGATCAAAGTGCTCAACGCACTCACCCCCACCAGCACCTTCACCAAAACCTCCTCCCTCGCCTACGGCGATGACCCCCGCCAGAAACTCGATATCTACCGCCCCGTCACCGCCTTGCCCGACGCGCCCGTCGTGGTGTTTTTCTATGGCGGCAGCTGGAACAGCGGCTCCAAGGATGACTACGGTTTCGTCGGCGAAGCCCTGGCCTCGCGCGGCATCGTGGTGGTGATCGCCGACTACCGGCTTTACCCGCAAGTGCGCTACCCACTGTTTTTGCAGGACGGCGCCCAAGCAGTCGCGTGGGCGTATCAGCACAGTGCCGAATACGGCGGCGATCCCCGCAAGCTGTATGTGATGGGCCACAGTTCCGGTGCGTACAACGCCGCAATGCTGGCGCTGGACCCGCAGTGGCTGGCCGGGGTTGGCCTGTCGCCGTCAGTCTTCAAGGGATGGATCGGCCTCGCCGGGCCGTATGACTTTCTGCCGATTGAAAACCGCGATGTGCGCCCGGTGTTCTTCTACCCGGACTCGCCGCCCGATTCCCAACCCATCAACCACGTGAGCCAAAGCGCACCCCCCAGCCTGTTGATTGCTTCGGTGGACGACAACCTGGTCAACCCCAAGCGCAACACCGGCGGGTTGGCGAAAAAGCTGCGAGCGGCGGGTGTGCCGGTGGAGGAGTTCTACTTCACCAAGACCAGCCACGCCACATTGGTGGCGTCGATGTCCCGGCCGCTGCGCTGGCTGGCGCCCGTGCTGGACCGGGTCACGGCGTTTATCACGTTCACGCCGGGCCAGTAAGCCAGCGGTCCTGCTTGTTCAGGCGCCAGGCAATTGCCCACAGCGTCAGGCTGCGCAGGGCCATGAACAGCAGGAAGGTTATCCACAATCCGTGGTTGCCAAGGCCCTGCAAGGCCCAGGCGAAGGGCAGCACAATCACCACCGTCAGCAGCATGCCGTTGCGCATTTCCCGGGCGCGGGTGGCGCCGATGAACAGGCCGTCCAGCAGGTAGCTCCACACGGCGATCAACGGCAGTACGGCGAGGTAGGGCAGGTAGATGTCGGCGGTTTCGCGCACGCTCGGGATGTCGGTTTGCATGGCGATAAACAGGTGGCCGAACACGGCGAACAGGATCGCGAAGCCGATACTCGCCAGCAACGACCAACCACAGGCCACCACCAGCGAGCGGCGCAAGGCCTGGCGGTCGTGGGCGCCGATGGCGTGGCCGCACAAGGCTTCCACGGCGTGGGCCAGTCCGTCCAGGGCGTGGGCCGTCAGCAACAGACCATTGAGCAGCAGCGCATTCGCCGCCACCGTGGCATCCCCCAAGCGAGCGCCTTGTACGGTGATCATGAAAAACACCGATTGCAGGGCCAGGCTGCGGATGAAGATATCGCGGTTCACCGCCAGCAGTGGGCGCCAGCTTTGCCACAGCTTGAGCGCGGCCCAGGCGATATGGCCAGGGTAGGCGCGCAGGGCTTTTTGGGTGAGGGCCAGGCCGAGGAGGGCGCCGGTCCATTCGGCGATCACCGAGGCGCGGGCCGAGCCGACCACACCCCAATCCAGACCCAGCACGAACCACAGGTTGAGCGCGATGTTCACGAGGTTGGTGGTCAGCAGAATCGCCAGCGGCGCGCGGGCGTTCTGGGTGCCAAGGAACCAGCCCACCAGCGCATAGCTGGCCAGCGCTGCGGGCAGGCCGAAGAGCCGGGTGTGGAAGAATTCGCGGGTCAGCTGGTTCAGTTCGGGCGAGGGCTGCATCCAGTCCAGCACCAGGCCGCTTAACGGAATGCCGATGCTGCCGAGCACTATGGCCAGGCCCAGCGCCAGCAACAGCCCCTGCAACAGAATCTGCCGCAGCGCGGCCCCGTCACCGCGCCCGGCGGCCTGGGCGGCAAAGCCGGTGGAGCCCATGCGCAGGAAACCCATGGCCCAGGCGAGGAAGGTGTACAGGCTGGCGCCAACGGCCACGGCGCCGAGTTGGTGGGCGTGGGGCAGGTGGCCGATGACCATGCTGTCCACCAGCGCTACCAGTGGTACGGAGATGTTCGACAGGATCATCGGCGCGGCGAGGGCCCACACGCGGCGGTGGGTGGGGCGGTCGCGCCAGTCGGTTAGCAGGGAAGTCATGCGGGCTCCTTTGGGGAGCGGTAGTGTAACTGTCCATTAGCTGCGCCGCAGGGCCAATGTGGGAGCGGGCTTGCTCGCGAAAGCGGTGTGTCAGTCGCCGGATGTATTGGCTGATCCACCGCTTTCGCGAGCAAGCCCGCTCCCACATTTTTGAACGCGTAGTGTCAGGTTTTGCGCGGGTGCAGGCATTCGATGGAGCGGTCGACGGTGGTCTTGGCAATTTCCAGCAAGTGCCAAACCGCCAGGATCTTCGCGCGCTGCGGGCTTTCCAGCAGCTCGCCGCAATCAAGCGCAGTCGCCGAGGCGCTGCTGAGCAGGCTGGCGGTGTAGAGCAGGGAATCTTCGAAGCTCAGGTCTTCGTTGATGGTGTGGAAGCCTTGGGATGGCAGGTAATGTTCGAGGGCGCGATTGAAGGCGGCGCGGTCGTTGAGGAGGTCGCTGGGTGGATCGGGGACGAGCTTATGCATGGTGTAACTCCACTAGAAGGTAAGGAGCTGACACCCGCGCGACTAAACGAGGGTGGCGGCTGTACGCAGGTTAGTCGACCGGCTAGTGGAACCCGGCGCACCCGAAGGTGCCCTGCGCACAGCCGCCATGAAGCATGGCGACAACTTGCGCTCACTAATTCCGGGCGACTAAACCCGATCACTGATATGCAGTGAAGGGCCGAAGACTAGCCACCCATCCCAACAGGCACAAGGCCGAAAGATTGTCTCGGAAACGTCCCTCAAATTAAAGGGATTTACCCTGCTGGCCCTTTATTAATGCACCACCCAACTGAGCACCCACAGCCCGAGCATCAACCAGATAATCCCCATGATGATCGAAGCCCGCATAAACGCGCGCACCGCCGAGTACAACAGCATCAAGCCGATAATCAGCATGAGGATGCTGATGATCGAGGTGTCCATCCCCAAGGATCTGGACAGCCCGTCGACAAAGTCGCCGCCCGCGTGGGACAGGGTATTGAACAGCCCGCTGAACAACTCGACGATAAAGTGGATGATCTGGCCGATCTTGAGACCCAGCCATCCGAAAAAGTCTGTTTGCATGTGTGTGTCCTGATAAGACGGTGGGCGTAGCTGCCGAACCTGAGCCTTTGTTCGTTATTGGCCCAAGCTAGTTCCCTTCTAGCATAGAGGTTTACGGGCCGCAGGGATTCACTTGCCTTCGCGCGGCTTGCGCCCGAAGCTATACACCTTCAGGAGCCCCCCATGAACCTCGATCACCTCACCGAACGCCTGCACCGCATCCGCGATACCAACGACTGGAAGCAGTTCCACAGCCCCAAGAACCTGGCGATGGCTGCCAGCGTTGAAATGGCCGAGCTGGTGGAGATATTCCAGTGGTTGAGCGAAGACCAGTCGCGCCAGTTGCCCGCCGACAAACTCGCCCATGCCGGCCAGGAAGTCGGTGACATCGTGCTGTACCTGCTGCTGTTGTGCAGTGAATTGGGGTTGGACATGGATCAGGTGGTACAGGCCAAGCTGGCCGACAGCGAACGGCGGTTTGCCAAATGAGCGACCGTCATTTCGACCAGTTGGCCACCCGTTTCGCCGAGAAGATCTATGGCGGTGCCAAGGGCGCGATTCGCCTGGCGGTGCTGCAGGCCGACCTGATTGAAGCGCTGCCGGACCGCCCGTTGCGGGTACTGGATATCGGCGCGGGGCTGGGCCATATGTCGCTGTGGCTGGCCGAGCGCGGCCATGATGTAACCCTGGCCGAACCCGCCGAGCCGATGCTCGAAGGCGCCCGCCAGCGTTTCGCCGAAGCCGGGCAGACAGCCACGTTCATTCAAGCCCCCTGGCAAGACCTGCTGGGCCAGCTCACCGAACCCTATGACCTGGTGCTGTGCCACGCCGTGCTGGAGTGGCTGGCCGAACCCCATGCGATCCTGCCGGTGCTGCACCAGTTGACCGCGCCCGGTGGCTGGCTGTCGCTGGCTTTCTATAACCGCGACGCCTTGATTTACCGCAACCTGCTCAAAGGCCACTTCCGCAAAATGCGCAAGAACGACATGGCCGGCGAAAAGCAGAGCCTTACGCCGCAACAACCCCTGGACCCACGGGAGTTGGCGACGCAACTAGAGGGCCTGTGGCAGGTCGAAACCCAAAGTGGCGTGCGGGTGTTCCACGACTATATGCCGGTGGAATTCCAGGCCCGCGCCGAGTTGCAGGATTTGTTGGAGATGGAGCTCGCACACCGTCGTCACCCAAGCTTTGCCGGACTTGGGCGTTATTTGCACTGGATCTGCCGTCCGGTTTAAGCGGCCCAGTCTGCGGAGGTCGAAATGAAGCGCTGTCTTGGACTGATCCTGCTGGGCCTGGGCCTGGCGGGTTGCCAAAGCCCCAACCCGTATGTGGCGGCGTCTGCCCCGATGCCGCCGGCGCCTGCCCAGGCGGCCAACACCTTTGATGCCAGCGCCTACCCGGCGCCGGTGCGCGACTACGGCGCCTACCGCAGTTGGGCCTGGCTCAACAACCAGCTGCCGGCGGGCTCGGCCTGGGCGGATTCGGCGCAGATTGCCGAGGCGGTCAGCGGCGCCCTCGACCAGCGCGGCCTGCGCCCCTTGCATGACAACCGCGCCCCCGACCTGCTGGTAAGCGCCGACGTGCGTCTGGAAAAACGCCTGCGCCAGGTCCAGGACGACTATGGCTATGGTTACGGCGGTTATAACCGCTATGGCAACGGCTACGGCATGTACAACACGGTGCCGGTGGTACGCACTTATGAAGTGACGGTGGCCGTGGCACGCATCAGCCTGTTCGACGCGCGCACCCGCCAGCCGGTATGGAGCACCAGCGCCGAAACCACGAGCCAGGGCAGCCTCAGCGAGCGCGCCGACTCGCTGCGTGAGGCGATGCAAAAGGCAATGACTGCCTACCCACCCAGTTAGCAGCTATTCTCATCTCAGGCCCGGATTGTCTTTTGGAGAAAAACCATGCTTCGTCGTATTGCTGCACTTGCTGTTGTTGTGTTGCTGGGCGGTTGCCAGACCAGCCAGGTCAACCATGATTTCGACGCCAGCCGGGACTTTGGCGCCTACCGCAGCTGGAGCTGGAAAGAACCCGCGCTGCAATACCGCCCGGATGACCCACGGATCAAGAGTGACCTCACCGAACAACGCATCCGCCAGGCCGTGGGCGAGCAGCTCGACCAGCGTGGCCTGCGCCCTGCCGCGCCGGGCACCAAGGCTGACCTGAATGTACAGACCTACCTGATCGTCGAAGACCGCCAGCAACAAGTCACCACCAATTACGGCGGCGCCTGGGGCGGCCCGTGGAATGGTTATTGGGGCGCGCCGATGTATAACGAAACCCGCAACATCACCTACAAGGTCGCGACCATCCAGATTGACTTGCTCGACGGCAAGGATGGCAAGCTGGTGTGGCGTGGCAGCGATGAGCAGATCCTCGCCAGCTCGCCTGAACCCCAAGACCGCAGTGCCGCTATTCGTGCCACGGTGACCAAGGTGCTTTCCAACTACCCGCCGCATTGATCGCCTGATCAGCCCTCCGCCAGTCGTCGATCTATGGCGACTGGCCTGCAGCCCCCGCCGCTCTTGACTACACTCCCAAGCAACACAGGAGAGTAAGCGCTCGGCAGTGTGCCGGCAAAGGAGTGCTCGATGTCTCTTCGACTTCGTTCCGGTCGCCAGGGCGGGCCTGCAAGGCAACGCGGTGCGATTGGCCTGATGGCGGCCCTGACCCTGGGGATGGCCTTGCTATTCCTGTTGCTGGTCATCGACAGCAGCCGCCTGTACGTGGAAAAGCGCAAGTTGCAGTCCGTGGCCGATACGGCAGCCCTGGAAGCTGCCAATCGTGGCGGGCAATGCGCATCGAGCACCACGGCCAACGATTACGCCACGCAGAACGCCACGCGCAATGGCTTCACGATAGTCGCCAACACCCGGGCACTGGTGGTCACCTGCGGCACGTTGGTGACCAATGCCAGCAATCAGCGGGTCTTCAGCGCCAACGCCAGCCAAAACGATGCGATCCAGGTGGTGGCCTCCGAGACCGTGGCGACCAGCGTTGCCGGCGGCATATGGAATATGGTCAACGGTACCGCGGTGGCCGCACAGACGACGGTGAGTGCAGTGGCGGTCGCCGCATTGGGGCCACCGCTGGCGTCATTGACCATTCGCAGCACGGCGTTGGTGGTGGATACGAATAACGCGCCCCTGCTTAACGCGCTGACCGGCGGATTGTTGGGCGGCGCCGTGAACCTCTCGGTGGCGGGCTGGAACGGCCTGATCAACACCAACATTTCTTTGCTGAGTTACCTGAACCAACTGAAGCTCGACCTGGGGCTGACGGCCGGTGGTTATACACAGGTACTGGGCAACACCATCGCGGTTGGCCAACTGATTCAGTCGGCAATCAATGTGCTGGACCCCACGCATACATTGTCGGCCACCGCGACCATTGCCAGCCTGCAGGCCCTTAAAGTCGCAGCGGGGGCGACCACGGTGGTGCTGGGCAATGTGCTGTCGGTGGAGAGTGGTGCCAGCGTCGCCGCCCTGGCGGTCAACATGCGGGTGTTCGACCTGATTCAGGGGTTCGTGCAATTGGCCAACAAGCAAAACGGCCTGGTGGCCAGTTTTCCCATCAACTTGCCGGGGGTGGCGCAAATCACCGCCAGCGTCCAGGTGTTGCAGCCGCCACAACTATCGGCCATCGGTAACCCGGCGCTTGCCACGGCGCCCGGGCAGAATCCTATGACCGGCCCAAACCGGATTTACGTCCAGACGGCTCAGTTACGCACGAAGCTGTCGGTTAACCTGCCGATACTCAACACCGTCTCCACGCTGACGAACGCGGTGAACGGGTTGGCGAGCCCGTTGCTGGGCACCCTGGATGCGCTGCTCAGCCTGAACCTGGTCGGGGTGATCAATTCGTTGACCTGCGCGGTCTCGTGTACGTCGCCGGTGTTGCAAGTGCTGCCGCCGCCGGTGGGTATCGATATCGAGCTGGATGCGGCGAGTGCCGCCAGTTGGGTCACCGGTTACAGCTGCGCCAGCCCGACCAGTAAAACCCTGACCACGGCCACCAACACATCACTGGTCAATCTGCGGATGGGCCAGATTGCCAGCAGCAGCGTTTTCGGCACTGGCCCTACACCCCCTACGGTGGTGGTGACGCCGCTGAAGATCGTCGATATCGGTACGAAGACCTGCACGTTAATTGTGTTCTGCAATCCGGTGGTCACGGGCGTAGGCGGTGGTTTGGGATTGTCGGCCAATATTCAGGTAGGCGGTGCTTACAACATTCCCTACACCTACCAATCGCCGAATTTGCCGGAGATTTCCCAGCCGCCGTATTACTCCAGCTACAGCACGACCAATATCGTCAGCGGCCTGACCGATCCGGTGAACGGCGTGACGGCCGGGCTTAACCTGAATATGTACGGGCCTACCCCCGGCAACGCGAACGTGCTGGGCAACCTGATCGGTGGGCTAGGATCCGTGTTGAGTGGTGTGACCACGCTGCTGCTCAACGTGCTGAATGCCACGCTGATACCCTTGATCAATTCGTTGGTGAATACCCTGTTGCTGGGGCTGGGAGTCGACCTTAACCAGGTCGGCGTGGGCGCCAACCTCAGTTGCCACTCGGGTAATGCGTACCTGGTGATCTAAACCTCGCTCACCACCGGCAACTCCACACAAAACTTCGCCCCATGTTCACTGTTGGCGACGCTCAAGCGGCCGCCCATGTTCTCGACAATGCCGTAGCTCACTGATAACCCCAGGCCGGTGCCCACGCCAATTGGCTTGGTGGTGAAGAACGGTTCGAAAATCCGCTCCAGCAGCCGCGGGTCAATCCCGCCGCCGTTGTCCTCGACCCAGATGCGCACGTGACGGCTGTCGTGTTCGATCTGCACCGAGATCCACGGTTGCAGGTCGCGGTCGTGCTCGCGTTTGCTCAGCAGGGCATCGCGGGCGTTGACCATCAGGTTGATCAGCACCTGCTCCAGCTGGTCGACGTAGCCTTTGACCTGCACCGCAATGTCCGTCTGCGTCACCCGCAGTTCTATGCCTTTGCCACGCAGGCCTTCCGTGAGCAGCGACAAGGTGCCTTCCACCGCCTGCGCCGGGTTGAAGGGCTGTTGTTCGACTTCAGAGCGGCGGCCGAACACCCGCATGTGGTCTACCACGCGGGCTGCGCGCTGGACCTGGGAGTCGATACGCTGGAGTTTTTCCGTCAGGTAGTCGATTTGTGCATCACCGTTGCTCAAGCGCTTGAGCACGTTGACGATGGCCATGCGCATCACATTCAACGGCTGGTTGATCTCATGGGCCAGGCCGGTGGCCATTTCGCCGAGGGTGGCCATTTTGGCGCTTTGGGTCAGTTGCTGCTGGGAGCGGCGCACTTCGGTGTTGTCGCGGCCCACGGCCTGCACTTCCTGCAACTGGCCCTGTTCGTCGAACACGCCCCGGTCCGACCACACCCACCAGGCATGTGTGCGCCCCGGCAGTTGCAGGCTGATTTCGGCGGTGCTCACCGGGAATTCCGGGGTGAGCTGGCGGATGCGCAGTACAAACGCCTCGTGTTGTTCGTCCGACAACCATTGGCGGAGGTTCATGCCCGGCAGCTGTCCAGGCAGGCATTCCATGTAGTTGGCCAGGGGCGTGTTGCCGAAGGTCAGGGTCAGGTCCGGAAGGTAGCGGCAGATCATGGCCGGGGAGTCTTCCACGAGGATTCGATAGCGCTCCTCGCTTTCCTTGATCCGTTGCGCCGCCAGGGTCGTCTCGGTCACATCCAGCCACAGGCCCACGGCTTCCACGGGCAACCCGAGGTCGTCGCGCAGCAGCCGGGCTTCATCCAGCAGCCAGTGGTAATTGCCCTGTGTGTCGAGCACCCGGTAGCGACTGCGCACGCTGCCTTCGCGCAGCAGTTGGCGGGTACGGTCGAAGTAGAGGTCGCGGTCTTCGGGGTGGATCCACTGGTTCAGCGTCGCCGGGGTGAAATCGGCCAGGGTGCGGCCAAGCAGCGGCAGCAAACTGTCGCTGAAGAACACCGGTTGCAGCGTGCCCTCGACGTAGCGCTGCACATAGATCACAGCCGGGGAACTGGCGATCAGGTTATCCAGGCGTGCGTGGGCGGCGGCGGCCTGTTGCTCCTGGTTTTTTATGTCGCTGATGTCGAGCATGAAGCCCACCAGGCGGCGATGCTCACCCGAGCCCAACGCTTGCCCCTGCACGCGATACCAGATGGGGTTAAGCGCCGCGTCGGCACGTTGCAGGCGCACACTGGTGGACAGCGGTTTGCCCAGGGTCTTCAGGTCTTGCAGGCGGCTGGCGAGTTCTTCCCGGTCGGCAGGGTGAATCAGCTTGAGCCACATGGGTAGCGACAGCTGTGTGATCGCCTCGCCTTGGCTCAGGGTGTGCAGCAGCGGTGGGGCGAGTTCGAGGTCTTCAGTGTGTGGGGACAGCTCCCACCAGCCGGTGCCGAGCAATCCTTGCAGCGCGTCGAGGCGTTCCAGTTGCTGTTGATGGCGCAGTTCGCGCAGGCGGCCGAGCAGCGGTGCCGCGAGGGCGGCGGTCAGTTGCAACCAGTCACGGTCGCTGGTGTGTTCCTGGCGGTGATACACCCCGCACAGCAGCCATGCGCCCACGCCCAGTCCGTCGCGGTAGGGCACCAGAAAACCATCGGTATTGCCAAACAGGCCTTGCAGGCGTGGGTGTTCGCTGTGGCCACGGTTTACCTCCAGGCTCACTGGCGCCGTGCCGCCCAGGCTGTCGAGGCTGGAGCCCAGGGCTTGGCCGTTGCTCCAGAGTACCGGCGCATCGTGGGCGGTGTAACAGCCCTCGATGCACCACGCCTGGCCCTGCTCATCCAGCAAGGCGATGGCGACGCAGGGGATGTGCCAGTGCTGGGAAATAGCCTGCAGAGTGTCTTGCAGTACTTCGGGCAGGCGCACCAGGCTGCAGACCCGCAGTTGCTCGCTGATCTGGTCGCTCACCCGTTGATTGTGTTCGCGCACCTGGGTGAGTTGGCGATGGGCAATCAGGTCGCCAATGTCCAGCAATTGCAGGAGCCAGCCCTTGCCTTCGGGTTGGACCCAGCCACGGGTATGCAGGGTTTGCCCGGCGAGCCCCTTGAGCTCCAGGTCCAGGCTTTGCCCCTGCCAGTCGCTGGGCGTGCCCTCGATCACCAGGCGGCTCGCCGCAGTGAGGTAGTCGAGCAGCGAGGGTGCCTGTTGCTGTTGCGCAGCGGGGTGTTCGAGTCGATGGCGAAGCGGGCCATGGACATCCATTACGCGGCCCTGGGCGTCCAGGTAGAACAACAACGCGGCGGTTGCCGGGATCGCTGCCGGTGCGTCAGCAGGCAGCTGGTTGCCGCGTCCGAGCAGGCGGCCGAAGAGTTTATCGCCTGAGGTCAAAACTGCATGCTCGACTGGGCGGACAGCATGGGAGGCAGGGCGGGGACGGTACCGATGCCTGGCAGTACCAGGAACGGCAGCACACTTTGGAGGCTGGACGTCGGGTAGTTGATGTACACCGTCAACACGCCTGACGAGTTGTAGACGGCCGTCACGTACCCGGGAAGGAATTTGAACTGGGAGGGGATCCACGCCAGTTGTGCCTGCGCCGCACTGACGGCCTGCAGCGGCAGTGCCGTGACGTAGCCAGGCGTGGCGGGGTCCAGCGCGACGCTACGTCTTACGCCTTCGGCGGCGGCCTGGGTAAAGGACTGCATCAGCAATAACGGCAAGCTGTAGCTGACCAGGCCATAAAAAATGGCAAAAAAAATCATGAAGACCATCGCGAACTCCAGCGCGGCGGCACCTTTTTGCTTTTTAGCGAGGCCTTTTTTCATGACTCGTCTACCCTGACTACTACTACCTGATATCAGCATAGAATCATTCAGCAAAAAGGGATTTTTTTTACGTGATTCAAAGCCTCGTCCTGGTCGTTTGGCTCGCGCTGTGCGCTGTGCAAGATATCCGTCTACGTCAGGTCTCCAACCGTTTGACCCTCGGCGCAGCCTTGCTGGCGTTGGGTTACCTGTTCTGGAGCGGTACGACCTGGCTCGGTGCACCGGCTGTCGAGGGCGGTGTGGCCTTTGTCCTGGCGTTGTTGTTCACCCTGCCGGGGTACGCGCTGGGCCGCCTGGGCGCCGGTGACGTGAAGCTGATCGCGGCATTGGGGCTGGCAACCGACTACCTCTACGTACTGGGCACTTTTATCGGCGCCGGCCTCGCGAGCGCAGCCTGGCTGTTGCTGGCGCCCAGGGTGTGGCCGCTGATGAATCAAGGGCTTAGGAATACCTTGCAGTACCTTGATCCGGCACATTCGGCCAGGCAGCCGTTCGTGCCGTTTTTACTGATCGGTTTTTGCCTGTCCTGGTTTTGGATCCCATTAGTCGCCACGTAGGGTATCGCTATGTACATAGTAGGAAAGTACGTCTACGTTTATGGGTAAGTTGCATAGGAAAAATGGTCGGAATGGATACATCGGTCCTTTTGCTTGCCAGGCATGGAGTAGCGCGTGAACAAGCTTACCTCTCAAGTGAAAGTGCTCGTGGTGGACGATCAGCCTTTGATCGTGGAAGAGCTTTGCGAATTTCTTGAAAGCAACGGTTACCGTTGCGTCCCTTGCGCATCCAGCCAGGAAGCCATCGAGCGTTTTCGCGACGATGCCGAGATCGGCCTGGTGCTGTGCGATCTGCATATGCCCGAGATGGATGGCATCGAACTGGTCCAGGCCCTGCAACACCTGGCCGGCAAGCAACGGGTCTTTGAGGCCATCATGCTGACCGGGCGTGCAGACAAGCAGGACGTGATCAAGGCCTTGCGCGCCGGGATTGCCGATTACTACCAGAAGCCGATCAATTTGGGCGAGCTGCTCGAAGGGTTGCAACGCCAGGTGGTCGCGCTGCAGGACCGACAGAAAGATCTCGACCTGGGGCACCTGAACCAGAAGCTGCAGTTTCTCTCGGCGTCCATCGATGACCTTTATCATGACCTCGACAAGGTGCGCAGCAGTCCGCAATCCGGCCTGTCGACTGAAGCCGAGGGTGAAGTCAGCGACACTGACCGGGTTGAAATACCGGCGATCTTCAATCAGTTGTCGCCCCGCCAACTGGATGTCGCAAGGCTGGTAGGCAAGGGCCAGACCAACTACCAGATTGCCTGTGAGCTGGGCATCACTGAAAACACCGTGAAACTCTACGTGTCCCAAGTGCTGCGCCTGACCCATATGCACAACCGAACCCAGTTGGCGCTGGCGTTATCGCCGAACAATTCTGCGGCGCGCCAGCGCGTCACTGCGCATTAGTTGTTGCTGCCTGGGGTGTTGCCGCCCAGTTTCTGGTCGTAGTACTCAGGAATAGGGTGTTTGTAACTGTCCAGCAGGCGTTGCATGGCCTGGTCGCGTTCAGCGGGCGTGGCCTTCTGCCGGATGGGAGATGCGCGTTCGCCACTGACCTGCAGTTGCAGCCAGCCTTCGGTCTGTTTTTGCTGTGGCGAAGAAGGCCCCGGCTCAATAGCCAGCACCGTCAGCGGCAGGCTGGCGAACAGCAGCGTGGCGAGCAGTGTGAATTTCATCGTGTGTACTCCCTTCAGAGACCTATTTGACCGGCGCTTGCAGCACGTCGCCTACGGTTGCGACCTGATCTTTTGGCGCTGTCGTCGGTGAGACGGGCGCCTTGAGTTGCTGCGCCCGGGCCTGGGCTTGCGTCACTTGTTCCGGGCTCAGGCCCATGCGGCTGGCCACTTGTGCGGCTTGTTCCCAGTTGTCCTGGTAGATCATCAGCGTCACCAGATTGATCGCCGCCAGTTGATCGCTCTGCTTGAGCTCCATGGCCGTCAAGAATTCGAAGCGTGCATCTTCCACGCGCCGTTGATTGAGGTACACCACGCCCAGGTCGTTGCGGATTTTCTCGTCGGTGGGCGACATCCTGGCCGCGCGTTGCAAGTGCGCCATGGCCTGGCCGTTGTCTCCCCTGGCCGCTGCCAGCTGGCCGAGCCCGTGCTCGCCTTCGGCAGCCATGCAGGTGCCGAGCAGGCTGCGGTACAACGGTTCGGCTTCGCTGCGGCCCAGCAGGCGGTACACCTTGGCCTGGCGCTGGCGCACCTGGGGCAGGTTGTCCGGCAGGTTTTGCAGGTTGGCCAGGCTGGCGTGCAGCTTGCCCTCGTTGGCCATGTCGTCGGCCAGGTTCAGCGATAACTCCTGATTGGAGTTGGGCTTGGCACAACTGCCCTGCGCGCTGAAACCCGCCCACGGCAGTTGCCCGTTACTGGCGCAACCACTTAACAACAACAGGCTGCAGGCGACCATCAATGTCTTCATTGCATGTCCTCTCAAGGCACGAAGGCTTTGGCGATGGCGATAAAGCCAGGGCCGGCCAATACGATCAGTAATGCGGGAAACAGGAACAGCATCATCACCACGGACATTTTGGCGGACATCTTGGAAATGTATTCCTGCAGGCGGGTCAGGCGCCGGTCATCCAGCAACTGCTTGAGCGATTGCAGCGACTTCATCGCCCCGCCGCCCTGATGCAGAAGCTGCTGGAGGATCAGGCACGTGTCGCTGAGTTCATCGACGTCCAGCATCTGGCTGGCCTTGTTCAATTCCTCCCCCAACTCCAGCCCGGAATCGACGCGTGCCAGCACCAGGCGCAGTTCGGCGGTCAGTACCGGCAGCAACTTTTGCGCGTCGTAGGCCATGACCCGCAGCGCCTGCTCCACGGCCATGCCTGACTCAAACAGAATGCGCACCAGGGGGATGAAGGTCGCTACTTCCCGGGAGATTTTCCCCTGGCGCCTTTTGGCGAGTGCCACCAGTATTCGCTTGGGCAGCAGGTAGCCGATGATCAGGCCCAGCAGGGAGATCACAAACTCATGCTCGGTGCCGGGAAAGAACAGCTCCAGTGTCATCGCGGTCAGCCCCAGCAAAACTATCGGTGAACCGATCTGGCAAGCGGCGAACATCGAGCGTTGGCTGGTTTTTCTCCAGCCCATGCGGTTGAGCAGGATTTGGGTTTCGTTATCGAGGCTGATGGTGCGCTGGCCGATCCGGGTGCTGCCCAACTGGTGCAACCACTCACTCATTTTGTCATTGCGGCTTGGCTCGCCCTGCAGCCGCTGGGCGACCACGCGTTGTTGACGACGACTGCTCAGGATATTCGCCAGCAGCAGTGATAACGCGACAAGAAACAATACGGCACTGATCAGTATCGCCATCTCAGATACTCCGCAACATGCGCCACAGCGCCACGCATCCGATGACTTGCAAGGCGAACGCACCGAGCATCAGGCGTTGGCCGCTGTGGTCATCCCACATGGCCATCAGGTACGTCGGATTAACGAGCAGGAAGTAGCCCGCGACACTCACCGGCAGTACCGCCAGCACCAGCGCGGTCACCCGGGTTTCACCGGTCATGGCGCGTAATTGCCGTGCGCCCTGGTCGCGCTCGCGGATCATCTTGATCAGGTTTTCCAGCAGCTCACTGGCGTTGCCGCCGTAGCGGTGGTTGACCTTGAGGCCCAGGGCAAACAGGCGCAATTCATCCTGTTCATAAAACTCGGCATAGTCATGAGCGGCCTCCGGCAGGCTGACACCCAATTGCACATTGCGCTTGATACGGCCCATGGACTTTTTCAACGGGTCGTCACTGGCATCGATTCCGCTCAGGATGGCGTCCGCCAGGGTGCGCCCGGATTTCAGGCTGCGTACGGCGTGATCGAGCAATTGCGGGAGTTGTTCGATCATCCGGCGCAGCCGCCGCTGGTAGCGTACGGCGATGTACAGGCGCAGTGCCAAGGGCGGTGCCGCCACCATCACAAACAAGCCTATCCACTGGCCCACGAGCCCCCCCAGCAGGGCGCCAAAGGCCCACAGGGTCAGCCACAGGCCGAGGCGCTCGGTTGGCCGGCCGAGGCCTGCACGGATAAACGTGCGTTCCAGGCTGGTGGTCACCGCGTTGTCTTTCATGGCCTGGGGTTGCCCTTCGGCCAGGCGTTCCAATACCCGGTCGGTCTGGGCCTTGCGCAAACCGTTGCGCATCAGGCCTATCCCCAGCACCAGAAGGGCTACGGCGAGCAGGGCGAGCAGAATCGGACCGATCATCGGGTTGCCTCCTACACCGGCAGGTGACCTTCGTGACGCAACTTGTCACCGGCCGGGTTGACCGCTTCGCGCAGGAAGCCAAAGCCGGTGCGCTTGTCGTGGCGAAACAGGGTGTTGGTGACGTACACGTCTTCGCGGATGCCCACCACTTCCACCACTTCGCTGACACAGCGGCGGCCATCGGGCAGGCGCGTCAGCTGGATCACCACATCCAGCGCCGCGCAGATCATTTGCCGCAGGGTTTTTTCCGCGACGACCCGGCCGGTCAGGCCCACCAGGGTTTCCAGGCGCAGCAAGGCGTCCTGGGCGTTGTTGGCGTGCACGGTACTCATCGAGCCGTCGTGGCCGGTGTTCATGGCGGTCAACACATCGATGACCTCCACGCCCCGGATCTCGCCGAGGATGATCCGGTCGGGGCGCATCCGCAGGGCGTTGCGGATCAAGTCACTGGCCTTCACTTCCCCATGCCCCTCGGCATTGGGCGGGCGGGTTTCCAGGCGCACAACGTGGGGATGGCCCAGTTGCAACTCGGCCACGTCTTCGATGGTGACCAGGCGCTCGCGGGGGTTGATCAACTGGCTGAGAATGTTCAGCAGTGTGGTTTTACCGGTGCCGGTACCGCCGCTGATCAGGATGTTGCAGCGCTTGCCGACGGCTTCCTTGAAAAAATCGAAAATGGCCTGGTCGATGGTTTGCATGGCCACCAGGTCGCTGCTTTTAAGCATGTCCTTGCGAAACTTTCGAATCGACAGGCACGGCCCGTCCAGGGCAATCGGCGGAATGATCGCATTGACCCGGCTGCCATCGGGCAGGCGCGCATCGACCATCGGCGACGACTCATCCAGCCGGCGTCCCAGGGGTGCGAGGATGCGCTGCATGACCCGCTCGACATGGTGGTCGTCAATGAAGCGCAAGTCACTTTGTTGCAGCAGGCCATCGCGTTCGACGAATACCCGGTGCGGGCCGTTGACCAGGATCTCGGTGACGGTCGGGTCGCGCAGCAGCACTTCCAGCGGGCCGAAACCGGTCAGCTCATCGACGATCTCTTCGGCCAGGCGCTCCATCTCATAGCGGGAAATCGCCAGGTGCATACGTGTGATGTATTCGGCCACCTTGTCGATCACAAACTGCGCCAGGGACTGGCGTGTGCCTTCCAGCAGATTTTTTCCCGAATCCTCGATGGCATCAATGATGTAGCGATGCAGCACCAGCTTCAGGCCGTCGTGATCGGTGTTGCCGACGTTGCCGCGCGGGGCGACGCCAAACAGCTTCTCGCCGTTCATTTGGTCCTCAGAAGGCGGTTGAGCCAATTGGTGGAGGGTTTTTCCAGGCCCTCGGAGCGTTTTGCCAGGCGCTCACCCAAGCCGCGCAACGTCTGTGTCAGGGCTTCCCGTGGGGCCAGGGAGAACAGGGTCTGGGCCTGGTTCTTGGCACTCAGGCGCACTTCCGGGCTCCAGGGCAGGACGGCGATTACCTCCAGCCCGAAGCTATTGCCCAGTGCCTCCGAGTCCGGGGCGGCCCCCTTTAGGTAGCGGTCTACCAGCAGGCGGGCATGGTCGAGTTTCATGCCTTTTTCCCGCCACAGGTTGAGTACGGCCAGGTTGCGGCGGCAGTCCGGCACGCTTTGGTCGGTGCACCACAGCAGTTTGTCGCAATGGCTGACAAAGGTGCGCAAGGCTTCGCTGTCGGGTTGGCCGGTCAGGTTCACCACGATGTGCTGGAAGTGCTGGCGCAGGGCGCTGAGCAACATGTACAGCTCGGCCGCGCTGGTCCGTTCCAGGGGCTCGTCGTTGTTGTGGTAGGCGAGGATGCGCAGACCGGCTTCGGCGGTGGTGAAGGCGCTGTTGATCAGGGTTGAGTCCAGGCGCCGCAAGTGACGCAGGGCGTCGCCGAAATGAAAAGAACTCTCCAGCCCCAGCAGTGCGAGGCTGTCAGCGAGTGGCAGGCCCAGGTCGAGCAACAGCGTTTGCTGCCCGCTTTTTTGCACCACCAGCGCCAGGTGGCTGGCGATCAGCGCGCCGTCGGCATTGCCTTGGGTGCCGTAGAGCACGGTCAGCCCGCCCAAATGGGTATTCGGGGTGACCGCCGGCAAGCGTTTGCTCAGGCGCCGAACCAGGCCGGCAACCTCACTGGAGCGCGAGCCGTAGGCCACGAAATCCCGTGCGCCGGCGCGCATCGCGTTCAGTACAAGCTGGTTGTCCATGCCATCGCCCAAGGCCACGATGGCAAGCATCGGCTTGGCTTCCAGGGCACCTTCGATCAGGGCGCACTGGGTGGTGACGTGTTCCCGGTCCAGGCCGATGAACACCAGGTTGGCGAACGTCACGTCTACCAGTGCCAACAGTTCGTCGAGGCTGCCGGCACCGGCGCTGACCACTTGCCCCAGGGGCGCGAGCGCGCCCTGAAGCCATTCCAGATCCGTGGTGTTGCGGGTAATTGCCAAAAAGGTCTGGCTCAGGCTCTCACTCATTCGGACAGTCCACTGCGGCGGTCGAAATTGCCGTTTTCGAGGAAATACAGGCGGTACCAGTTAGGGTCGTAATTGCGCAGCTTTTCCCCTGGCAACGAGGGCAACTGGGCGTTGGCGGCCAGCGGCTGTACCAGGTGCGGGGTGACGATCATCAGCAGCTCTTTTTCCTGGCGGTTGATGCTGGAGTCGCGAAAGAACGCACCCAGGATCGGGATGTCACCCAGGCCCGGGAATTTGCTGACGCTGGAGGTGTTGTTGGTGCTGATCAGGCCGCTGATCACGAAGCTTTCGCCGTCGGCCAGGGAGATGCTGGTGTCGGTGCGCCGGATGGTCAGCGCCGGCACGGAGATGCCCTGGATGTTGACCGCGTTGGTGTAGTCCAGCTCACTGACCTCTGGCGCGACCTTCAGGGAAATCCGCCCATGGTCGATGACGGTCGGGGTCAGGGTCAGGCGAATACCGAACTCTTTGTATTCGATGGAGATGGTGTTGCTGCCGCTGCTGGGCACCGGGATCGGTACTTCACCACCGGCGAGGAAGGTCGCACTTTGGCCACTGAGCGCCACCAGGCTCGGCCGGGCCAGGGTGTAGGCAAAGCCGCTGCTTTCCAGGGCGTTGATCATGGCCGAGACACGGCCGCCGCCAAAGCCGATGTTGAAGGTGTCGTTGTTCACCGGGAGCCCACGGAATCCTGTGGCCGCGGCGTTGGCAACATTGTTCGGGGCGCCGAACAGAAAGTTGCCACCCCGGCCAAATATCGAGGTACTGGCCTCCTTGAGTTTGGTGCGGCTCACTTCCACAAAGCGGATGTCGGTTTGCACCTGGCTGGGCAGGGTCGGGTCATCGGACGGCGACAGGGCCAGGCTGGTCAGGGCCGACGTGGCCTTGCCCTTGACGAACACCATGCTTTGGCGCGGGCTGCTGGAGCAGGCCGTCCAGACCATCAGGCTGGTGGTGCCCGAGGCGATGCCGGTGAGCAGGAACGCCTGGTTGCCGTTGACCTGCACATCGGCCACTTTCGGATCGCCAATGGCCAGCCGCGTAATCGGCACCGGCGACTGGATAGCCTGTTGAGCGCCTTCACCCACCTCCAGCACTGCCGGCAGCTGGCCCAGGCCCGTGCAGTTGCCGGGTGCTGCCAGTGCAACGCCGACAGGCAGGCTCAGGGTGAGAAGTGCCCAGAAAATTCGCGAAAAAGACCACACGAAACTACTGCTCATTCAAAGGCATCCTTAGCTCTTTCAGGGCGTTTGTTGGGTAACCTGATTGCCACGTATTACTTCGACGCCTGAACGCCTTGGCGCACCATTGCCGGCGGGACTCAGGCCGTTGACGGGCGCTGTGCTGAAGGCCAGCTGGTTGAACTGGTAGAGCTCGCGCCGGGTGTTTTCCAGGTGGGTCGCGGACTCCGTTTCACCGGCCCAGTATTGGCTCAGCAGTTGTTCGTCGGCACTGCGCACAGCCAGGCGCAATACGCCGGACTGGGCTGCGAGCATCAGCCGGCTCAGGAGCTCCTCCGGTACCGCGAGGAGTACCGTGCGCGCGCTGGCGCGACTCTGCTGCGCCTTGAGTTTTTCGTCCGGGGTGGTCGGTGGCACGGAGCCGGGCGTGCCGTCGTTGGTCAGCCCCAGTTGATCGCCGACGCCCAGCAGGCGCAAGGCGGGCACCACGATTTGTGCGGACTGCTGCGGGTTGCTGGCTTCCTGGCGCAGGAAGAGCAGGACGTCCACATAGTCCCCCGGGGAGAGTTGCCCGCTGGCGCCGATCACTTCATCCACGGCGACGGCAAGCGCGCGTTCGTTAGGGCGGATCATTCGCGCCACGGTGCCGCCGGAGTTGAAGCTCTCCTCGGTCAGCCAGGTCCCGGCCGACAGCGGCCGCCACGGGATCTTGCCCACGGCCTGGTCGAGGCTGGTGAGGCTGCCGGCGGGAACCGTGCGCAGTTTTTCCAGGGTCAGGTCGGCGGCGGTGAGCGCAACAAAAGGTGCAACGTCATGGGCCAGCACCACCACGGGTTGGCGTGTCTGGTCTTCGGCGACGGGTTGCACGACTTCAGGCGTTTGGGGCACGGGCGGTGCGACAGGGGCAGGGCGGCTGAGTACCAGGCCCCAGTAGCCTGCAATCAGTGCACCTACCAACAGCAGCCCGGCGAGGATCAAGCTAATCCGACTGTTCATGAAGGCTCTCCCTTTCCTGCTGCATCCACTGCTGTTCCCACTAATGCTTGCGTATCCGGATCGCTTCAAGCTTCTAACTATTTCGCTATTTGAAGGTAGTTCAGCTAAGACAAAACGCCATTACCGGGCGAAAAATATCTCCAGAAACCTCTGCGAAAGTGGGATTTTTGGCGTCAGCCGGCCGACTAATACTTTGTGATTAATCAGTTCTTACAGTTGTTGGTCTGGGGTTTGTTGACAATGCTCTAGTGGCACACCGAAATCATTTTTGTGATGCCGCGATACCAGCGCCGTGGGCGCAAAGGAGAAGTCATTATGTTCCTTGATCTTATTCGCATGGGTTTCATCAAAGTCCAGATTTTTTTCTATTCCAAAGAGGGCGCATCGGGTATCGAATACGCACTGGTTGCGGCGATGGTCGCTGTGGCGCTGGCTGCTTTTATTACACCTATCCGGACGGCCATAACCGGCGTCTTCAACTCGATACAAGGCGCCATTCATACCTGACCCAGGTACTCGCGCAAACACGTGCAGGTTCCGCCGAATGACCTATTGCGTATCAGGCATTTCAACATGAACTCCTCTTCGGCTCCCCGGCAACAAATCCTTTTGGTGGATGACGAAGAGGACGCCCTTATTGAACTGGCCGAGTCGCTGGAGAATGAAGGCTTTGTCTGTTTTACCGCGACCTCGGTCACCTTTGCCTTGCAGGAGCTGACCCTGCACCCCGATATCGCACTGGTGATTACCGACCTGCGCATGCCCGAGGAAAGTGGTATTTCCTTGATCAAGCGTCTGCGCGAACACACCGCTCGCCAGCACTTGCCGGTGATCGTCATGTCCGGCCACGCCGAGATGGATGATGTCAGTGACATGCTGCGCCTGCAGGTACTGGACCTGTTTCGCAAGCCGATCTATCTGGTGCGCTTGATCGACACCCTCAACAACCTCTTCCCCATCCCCAAGATCAGATTGATGTAGGAGCGAGCTTGTGTGGGAGCGGGCTTGCTCGCGAAAAACGTCAACGATAACGCGGGCAGTCTGGTTCCCCGCGTTGTCTGGACGTTCTTCGCGAGCAAGCTCGCTCCCACAGGGTTCAGAGTTGGTAGCTGAAACTCAGCGTATACCGCGGTCGCCGATTGAAGCTGTCCAGGGCGATATCCGACATTGGCTTGGCCGCTTCCAGCGCGATGTTGTAGTACTTGTTATCCCCGAAGCGCAGGCCCACCGCCGCTGACGACATGTTGTTGCCCTTGACCGGCAGTTCGTTGAACCAGGTCTTGGCCTTGTCGAGCACCACGTACGGCTGCAGGATTTTTACCCACTCACCGCTGCGGTTGAAGCTGTAGTTGACCTCATACGCCACGCCCCAGCCCTTGTCGCCCGAGCCCTGGTCATCCGGGTAACCACGCCCGAAACTCTGCCCGCCGAACGTCGCGCGTTCGCTGTCGGGCAGGGTGTCGTTGCTCCAGTAGAAGGCACCCGATGCCACGCCTTGCCAGTGGTCGAAGAACTTGTTGCTTTGTACCCCCGACAGACGCAGGCGGAAGAATTCCAGGTCCGGCTGCGTGCCTTCGATATCGCTGTGGGTACGTGCACCCAGGCCGTTGATTCCCTGGTAGAGCCCGGCGCTGAGAATCCGCAGTTGGCGGTCGTCGGACTTGCGCCAGTCGCCCTCGAACGCGAGGGCTCGCAGGTCGGTTTCCACGTCGAAGCGCAGCGGGTAGCCCACGAGTTGATAGCGGGTAGTTTGGTCCACGGCGTAAAGGCGCGTGCCGAGGGTCAATGACTCGGTGGGGGAGGCGATCAAGGGGTGGGACAGGCCGATGGAGTAGCGGTCAATCGCCTGGTGCGGCTTGAGTTCGAAGCCACCGTCCAGTTGCACATTGCTGTTGGGGTCGGCTCGATAACGTTCTGCGTTGAGCACCAACTGGCTGCCTTCGGCATTGATGAACTGGCTGTAGCCCAGGCGGTAGTAATGCTCGTCGTCCTTGCCTGGCGGGAACAGGCCGCTGAGGCTCAGTTGCTCGCCCATCGAGGTCTGGGAGTTACTGGTGGCAGCCAGCAGCGCCTGCGTGCCGCTACGGTTGTCTTCGTCCAGGCTCATGCTGGTGGTGAATGGCTTGCGGCTGGCCTGGATCTGCATGTGCGTGCCGCCATCGGTGGTGCCCGGTGGCGGTACTTGTGCCTGCAGTGTCACACCCGGGATACGCCCCATCAGCGTGGTGTAGCGCTCGAAGGTCTTGCGGGTCAGCGGGCGTTCACCCAGCAGCTTGGCCGCCAGCTTGTCGACGTAGGCCGAGACTGAACCGATGTCGCCCTTCAGGTTGTAATCCTTGATGTAACCCTCCACCAGCACCACATGCACCAGGCCGTTTTCGAAGCGCTGGTCGGGCAGGTAGGCGTAGGACAACAGGTAGCCGTCCTGCTGGTAGCGGCGGGTGATGCCGCGGGTGGCTTCGATCAGTTGGGCGAGGGTGGTTTCGTGGCCAATCAGCGGCTCGAAAACCTGGGCCACGTCCTTGAGTGGGTAGATCGTGCCGCCGTCGATTTGCAGCTTGCGGATGGTCACTTTGGTGTCCATCAACAATGGCTGGCCCTGGGTTGCCGCCGGCTCGGGCAGTTGGGTCTGTGGCGTGACCGGGCGATAGGCGTCGGCGGGGAGGTTGGGCACCGGCAGGTTGCGAATAGTGTCGTTGCTGTTGAGGAAACTGGGCAGTGTCTCGGCGTGGACACTGGCGGCAATCAGGGTGAGTAGAAACAAAGGCGTCAAGGCGCGCATAGGACACTCCATGGTCAAACTGCAGCAGCGTTTCGCGGATTCCCGCCGGGCTCTGGGGCGCGTTTCGGGAGGGCCTTTCACTGGCCAATAAAAAAGACGAGAGACTCATTGGAATCTCTCGTCTCAACCAAGCGTAGGCGCTGGAGGGGAGGCCGTCTAATGGCCAGGTGCAATTCTATTTTTTGCCGGTCAGCCCGCCGAGCAAGCCGCCCAGGCCACCACCGGTGTTTGCGTTTGCAGTGCCTCCGGCGGAGGCGCTGGCTCCCACGTTCAAGCCGCCGAGCAGGCCGCCACCGCTACTGCTGGTACCTCCGGTGACCAAGCCACCCACCGAGCCGACAGTATTACCCACTGCATTCAGGGTACCGCCTACGGCGTTGGTGATCGGGTTGGCATTGGCTGCCGTCAGGTTGGTGCCCAGACCGCTGACTGCGCCGCCGACTTGGGTCACCAGGCCGTTCACCGGTGCGCCGATACCCGTGCTGGTACCGATGTTTTGGGTCAGCCCGGCAACGCCCGTAGTCACTGGGTTCAGTGCGGCGCCGACATTGGTCGCCAGCCCCGCGACCGGAGCCGTGGCGCCGGTGTTGGCTACGCCGTTGCCGCCAATCAGGGTGCCGAGGGACGCGACGGTGTTGCCCACGGCACCCCCGGTTACGCCCGCAGCACTGACAGTGCCATTGGTGTTGCCGATGTTCAGGCCGTTGCCGACGTTGGCGACGAGGCCACCGACCAGCTCAGGCAGACCCGATTGCGGGGTCGTGGTTGCCGGATTGACGTAGCCACTCGATTTATCAAGGGTGGTGCCGACGCCAGTCAACACGCCACCGACGAGTGTCCCGACTGGGTTGCCTGCACCGCCGGCACTTGCCACCTGGCCACCCAGGCCGGTGACAGTGGCGCCCACTTTATCGATCAAGCCACCCACCGGATTGCCCAGGCCTGTCTTATTGCCCAGGTTACCCGTGGTGTTTTCCACCAGAGAGACGACGGGTACCAGTACGCTTTTACCCACCGTATTGGTCAAGCCGCCCAGTGGCCCGGTGGTGCTGGCCGTGCTCAAGGTGTCGCCAAGCATGGTCACGGTTTGGCCGACTTTATCGACCAGGCCACCTGCCGCGCCGCCTACACCGCCGGTCAAGCCTCCGACCACGGGAATGCCGCCCAACGTAGTGCCCAGGGACTTGCCGGTGTTGGACACGCCGGTACCCAGGTCGGCCACGCCATCGGCCACACCGGCAACGGTGGTGCCCAAGGCGTTGCTATTGGTGCCCAGGGTGCCCAGGCCGTTAGTCAGGCCGCTGCCGATGCTGTTGACGGCAGTGCCCGTTGCGGTGACTAACCCGCCAGCGGTAGTACCGACAATTGGCACAGTGGTCAGGGTCGTACCCAGGTCGCCCACCGCGGTGCCGACATTACCGACGACACCGCCTACAGCGCCCACTACCTGGCCGGTGACCAGAGGAGTGGTCGAACCTGTGCCACCGCCAGTGCCGCCGCCGGTGCCACCACCTGTGCCGCCGCCGGTGCCACCACCTGTGCCGCCGCCGGTGCCGCCGCCGGTGCCGCCACCAGTGCCACCGCCAGTACCTCCGCCGGTGCCGCCACCAGTGCCACCGCCAGTACCTCCGCCGGTTCCACCACCTGTGCCGCCACCAGTACCTCCATCTGTGCCGCCACCGGTGCCACCACCGGTGCCACCGCCAGTGCCGCCACCCGTTCCGCCGCCAGTACCACTGCCACTGCCAGCATCCGGAGATGACGCCGCGACGCTACTGTGATGACCACCACCACCGCTGCTGCAGCCTCCGAGGCTAACTGCCAGAATCAGGGCCAGCGCGGTACTTGCTTTCCACAACACGACTTGAGTTTTCATGATTGAGTTCCTTGCACCAGGTACAGCCTTTGCTGTTATCGAAGTTCGCTGTTTCTAAAGACAGCGATACATTCGTCCGTTGTGGCTATAACAGACCCGGGTGCGTTATCTCGCAATGCTCAACTTGGTATTAACGATTTATATACAGATAGAGTTAGTCTGCTTAGCGACTAATACCAAGGGTGTAGTGGGGGAGGGTGTAGACGTTGCGAGGTGTTTAAAATCATGGGGTTAAT
Source organism: Pseudomonas sp. E6002 (assembly GCF_013385565.1). Classification (NCBI taxonomy): domain Bacteria; kingdom Pseudomonadati; phylum Pseudomonadota; class Gammaproteobacteria; order Pseudomonadales; family Pseudomonadaceae; genus Pseudomonas; species Pseudomonas sp. E6002. Next base: position 26,253 of record NZ_JACAPT010000022.1, on the reverse strand, counting down.
AAAGATGGCGGGCTATCGATAGCCCGCTATAACTTAGGGTGTATATATACAATTTATCAGGAGATTGGCCGCCAACGCCCCGTCATGTGTTCAATATCCCCGGCGCCCTTTAGTTGTAACTCGCCACTGGAGCCGGCGGCACTTGTCAATAAGGTTACTTCACTGGGTAAGCGCACCGGCTTTTTAAACTCGACGTCTATTTCGATATTGGCCGCAGGCAAATGTTCGCTCAGTGCGGCCAGTGTGCGTGCCGTGTTCCATAACCCATGGGCGATGGCCTGGGGGAAGCCAAACAACTTGGCAGTGAGGGCACTCAGGTGAATCGGATTGTAGTCGCCGGACACCCGGGCGTAGCGGCGGCCAACATCGGCGGGGGCTTTCCAACGGGTCAGCTCGCTTACGTTAGTGGAGGCTTGCAGGGTGTTGTCCGCCGCAGCGCCATCGAGTTTCACCCCACGACAGAGCATTCGGCTTTCGGCTTCCCACAGCAGCCCCAGTGAATCTTCGACCGTGGTCACAATATCGAATGTCGCGCCCTTGGCATGGGGCTGCAAATTCTGCGCGTAAACGCCGACCGTCAAGTCACTCACACCGCCCAACGAGCGCAGGATGCGGATCCGGTTGCTCAGGTGGATCAATCCCAGCAGCGGGAAAGGAAACGCCTTGTCGGTGAGCAATTGCATCTGCAGGCCGAATGCCAGGATATGCGGATAGGTGGCCGGCAAGACCGGGCTGTCGGCAAACCCGCAGACCTTGCGATAGGCCGCGACTTCCCTGGGGTTCACACTGACCCGGCAGCGCAACCCTTGCTCGGGCAGCCTGGTGCCGGTGATCTTGCGCTTGAGTGCCGCGCGCCAATACAGCGGCGGCAGGAACGGGGTGCTGCCTAATGTGTGCCACTCCATGCTTACGCTCCCAATAGACTTTGCCCACACACCCGCAACGCTTGCCCGCTCACCGCGCCCGAGCCCGGCTGGCCGAGCCAGGCCACCGCCTCGGCGACGTCCTGGGGCAAGCCGCCCTGGCCCAGGGAGCTCATACGGCGCCCGGCCTCACGCAGGGCGAAGGGAATGTGTGCGGTCATCTGGGTTTCGATAAAGCCTGGGGCCACGGCATTGATGCTGATCCCGCGCTCACCGAGCAACGGCGCCCAGGCCTGGGCCAGGCCAATCAGCCCGGCCTTGCTCGCGGCGTAGTTGGTTTGCCCGCGGTTGCCGGCGATGCCGCTGATGGATGCCAGCAGCACCACGCGACCGTTGTCGTGCAGGGTGCCGCTGTCCAGCAGCGCCTTGGTCAGCACTTGCGGCGCGTTGAGATTGACCGCCAAGACTGCGTCCCAATATTCCGGCGTCATGTTGGCCAGGGTTTTATCGCGGGTGATGCCGGCGTTGTGCACCACGATGTCGATGCCGTCCGGCAGGTGTTCGATCAGTTGGGTGGCGGCGTCTTCGGCGCAGATATCCAGGGCGATGCTGCGGGCGCCCAGGCGCGCGGCCAGGGCATCGAGGTCGGCCTTGGCTTGTGGCACGTCCAGCAGGATCACCTCGGCACCGTCGCGGGCCAGGGTTTCGGCGATCGAGGCACCGATGCCGCGGGCGGCGCCGGTCACCAGGGCCTTGTGCCCGGCGAGGGGGCGCGTCCAGTCCGCGACCTGGGTCGCGCAAGGGTTCAGGCGAATGACCTGGCCGGAGATATAGGCACTTTTCGGCGAGAGGAAGAACCGCAACGCACCCTCCAATTGATCCTCGGCCCCGTCGCCCACGTACAGCAATTGCAGGACGCCGCCGCTGCGCAGCTCTTTGGCCAGCGACCGGCTGAAGCCTTCAAGGGCCCGTTGGGCACTGGCGGCAAACGGGTCGCCGAGGCTTTCCGGGGCGCGGCCAAGGATCACCAGGTGCGCGCTGTGGTCGAGGTTCTTCATCAACGGCTGAAAGAATTCCCGCAACTGCTTGAGTTGATCGGTGTGCTGCAACTGGCTGGCGTCAAATACCACGGCTTTGAGCTTGGGCCCGTGGCCGGGAATCCAGGTGGTTGCCGTCGACGGTTCGGTGCCGTAGCTATAGATAGCGTCGGTCAGTTTGTTGGCGAATGGCAGGATTTTTGTCGCCAGCGGGCCGCCGCCGATCAGCAGCGCACCCTCCACCGGGCGCAGGCGTCCGGCCTGCCAGCGTTCCAGGCGTACCGGTGACGGCAGGCCAATGGCGGCGACCAGGCGATGGCCGAGGCTGGAGTTGGCGAAGTCGATATAACGGTCAGACATGGAACGCTCTCCGAGTGCTGGGGTTCAAACGGTGGACCATCAATAGGTGAAAGTCGTTCGATTGAGCCTAGGCTAGGCTCAGAGATTCACCCCATAACCTCAAGGGAGCTTTCCATGACTCAATTGCGCCGTGTAGCGATCATTGGCGGTAACCGCATCCCCTTCGCCCGCTCCAACGGCCCTTACGCCACGGCGAGCAACCAGGCGATGTTGACCGCCGCCCTCGAAGGCCTGATCGAACGCTACAACCTGCACGGCCTGCGTATTGGCGAGGTGGCCGCCGGGGCGGTGCTCAAGCATTCCCGCGACTTCAACCTGACCCGCGAGTGCGTGCTGGGCTCGCGCCTGTCGCCGCAAACCCCGGCCTACGATATTCAGCAGGCCTGTGGCACGGGGCTGGAAGCCGCGTTGCTGGTGGCGAACAAGATTGCGCTGGGGCAGATCGAAAGCGGGATTGCCGGCGGCGTCGACACCACGTCCGACGCGCCTATCGGGGTGAATGAGGGCCTGCGCAAAATCCTGCTGCAAGCCAATCGCAGCAAATCCATGGCGGATAAACTTAAAGTCTTGTTACAACTTCGTCCCCATCACCTCAAGCCGGAGCTGCCGCGCAACGGCGAACCGCGCACCGGGTTGTCCATGGGCCAGCATTGCGAGTTGATGGCGCAGACCTGGCAGATCCCCCGCGCCGAGCAGGATCAGTTGGCGCTGGAAAGCCACCAGAAAATGGCCGCGTCCTACGCCGAAGGCTGGCAAAACGATTTGCTCACGCCCTTTCTTGGCCTGACCCGCGACAACAACCTGCGCCCCGACCTGACCCTGGAAAAACTCGCCAGCCTCAAGCCCGCCTTCGAGCGCAGTGAGAAGGGCACCCTCACCGCCGGTAACTCGACGCCGCTGACCGATGGCGCCTCGTTGGTGCTGCTGGGCAGTGAAGCGTGGGCCAAGGAGCGCGGCTTGCCGATCCTCGCCTACCTGCGCGATGGCGAAGCGGCGGCGGTGGATTTCGTCAACGGCGCCGAAGGCCTGCTGATGGCGCCGGTGTACGCCGTGCCGCGCCTGCTGGCGAGGAATGGCCTGACCCTGCAGGACTTCGATTACTACGAGATTCACGAAGCCTTTGCTGCCCAAGTGTTGTGCACACTGAAAGCCTGGGAAGATCCGGAATACTGCAAGACCCGCCTGGGGCTGGACGCACCGCTGGGCTCTATCGACCGCAGCCGCTTGAACGTCAAGGGCAGCTCATTGGCCGCCGGCCATCCGTTTGCTGCCACGGGCGGGCGTATCGTCGCCAACCTGGCCAAGCTGCTGGACGCAGCCGGCAAGGGCCGGGGCCTGATCTCGATCTGCGCCGCCGGGGGCCAGGGCGTCACCGCGATTATTGAGCGCTGATCTCGGCTATGATCGGGCCGCCGGTCAATTTGGCATATTGGATGCATTCTTAAGCGGTCAAAGGTCGGTACCCTCTCCCCGCGGCGAGAGGATTGCCGTATAACGAGTGCCATACGCGTGTTTGGTAATAAAGGACCCACAATAAAAGCTGATGAAGACTCCTAAACGCATTGAACCCCTGATCGAGGACGGTCTGGTCGACGAGGTGCTGCGCCCACTCATGAGTGGTAAAGAAGCAGCTGTTTACGTGGTGCGCTGCGGCAACGAGTTACGTTGCGCCAAGGTCTACAAGGAGGCGAATAAACGAAGTTTTCGTCAGGCGTCCGAATACCAGGAAGGCCGCAAGGTCCGCAACAGCCGTCAGGCCCGGGCCATGGCCAAGGGCTCCAAGTTCGGCAAGAAAGAAACCGAAGACGCCTGGCAGAACGCTGAGGTAGCGGCGCTGTTTCGCCTGGCCGGTGCGGGTGTTCGCGTGCCCAAGCCGTACGACTTCCTCGAAGGCGTGCTGCTGATGGAGCTGGTGGCCGATGAATACGGCGACGCGGCGCCACGTTTGAACGACGTGACGCTGGAGCCGGACCAGGCCCGCGAATACCACGCCTTCCTGATTACCCAGATCGTGCTGATGTTGTGTACCGGCCTGGTGCACGGTGACCTTTCCGAGTTCAACGTGCTGCTGACGCCGACGGGCCCGGTGATCATCGACCTGCCTCAGGCGGTGGATGCAGCGGGCAACAACCACGCGTTCAGCATGCTGGAACGGGATGTGGGCAACATGGCTTCCTACTTCGGGCGCTTTGCCCCGGAATTGAAGAAGACCAAGTACGCCAAGGAGATGTGGGCGCTGTATGAAGCCGGCACTCTGCACCCGGCCAGTGTGTTGACCGGCGAGTTCGACGAACCGGAAGAGCTGGCTGACGTGGGCGGTGTTATCCGCGAGATCGAAGCGGCGCGGCTCGATGAAGAGCGTCGCCAGGCGATTCGCGCGGCAGACGATGCGCCACCGAGCAAGGCGTCGGAAGAGCCGCCACCGCCGCCTTGGATGCAGTGATCCAACGGCGAGTGGATATCCAAATGTGGGAGCGGGCTTGCTCGCGAAAGCGCTGGTTCAGTCAACTGATGTATTGACTGACACTCCGCATTCGCGAGCAAGCCCGCTCCCACATTAGGTTCCGTGCATGCCTGGTTAAACTTGCTCAGGTGCAACAACTGCCCGACGCCAACTCCTTGAGAATCGAGCAATCCGGCCGATGATCGCCCTGGCAGTGTTCCACCAGGTCCTGCAACGTATCGCGCAATTGCCCCAGCTCGCGGATCTTCTGGTTCAGCTCATCGATATGCTTGCGGGCCAGCGCCTTCAGGTCGGCACTCGCACGGCCCCGGTCCTGCCAGAGGGTCAGCAACTCGTGCGGCAGACGATGCGCCACCGAGCAAAGCGTCGGAAGAGCCGCCACCGCCGCCTTGGATGCAGTGATCCAACGGCGAGTGGATATCCAAATGTGGGAGCGGGCTTGCTCGCGAAAGCGCTGGTTCAGTCAACTGATGTATTGACTGACACTCCGCATTCGCGAGCAAGCCTGCTCCCACATTAGGTTCCGTGCATGCCTGGTTAAACTTGCTCAGGTGCAACAACTGCCCGACGCCAACTCCTTGAGAATCGGGCAATCCGGCCGGTGATCGCCCTGGCAGTGTTCCACCAGGTCCTGCAACGTATCGCGCAATTGCCCCAGCTCGAGGATCTTCTGGTTCAGCTCATCGATATGCTGGCGGGCCAGCGCCTTGACGTCGGCACTCGCGCGTCCCCGGTCCTGCCACAGCGTCAGCAACTTGCCGACCTCTTCCAGGGAAAACCCCAGGTCCCGCGAGCGCTTGATAAACGCCAGGGTGTGCAAGTCATCGGCGCCATAAATGCGGTAGCCGCTGTCGGTGCGATGGGCGGCTTTCAACAAGCCGATGGATTCGTAGTAACGAATCATCTTCGCGCTCAGGCCGCTTTGGCGTGCTGCTTGGCCGATGTTCATGGACGCTCGTCCTCCAGGTCCTTGGGTTTCCAGGTTTTCAACAGCAGTGCGTTGCTCACCACGCTGACACTGGACAGGGCCATGGCCGCGCCAGCCATCACTGGGTTGAGCAGGCCGAACGCCGCCAGCGGAATGCCGATCAAGTTATACACAAAGGCCCAGAACAGATTCTGTCGAATTTTCGCATAGGTCTTGCGGCTGATTTCCAGGGCTGCCGGCACCAGCCGTGGGTCGCCGCGCATCAGGGTAATACCTGCCGCGTGCATCGCCACGTCGGTACCGCCGCCCATGGCGATGCCGATGTCGGCCGCGGCCAGGGCCGGTGCGTCGTTGATGCCGTCGCCGACCATTGCCACCACGCCGGTCTTTTTCAGCTCGGCGACGGTAGCCGCCTTGTCCGCAGGCAACACCTCGGCGTGCACGTCATCTATGCCCAGGGCTTCGGCGACCACGCGGGCGCTGCCACGGTTATCGCCGGTCAGCAGGTGGCTGCTGATATGCCGAGCCTTGAGTGCTTGTATCGCTTGCAGGGCGCCCGGTTTAAGCGTGTCACCGAAGGCAAACAAACCCAGCACGCGGGGCTGCGGGCCTTGCTCGATCAGCCAGGACAAGGTGCGGCCTTCGGCCTCCCACGCACTGGCCGAGTCGGCGAGATCACCGGTGCTCAAGCCGGTTTCTTCCAGCAGGCGACGGTTGCCCAGCGCCAGTTGCCGGCCATCTAGGGTGCCTGCAATGCCGCGCCCGGTAAGGGACTGGCTGGCGCTGACATCCGCGACGTTCAAACCTTGTTCGGCACAGGCATCCAGCACCGCCTTGGCCAATGGGTGTTCACTGCCGCGCTGCAGCGCGCCGGCCTGTTGCAGGAGCGCCCCTTGATTGCCGTCAATGGCGGCCAGGTGCGCAATTTTTGGTGCGCCGGAGGTCAGGGTGCCGGTCTTGTCGAACACCACGGCGCTGACTTCATGGGCGCGCTCCAGGGCTTCGGCGTCCTTGATCAGGATGCCGTGGCGGGCGGCAACGCCGGTACCGGCCATGATGGCGGTAGGTGTGGCCAGGCCAAGGGCGCAAGGACAGGCGATCACCAATACGGTCACGGCATTGATCAGCGCGACTTCCAGCGGTGCGCCATACAGCCACCAGCCGACCAGCGTGGCCAAGGCCAGCACCAGCACCACCGGCACGAACACCTGGCTGACTTTATCCACCAGTTTCTGGATCGGTGCCTTGGCGGCCTGGGCGTCTTCCACCAGGCGGATGATCCGCGCCAGCACGCTTTCCGCGCCGAGGGCCAGGGTACGCACCAGCAGCCGGCCTTCGCCGTTGATGGCGCCGCCGGTGACTGCGTCGCCAGGCTGCTTCGGCACCGGCAGGCTTTCACCGCTGATCAAGGCTTCGTCGGCGTGGCTTTGGCCTTCGACCACTTCGCCGTCCACCGGGAAGCGTTCGCCGGGTTTGACCAGCACCAGGTCATTCAGCATGAGGGCGGTGATGGCGACGTCCTGCTCGCGGCCGTCGATCACCTGAATCGCCCGTTCCGGACGCAAGGCTTCCAGAGCGCGGATGGCACTGGCGGTCTGGCGCTTGGCGCGGCTTTCCAAATATTTGCCCAGCAGCACCAGGGCGATCACCACCGCCGAGGCTTCGAAATACAGGTGGGGCATTGTGCCGGCGGACGCCGTGAGCCATTCATAGATACTCAGGCCGTAACCGGCGCTGGTGCCGATGGCGACCAGCAGGTCCATATTGCCCGCTCCGGCGCGCACGGCTTTCCAGGCCGCGATATAGAAGCGCGCACCGAAGATGAATTGCACCGGGGTGGCCAGGGCAAATTGCACCCAGGCCGGGAGCATCCAGTGCAGCCCGAACGGTTGCACCAGCATCGGCAGCACCAACGGCGCGGCGAGCAGGATTGCCAGCAGCAGCGACCAGCGTTCATGGCTCAGGCGTTGTTCCTGGCTGGCCTGGGTGGCGGTTTCGCTTTGGGGCAGGGTGGCGGTGTAGCCGGCCTTGTCGACGGCGGCGATCAGGACGCCGGGGTCCATCTGGCCGAGCACTTCAATGTGGGCGCGTTCGTTGGCCAGGTTGACGCTGACACTTTGCACCCCGGGCACTTTGCCCAGTGCCCGTTCAACCCGCCCGGCGCAGCTGGCGCAGGTCATGCCGCTGATCGGCAGGTCGAAGGTGGTGGATCCGTTCATGGGCAGTACTCCAGGAGAGATTGCCCCTAGGATCAACCTTGACCTGTGGGGAAGGTCAAGGCGTTAGATCAATGTTTCAGTATTCCAGTGCGGCCGGTTTCAGGTACATGCCGTCCGGCCCTTGCGCGATACGCAACTTGCGCACGTCACCCGCCTTCAACGTAATGTTTTGCGCCGGTGGTGCGAGCATGCCCGGCAAGCAACCCTGGGATTGCCCCGGCAACAACTTCAGGCGCAACGACACATTCCCGGCCGGCAAGTTGAATGACGTGGCCTGCTCCTGGAACAGCCGCCCGGCCAACTGGTCCTGGATGTACAAGCCAATCTCGCAGTTGGTCGGCACTTCCAGGCGCTCCCGGGAAATGATCAGCACCGCATAATCTTCATCTGCGCTGGCCGGTGGCACAGCAGCAAACAAGCCCATCAGGCTGACAAGGCCAAAAAATGACCAGCGCATGGCGAATTCTCCGAGGTTCACATCGTGGATAAGTGCAGCTTGGCCGAGGGCGCGAATGAATGCCAGCCCGGCCGATGTTTTCAGAACTTGACCTTGCCATCATGGCAAGGTCAACACTGCGGGCAACCTCATTAAAGGAGTCATGTCATGCAAGTATTCAGCGTTGAAGGAATGACCTGCGGCCACTGTGTCCGCTCGGTAACCCAGGCGGTGCAGGATAAGGACCCGGCGGCCAGCGTGCGCGTCGACCTCGCGACAAAGGAAGTCGGCGTGGAAAGCAGCCTGCTGTCGCCGGCAGAGGTGATCAACCTGATCAGTGAAGAAGGCTACAGCGCCAAGCTCGCCTGACTTTTTGAATAGTTAGCGAGCTAACTTAATGTTCAAGGCACCCGAGCCCGGCTAGACTGTTGGGCTGCCGACTCACCTGGGTGCCTGATGAACCTTCGTATAATCCTGATCTTGGGGGCCTTGAGCGCGTTCGCGCCGCTGGCCATCGACTTCTACCTGCCGGGTTTCCCGGCCATGGCCGTGGCATTCGGCACCGACGAAAAACATATTCAGCTGACCTTGGCCGTGTACTTCACGGGCCTGGCGATCGGCCAGTTGATCTATGGACCGCTGGCAGACCGTTTTGGCCGGCGCGGGCCGCTGCTCAGCGGCGTCACCCTGTTTACCCTGGCGTCCTTCGCCTGTGCGTACGCGCCGTCCCTGGAATGGCTGATCGGCGCGCGTTTCGTCCAGGCCCTGGGCGGCTGCGCGGGCATGGTGATCTCGCGGGCGGTGGTCAGCGATAAATGCGACGCGGTGGGCTCGGCCAAGGTGTTTTCCCAACTGATGCTGGTCACCGGGCTGGCGCCGATCCTCGCGCCGCTGGCGGGCGGGGTGATGGTTGGCGTCTGGGGCTGGCAGTCGATCTTCCTGGCGCTGACGGTGTTCAGTGTGATGGCGGCCATTGCGGTAGCAGTCGGGCTGCCGGAAAGCTTCCCGGCCCATCAACCGCGCCAGCCGCTGTCAGGCGCACTGCGCCAGTACGGCCGGTTGCTGTCGGACCGGGTGTACCTGGGCTATGCCTTGACCGGCGGCATCTCGATTGCCGGTATGTTTGCCTACATCGCGGGCTCGCCCTTCGTCTTTATCAAGCTTTATGGCGTGCCCGCCGAACACTATGGCTGGGTATTCGGCTCGAATGCCGCGGGCTTTATCCTGGTGGCACAGGTCAATGCGCGTTTGCTCGCGTCGCGTGGTCCGGCATTTTTGCTGTCGCGCACGGTGTGGGTTTACCTGGCGGCGGGTCTGTCGTTGCTGGCAATTACTGCGCTGCGCACGGACGCCTTGTGGCCACTGCTGGTACCGCTGTTTATCTGCATCGCCAGCCTGGGCTGCATTTTGCCCAATACCTCGGCCTGCGCCATGAGCGGGCAGGGCGCTCGGGCGGGCAGCGCGTCGGCGTTGCTCGGCTGCATCCAGTTTGGTGTGGCCGCAGGCGCAGCGTCGTTGGTCGGCGTGCTGCACGACGGCACGGCGATGCCGATGGCAATGGTCATCAGCTTGTGTGGCGTATTGGCCGTAACGTTCGCGATGCTGACCCGGCGCCTGCAGCGCCAACGGGCACTGCAAGCGGCGGACTGATCAGGATCAGCCAGCAGAACGCTGCTGGCTTTCGGGGAATCGGTGAGGCGCCTGGATACGGGTTTGCAGGGTGTCGGCAAACGCGCGGGCCTCGGCCTCACTGCGGAAGGTAAAGGCGTTCTGGTCGAGACGGACCTGCCATTTGTTGCCTTCGGATCTTGCTAGCGCTTTTATCAGGATCTTCATTGCTGACTTCCTCACGTAAATTGCGTGGCAAAGGCGGCCAATATAAACCCGAATACGCTCACAAATATGACAAGGATCAAGTCTCTGACTAGCGGTGTCGTCCATTACTCACATGAATAACAGACGACACTGACAGAACCTTTCGTTAGAACCCTTCCAGCACGATCTTGCCCTTGGCCTTGCCGCTTTCCAGCAGTTCGTGGGCACGGCGCAGGTTGGCCGCGTTGATCACGCCAAAGTGCTCGCCCACGGTGGTTTTCAGAGTACCGGCGTCGATCAGTTCGGCGACGCGATTGAGCAGGTTGTGCTGCTCGATCATGTCGCTGGTCTCGAACATCGAACGGGTGTACATGAACTCCCAATGCAGCGACAGGCTCTTGCGCTTGAGCTTGCTTACGTCCAATGCCTTGGGATCGTCGATCAGCGCCAGTTTGCCCTGGGGAATCAGCGCTTCCACCAGTTGGTCCAGGTGCTGGTCGGTCTGGGTCAGGCTGGCGACGTAGTTCACCTGCGGATGGCCGGCGTTTTTCAGCTCTTCGCTCAACGGTTTGCTGTGGTCGATCACCAGGTTGGCGCCCAGGTCCTTGGCCCATGCCTGGGTTTCAGGACGGGAGGCGGTGCCGATGACTTTCAGGCCGGTGAGCTGTTTCGCCAGTTGGGTCAGGATCGATCCCACACCACCCGAAGCACCGACAATCAGCAGGCTCTGGCCTTCATCGGCCTTGCCTTCACGCACTTGCAGGCGTTCGAAGAGCAATTCCCAGGCCGTGATGGCGGTCAGCGGCAGTGCAGCAGCGTCGGCAAAACCCAGGGTTTTCGGCATATGGCCGACGATGCGCTCATCGACAGTGTGCAGTTCGCTGTTGCCGCCGGGGCGTACCAGGGAGCCGGCGTAGAACACCTTGTCGCCGACCTTGAACAGGCTGACTTCGCTGCCCACGGCCTTGACCACACCGGCCACGTCCCAGCCCAGCACTTTGGCCGCGCCGTTTTCCGGGGCGACGTTCTGGCGCACCTTGGTGTCCACCGGGTTCACCGAGATGGCTTTGACTTCCACCAGCAGGTCGCGGGGGCCGGCGACCGGTTCGGGCAGTTCGATGTCTTGCAGGGATTTTGGATCGTTGATCGGCAGTGCGGCGTAGTAGGCGATGGCTTTCATGATGGTTTCCAAAAAAGGGGGCGGTTGATCAGGCAATAAACTTCAGGCGCTTGAGTTCGAAATGCTCAAGCACGTCGGCAGCCTTGGTGCGGAAATTCTGGATATGCGCGCTCTGGTCGTGGTCGGCCAGCGCGGCGTCGTCACTCCAGCGTTCGAGCATGTAGAAAGTCTCGGGGTGTTGCAGGTCCTGGTGCAGGTCGTACTGCTGGCAGCCGGCTTCGATGCGGGTCGGTTCCAGCAGCTCGCGCAGCAGGGTTTCCAGGGTGGCCTGTTGGCCGGGTTTGGCGATCAGCGTGGCGATGACGTTAAAGGCAGCAGACATATTCGACTCCAGACACGTGATGAACGGGATGGACAGATGATTGGCTATTTCTCTGGAAGATAAAACCCGCTAAAAGAGCAGTCTCTTTCAATGCTTTTTTGATAATGGGCGGTCGGCGTGCTGCGTTTTGATGACTTGCAGTTGTTTGTGCGTGCGGCAGACCTGGGCAGCCTTTCGGCGGCAGCACGGGTGATGGACATGTCGGCGGCGGTGGCCAGCGCGGCGTTGAAGCGCATCGAGCAGCAGTTGGGCGCACGGTTGTTGGCGCGTTCCACCCGCAGCCTGCGCCTGACGGCCGAGGGTGAAGGCTTCCTGGAATACGCCCGGGCCGCCTTGAGCAGCCTGGATGAAGGCCGGCGGTTGTTGGCCAGCGGCCAGGATCAGGTCAGCGGGGTGCTTCAACTCTCGGCGCCGTCGGACTTTGGCCGCAACCAGCTGCTGCCCTGGCTGGATGAGTTCCAGCGCGAATACCCCAACCTGAGCGTACGCCTGTTGTTGGGCGACCGGATTGCCGACCTGTTCCGCCAGCCGGTGGATATCGCCCTGCGCTACGGCGAACCCGAAGACTCCAGCCTGATCGCGTTGCCCATCGCCCCGGACAACTGCCGCGTGCTCTGCGCTGCTCCCAGCTATCTGGCGCGGCACGGCGAGCCGCGCCACCTGGAGCAACTGACCCAGCACAATTGCCTGCTGTACATGCTCGGCAGCCGGGTGCATGACCATTGGGGGTTTAACGATGGCAAGCGTGATGTCGGCCTGACGGTGACCGGTGACCGCTTCAGTGATGATGCCGATGTGGTGCGACGCTGGGCGGTGGCGGGGGTGGGTATCGCCTACAAGTCCTGGCTGGATGTCAGCTCGGATGTGCTGGCGGGGCGCCTGCGGCTGATCCTGCCGGAGCTGCGGGGCGAACGTACGCCGCTCAATCTGTTGTGTGCCCATCGCGCGCAACTGAGCAAGCCGATCAATCTTCTGCGGGAAATGCTCGTTGCCCGTTGTGCGACATTGACTGCGCAATTGCCGGAGCGATCAGCCTCTACACCATAACCCTGGGGATATCGGGAAATTTCCTTCAGCTTCTGTCCTTGGTTGCGCTGTAAGACGGCACGGAACCCGGCGTTTTCACGCTTATACTTTTCCGCCAGACGCAGCAGACAAATGATTCAACAGGGAGTGAATGAGCACATGGAACAGGCACCTTGCATCAGTCAGATCGCCACCTTGCTGGCCGACCCGAAACGCACCGCGATGGTGTGGGCATTGATGGACGGCTCGGCCAAACCCTCCGATGAATTGGCGGCACTTGCCGGGCTGTCATCGGCCTCGGCGAATGCGCATCTGACGCGATTGACGGCCGGTGGCCTGTTGCGTGTCGAAGCCCGCAGCGGCAAACGCTTTTTCCGGGTGGCCGCCGCCGATGTGGCGGCCGCCGTGGATGCATTGGCCTGCACCACGATGGCCAGCGTCGCCCGCAGCACGCCCATTCATTCGCGGTCATTGACTGCGCCTGCGGCTTTACGGCGAGCGCGGCTGTGCCATGGTCACCTGGGGGGCGAGCTGGCAGCGGGTTTGTATCAACGGATGATGGCGGCCGGGTGGATCGAGCGCGCGGAACAGCGTACGGACGTGACGCCGTCAGGTGCGCGCAAACTCGCAGCGCTGGGGATTTTTACCCAGGCACTGGCTCAGCCGATCGTGTGCGATTGTTTTGATTGGAGCGAACAGCAGCCACACTTGGGCGGTGCGTTGGGGGCCGCGTTGTTGCAGTTGTGCCTGCAGTCGAACTGGGTCAGCGTGATCAATGAGTCCCAGGCGTTGCAGGTCAGTGAAGCCGGGCAACTGGAAATTGCCCGGCTCGCCAGACCGGTCGGTGATTAAGGCTTGACCAACCGTGCATCCAGGCTGTTTTGCGCCAGGCGTTTGGCCTGGTCCTGGGTCATGCCCAGCGAGGTGTACAGCGCATGGAAGTTCTCGGTGACATAACCGCCGAAGTACGCCGGATCGTCCGAGTTCACCGTCACTTTCACCCCACGCTCAAGCATGTCGAGGATGTTGTGCTGGGACATGTCGTCGAACACGCAGAGCTTGGTGTTGGACAACGGGCACACCGTCAGCGGGATCTGTTCGTCGATGATCCGCTGCATCAGGCGCTCGTCTTCAATGGCGCGTACGCCATGGTCGATACGCTGGATCTTCAGCAGGTCGATGGCTTCCCAGATGTACTCCGGCGGGCCTTCTTCACCGGCGTGGGCGACGGTCAGGAAACCTTCGTGACGGGCACGATCAAACACGCGCTGGAACTTGCTCGGTGGGTGGCCCATTTCCGAGCTGTCCAGGCCCACGGCAACAAACGCATCACGGAATGGCAGTGCCTGGTCGAGGGTTTTTTCGGCCTCTTCTTCGCTCAAGTGGCGCAGGAAGCTCAAGATCAAACCGCTGGTGATGCCCAGTTGTTGCTCGCCGTCTTTCAAGGCGGCGGCAATGCCGTTGAGCACCACTTCGAACGGTACGCCACGGTCGGTGTGGGTCTGTGGGTCGAAGAACGGTTCGGTGTGGATCACGTTCTGCGCCTTGCAGCGCAGCAGGTAGGCCCAGGTCAGGTCGTAGAAATCCTGGGAAGTACGCAGTACATCGGCGCCCTTGTAGTAGAGGTCGAGAAACTCTTGCAGGTTGTTGAAGGCGTAGGCCTTGCGCAGGGTTTCGACGTCGTTCCACGGCAGCGCGATCTTGTTGCGTTCGGCCAGGGCGAACAGCAGCTCAGGCTCCAGCGAGCCTTCCAGGTGCAGGTGCAATTCAGCCTTGGGCAGGGCGTTGAGCCAATCGTACATTTATAAGTTCTCATCAGGTGCAATGGCGGCATTCTACAGGCGCACGCCGAAATAATCGGCAAAACCTGACCAAGCGGTAAGCATCCACAGGCACCGTGCAAGCAGTGCATGAACTAAGGTGTAACGAAACGTTAGCGGCGCGGTGCAGTCTGTACCCCATCAATGACGGATTCGCCGCGTTCAAAAGGCCTGCAATGCTCACATCTATCAAGCAAGAAAAATTCATGCTGCTGGCGCTGATTGCCGCCATCGCGGCCTACCCGCTGGAGCACTGGATGCTGCACAGCGGGCAGATGGTGGCGCTGTTGGCTGGCATAGCGCTGATCGGCTTTATCGTCGTGGCCTCGATGCGCGTGGCCCATCACGCCGAGCAACTGGCGGAAAAGGTCGGCGACCCCTACGGCACCATGATCCTGACCCTCGCCGCCGTGCTGGTGGAAGTAGTGATCCTGGCGATCATGATGAGCAACGAGCCCTCGCCGACCCTGGTGCGCGACACCATTTATTCGGCGGTGATGCTCGACATCAACGGCATCCTCGGCCTGGCCGCGCTGATGGGCGGCATCAAGCATGGTGAACAGTCCTACAACGACGATTCGGCGCGCACCTACAGCGTGATGATCCTTACCGCCATGGGTGTGTCGATGGTGGTGCCGGAATTTATCCCCGAGGCCGACTGGAAAATTTACTCGGCCTTCACCATCGGCGCGATGGTAGTGCTCTACACGTTGTTCCTGCGGATGCAGGTGGGCCCCCACAGTTATTTCTTCAGCTACAGCTACCCGGAAAAACGCCGCAAGAAACAGCCGGAAGAAGAGTCGCCGCCGATCAACCTGGCGTTTTCCATCGGGACGTTGGTGTTTGGCGTGATCGTGATTGGCGCGTTGGCCGAGGTGATGTCCAAGACCCTCGACCTGGGCCTGGAAGGAACGGGTGCCCCACCCGTGATCACGGCGATCATCGTGGCCGCGATTTCCGCCGCCCCGGAGATTTTGACCGCGTTGCGCGCAGCGCTGGCCAACCGCATGCAGTCGGTGGTGAACATCGCGCTGGGGGCTTCACTGTCGACGGTGATTTTGACCGTGCCGGTGATGGAAGCCATGGCCTTGTACACCGGCCAGCCGTTTCAGATGGCGATGACGCCGGTGCAGACCGTGATGGTGTTTATCACGCTGATTGTCAGTGCGATCAACCTCAACGATGGCGAAACCAACGCCATCGAAGGGATGACCCATTTTGTGTTGTTTGCGACGTTTATCATGCTGTCGCTGCTTGGACTGTAACCAATCCTGAAAACACCGCAGAAATAATTGTGGAAACCGGGCTTGTGTGGGAGCGGGCTTGCTCGCGAATACGGAGTGTCAGTCGCCAGATATGTTGACTGACCCAACGCATTCGCGAGCAAGCCCGCTCCCACATTTGAAAAGTGTTTCTTCAGTTAAGTCCGGTTGATCAGTTCCCGCGCCGCCTGGCTGTGATCGGCAATCAAGCCTTTCAGGTCCAGGCCCTCGACCTGTCCGTCGATCACCCGCCATTTGCCGCCGACCATCACCCGGTCCGCTCGGTCGGCGCCACACAGCAGCAGCGCCGAGATCGGGTCATGGCTGCCGGAGAAGCGCAGTTCATCGAGCTTGAACAACGCCAGGTCGGCCTGTTTGCCTACGGCCAGTTCGCCGATGTCGCTGCGACCGAGTAACTGCGCCGAACCTTTTGTCGCCCAACCCAACACCCGTTCCGGGGTGATCTTCTCTGCCCCGTAACGCAGGCGCTGGATGTACAGGGCCTGGCGCGTTTCGAGGATCATGTTCGACGCATCATTGGACGCCGAACCGTCCACCCCCAGGCCAATCGGTGCGCCGGCGGCCAGCAGGTCCAGCGTTGGGCATATCCCGGAAGCCAGGCGCATGTTCGAGCTCGGGCAATGGCAGATGCCGGTACCGGCAGCTCCGAGGCGTGCGATTTCTTCAGGGTTGAAGTGAATTCCGTGGGCCAGCCACGTGCGCGGGCCTAGCCAGCCGACGCTGTCGAGGTAATCCACGGTGCGCAGGCCGAAACGCTGCAGGCAGAAGTCTTCTTCGTCGAGGGTTTCCGCCAGGTGGGTATGCAGGCGCACGTCGAGGTTGTTGGCCAGCTCGGCGCTGGCTTCCATGATTTCCGGGGTGACGGAAAATGGCGAGCAGGGCGCCAGGGCGATCTGGATTTGTGCGCCGTCGCCGCGCTCGTGGTACTGGCGGATCAGGCGGCGGCTGTCTTCCAGAATCACTTCGCCTTGCTGCACGGTTTGTTGCGGTGGCAGCCCGCCGTCGGCTTCGCCCAGGCTCATGGAGCCGCGGGTGAGCATGGCGCGCATGCCCAGATCGCGCACGCTGTCGACTTGCACGTCGATCGCCTGTTCCAGGCCGTCCGGGAACAGGTAGTGGTGGTCTGCCGCCGTGGTGCAGCCCGAGAGCAGCAGTTCGGCCAGGGCCACTTTGCTCGCCAGGGCGAGTTTTTCCGGGGTGAGTCGGGCCCAGACCGGATACAGGGTTTTCAACCAGGGAAACAGCGGCTGGTTGACCACCGGCGCCCAGGCGCGGGTCAGGGTTTGATAGAAGTGATGGTGGGTGTTGATGAGTCCAGGAAGGACGACATGCTCACGGGCATCGAATACTTGTCCACAGGGCACGGCGGGTTCTTGGCCCCAGCCCAGCACTTCGGTGATCACACCGTCTTGCAGCACCAGGCCGCCACGGGCGTCGAGGCCATTGGCAGTGAAAATCGCGAGGGGGTTTTTTAACCAGATACGGGTCGCAGGCATTGGCCGGCTCCTCTGAATGATGGGTTCAGGTTTGCCAGCTCAGTGTTGCCCTGTCTGCTGATCCAGGGTCGCCGGGGAGGGCGAGGTGCGCAGTTTACGTGTGGATCGTTATCGACGGCAATCGGCCGATAACGATCCCGGTTTTTTACCAGGCGATGGTGTCGCCCTTGTAGTCCACAAAGTGATGGCCGCCCTTGCCGGTGTAGGCATTCACCTGGTCAACCAGGCCGCGCACGCTGGTGGGCACGTCGATGTGGGCGTTTTCGCCACCCATGTCGGTTTTCACCCAGCCCGGGTGCAACGACAGCACGGTCAGTTTCTGATCGCCCAATTGGGTGACGAAGCTGTTGGTCATGGAGTTGAGGGCGGCCTTGCTGGCCTTGTACAGCGCCAGGTCCGAGCCGTCGGGAATGGTGACACTGCCCAGGATCGAACTCATGAAGGCCAGCACGCCGGTGCCTGGGCGGATCTGCCCGACAAAACGCTGGGCCAGGTTGATCGGCGCCACGGCGTTGGTGAAAAACAGTTGGCCGACTTCAGCCAGGGTGGCGTGGCCCGGCTCCTGGTTGGCCGGGCCTTTGACACCTGCGTTGACGAACAGCAGGTCGAAGGTTTTTTCCTTGAGGCGCTGGCTGAGGGCGATTACCGCCTGCTGGTCATCCATGTCGAGCTTTTCGATTTGCACCTCGCCCAAGGCCTTCAAGGCATCGGCCTTTTGCGGGTCGCGCACGGTGGCGGTCACCTCCCAGCCGTCCGCCAGCAGTTGCTTGGCCAGGCCAAGGCCCAGGCCCCGGGAGGCGCCGATAATCAGTGCGGTTTTTGAAGTGGACATGAATGGCTTCCTTTGACGGTGGAGGTTCACGGGTTCAGTGGACAACGCTGGCCGAGCCTTTGCTGCAACTCCTGGCGCAGTTGGTCGAGTTCGGCGATGCGGGTTTCGATCAGGTGGAGCTTGTCTTGCAGGAGCTGGGTCACGGCGCTGTCGGGGTCTGGAGCTTGCCATAATGCGCCGACGCTGTTGCCGATTTCACCCAGGCTGAAGCCCAGGCGCTGGGCGGTCTTGATGTACAGCACCAGTTGCACCATGTCGGCGGGGTAGTCACGGTAACCGTTGGCACTGCGTTGCGCGGCAATCAGCCCGCGTTGCTCGTAGAAACGCAGGGTGTCGCGACTGACCTGGCTGGCCTGGGCTAATTCGCCGATACGCATGTAGAGGGCTCAAGGGGGCTTGACCTTGGAGCTTACTCCAGGCTTTAGCCTGCTGGCTTCTTGAATTTAAGGAGCTTACGGCTATGTGGACCGCACACCAATACCGTCGACTGGTTCGGGCCAGCGGTTGGTACGACCTGATCGTCACCGCCGCACTGGTCACACCCTGGACGTTTGTCCTGCTGCATAACGCCCTGGTGGCGTTGAACCTGCCCGGCGAGCTGCCGCCGTTCGCGCCTGTGCATATGTTGATGGCGAACCTGATGGGCTCGATTGTCTGCGTGTGGTCGGTGCTACGAATCCGCGACCCACAAGCGATCTTTGGCCGCTACGACGCCGCCGGCCGAGTGCTGTTTGCCACCTGGCAGATCTACGCGCTGGCCCATGGTGCCAGTACTGTATTGGTGATTGTCGTGGTGTTTGAAGTGCTGTGGGCGGTGGCTCAGTTGATACCGGTGCGCCGAGCAGCAAGTTGATCAAAAAATGCTCAGTTGTGCCGGAACGTTGCAGGCTCTGCTGCGGGGTGACTCTTGCACGGGTTATCCACAGGTTGCTCCACAGTAATTGTGCGCAAGCGTGCCCGGTGGATATAAGCGCTGTGGCCCTTTGTTCTAAAGGACATAACCCGCCTAACTGACTGTTTTTGAGCTGGATTAATACTTTCGTGCAGTGCCTTGAACAAAAACTGTACAACCGTCTGAAACCCTTGTGACAGAAGGGTTACAGGCGAGTGTGCTCAGGTTATCCACAGGCAGGTGCACAGTAGATGTGGGCAGTTTCAGCGCTCCAGCAGAATGCGCCCGCGACTCAGGTCGGCGAGCTGCGCTTGCAGGGTGTCGATATGTGCCTCGCCGAGGGCCAGCTGCAGGTCGACGCCATTGGCGGTGAAGGTTTCTTCCATCACCAGCCCACCCAGTTCGACCACTCGCAGCTTCACCAACTGCAGCTCGGCAAAACCACAGGAGCAGCTCAGCGGCACCCGTTTGATCAGCTCGACGCGTTCGGCGGCTTGCAGGCATTTGTTCGCGCCGCCGCCATAGGCGCGGGCCAGGCCGCCGGTGCCCAGTTGGATGCCGCCGTACCAGCGGATCACCAGCACCACGACCTGGTCGCAATCCTGCGCTTCGATCGCGGCCAGGATCGGGCGCCCGGCCGTGCCGCCGGGTTCGCCGTCGTCGTTGCTGCGGTATTGATCGCCGAGTTTCCAGGCCCAGCAGTTGTGCGTGGCGTTCAGGTCGCTGTGCTGGTCGATGAAGGCCTGGGCGTCCTGGGGGCTGCTGATCGGGGCGGCGAGGGTAATGAAGCGGCTTTTGCGAATTTCTTCGCGAAACTCGCAAAGGCCGGTAAGCGTGAAAGGCATGGGTAACTTCGTTTAGAGGGCCGGCTTGATGCCACAGCCTTTGAGAATGATGTGGATAAGGTTGGTGCCGGCGTCTTCCATGTCCTGCTTGGTCAGCTTGGTGCGCCCGGTCACGCGGCAGATCTGGGTGGCAAAGTCGGCGTAATGCTGGGTGCTGCCCCACAGCAGGAAGATCAGGTGCACCGGGTCGATAGGGTCCATCTTGCCGGCGTCGATCCAGGCCTGGAATACCGCCGCACGGCCGCTGAACCAGGCGCGGTAGTCCTGGCTGAAATATTCGGTCAGGCACTCACCGCCGCTGATGATCTCCATCGCGAAGATCCGCGAGGCTTGTGGCTGGCGCCGGGAGAATTCCATCTTGGTGCGGATATAGCGGGTCAGGGCGGCCGCCGGGTCATCCTCGGCGGTCAGGGTGTTGAAGGTGCTGTCCCACAATTCGAGGATGTTGCTGAGCACCGCGATGTACAGGCCCAGCTTGTTGGTGAAGTAGTAGTGCAAGTTGGCTTTCGGCAACCCGGCACTCGCCGCGATGGTGTTCATGCTGGTGCCTTTGTAGCCATGACGGGCGAACTCGTCTTCGGCGGCCTGCAAAATCGCTTGTTCGTTCTTTTGGCGAATGCGGCTTGCAGGTTTTCCGGCGTGGTTGCTGTGGGCAGGAACTTCGAGGCTCATGGAGGTTTCCGTGCAGATCGATGAAGGCGACGTGTGCACAGATAACCCACCCTCAAGCCCCAGACAAGTCCCGATACGATAAAACCCTTAAAGCGGCTCCAGAGTGTCGCTTTCCAGGGTCCGGTTTGCGGCATCCACGGGAGCCTTGGCTTCAGGTAGCAGCAGGCACAATACGATGGCGGTCAGGCCGCCGCTGGTGATGGCCGAGTCGAACAGGTTCTGCACCAGGGTTGGCATCAGGTGCAGCAGGTTCGGTTGCGCCGCGATCCCCAGGCCGACGCCGAACGAGGTGGCGATGATCAGCATGCTGCGCCGATCCAGCGGGGCCTGGGCGAGAATGCGCACGCCGGCCGCCGCTACGCTGCCGAACATCACCAGGGTTGCGCCGCCCAGCACCGGCTTGGGGATTTGCTGCAGCACCGCACCAATCAACGGAAACAGCCCGAGGCAAAACAGTACCGCGCCGATGTACAAGCCGACGTAACGGCTGGCCACGCCGGTCAGCTGGATCACGCCGTTGTTCTGGGCGAATGTGGTGTTGGGAAAGGCACTGAAGGTGGCGGCGATCATGCAACTGATGCCATCTCCCAGTACGCCACCCTTGAGTCGGCTTATATAGGAAGGGCCGCTGATGGGCTGGCGGGCGATCATGCAATTGGCAGTGAGGTCGCCGACGGTTTCGATGGTGCTGATCAGATAAATCAGTGCTACCGGCAGGAAAGCGCTCCAATCGAAATTGAAACCGAAGTGGAACGGTGTAGGCAGGCTGATCAATGGCAAATCAGGCAAGGCTTGGGGCACCAACTTGCCGCTGAACCAGGCGGCGAGGCTGCCCAGTGCGAGGCCGATGATAATGGCGGAGAGCCGTACCCATGGCGTGTTCGAGCGGTTGAGCAGGATGATGGTCAGTACCACGAACAGGCCGAGTGCCAGGTTGGTTGGCGCGCCGAAGTCCGGGGCATTGAAGCCGCCTCCAAGGTCAGTGATGCCGACCTTGATCAGGCTGATGCCGATCAGTGTGATGACGATGCCGGTCACCAGCGGCGTGATTACCCTTTTGAGCTGACCGATGAAACGGCTCAACACGACCTGCACTGCGGCGCCGAAGAAGCAGATACCGAAAATCATCGCCAGGATGTCTTCCGGGCTGCCGCCGCGTTGCTTGACCAGAAACCCGGCCGACAATACGGCGCCGAGAAACGCGAAGCTGGTGCCTTGCAGGCAGATCATCCCGGCGCCAATGCCAAACGGCCTGCGCGCCTGGATGAAGGTGCCCACACCGGAAACCATCAATGCCATGCTGATCAGGTAGGGCAGGTGGGCGGTCAGGCCCAGGGTAGAGCCGATGATCAGCGGCGGGGTGATGATGCCGACGAAGGCAGCCAACACATGCTGCAACGCGGCAAGCAATGCAGGCAAAGGTTTGGGCCTATCGTTGAGGCCGTAGATCAGGTCGCTGGGGGTGTTGGATTCTGGCGGCATGGCGGGGAACTCATGGCTGACGGTTCGAGATCCCCTTGTCTTGCAAAAAGCTGTCCAGTTGCTCAGGTTTTTCTGTAAGGCCCGTGTTAGCGCGTTGCGGCCAGGCTTTCGAGGAAGCTTTCCAGCACCAAATGAGGGCGACGGCCCTTGCGCGTGACCGAAGCGAGGCTCAAATCGTAAAAACGTGTAGCCGGTTTCAGCGCGCGCAGTCGGCCTTGTTGTACCCACAGGCTGGCGTAGTGGTCGGGCAGGTAGCCGATGTAGCGGCCGGTGAGGATCAGGAAGGCCATGCCTTCGCGGTCCGAGGCGCTGGCGGTGCAATTGAGTGCCTGGTAGTGCGCCTGGATATCCGCGGGCAGGCGGAAGGTTGGGGCGATGGCGTCCTGGCTGTTGACGCGGTCGTCGTCCAGTTGCTTGTCGTCGGCGTAAAACAGCGGGTGGCCCACTGCGCAATAGAGCAGCGAGCGTTCGCTGTACAGCGGCTGGTATTCAAGTCCCGACAAGGCGCTGGCCTGGGGGACTACGCCGACATGCAGGCGGCCGTCGAGCACCCCTTGTTCGACTTCATTGGGGGCGATCATGCGGATCTGGATCTGTACGTCCGGGCCGCGTTCCTTCAACTGTGCCAGGGCGTGGGTGATGCGCATGTGGGGCAGGGTGACCAGGTTGTCGGTCAGGCCGATGATCAGCTCGCCGCGCAAGTGTTGGTGCAGGCCGTTGACCTCGGTGCGAAAACTTTCCAGGGCGCTGAGCAGTTGTAGTGCCGACTGGTAAACCTCGCGTCCTTCCTCGGTCAGGGAAAACCCCGCCCGCCCGCGTTGGCACAGGCGCAGGCCAAGGCGCTGTTCAAGATCGCTCATTTGCTGGCTGATGGCCGAGCGGCCAATCCCCAGAACGGTTTCCGCCGCCGAGAAGCCACCGCACTCCACCACGCTGCGAAAGATGCGCAACAGGCGGATATCGAAGTCGCTGACTTGGGCCAGAGGGTCGGGTCGACGGCTGCTCATAGTTTAGTGAAGGCCTGACTGAAGGTTAGAAGAGTTGGATTTCACCGACTTTATCCCCGTGGCAATTTAGCTGCAACAACGCTTTTCAATCCCGACGCTGCCTTTTGCCTTGCGAGGTTTTGCTCATGAACATGCCCGAAAACGCTCCGTCCACCCTGGCCAGCCAACTGAAGCTGGACGCGCACTGGATGCCGTACACCGCCAACCGCAACTTTCATCGTGACCCACGCCTGATCGTGGCAGCCGAAGGCAGCTGGTTGACCGATGACAAGGGGCGCAAGGTGTATGACTCGCTGTCGGGTCTGTGGACCTGCGGCGCCGGGCACACTCGCAAGGAAATCCAGGAAGCGGTCTCCAAGCAGTTGGGTACGTTGGACTACTCGCCGGGCTTCCAATACGGTCATCCGTTGTCGTTCCAGCTGGCAGAAAAGATTACCGACCTGACGCCGGGCAACCTGAACCATGTGTTCTTCACCGACTCCGGCTCCGAGTGCGCCGATACCGCGGTGAAGATGGTGCGTGCGTACTGGCGCCTGAAAGGCCAGGCGACCAAGACCAAGATGATCGGCCGTGCCCGTGGTTATCACGGTGTGAACATCGCCGGTACCAGCCTGGGCGGCGTGAACGGTAACCGTAAGATTTTTGGTCAGGGGCTGATGGATGTTGACCATCTGCCTCACACCCTGCTGGCGAGCAATGCGTTCTCCCGTGGCATGCCGGAGCTGGGCGGGATTGCCTTGGCGGACGAGCTGCTCAAGCTGATCGAGTTGCACGATGCGTCGAACATCGCCGCGGTGTTTGTTGAGCCGATGGCGGGCTCTGCCGGCGTGCTGGTTCCGCCGCAGGGTTACCTGAAGCGTCTGCGTGAGATCTGCGATCAGCACAACATCCTGTTGGTGTTCGACGAAGTGATCACCGGCTTCGGTCGTACCGGTTCGATGTTTGGTGCTGACAGCTTCGGCGTGACCCCGGACCTGATGTGCATTGCCAAGCAAGTCACCAACGGCGCGATCCCGATGGGCGCGGTGATTGCCAGCACCGAGATTTATCAGACGTTCATGAATCAGGCGACGCCTGAGTACGCGGTGGAGTTCCCGCACGGCTACACCTACTCGGCCCACCCGGTTGCCTGCGCGGCTGGTTTGGCGGCACTCGACCTGCTGCAGAAGGAAAACCTGGTGCAGAGCGTGGCCGAAGTCGCACCGCATTTCGAGAATGCGCTGCACGGCCTGAAGGGCAGCAAGAACGTGATCGACATTCGTAACTATGGTCTGGCCGGTGCGATCCAGATTGCCCCGCGTGATGGTGATGCCATCGTGCGTCCGTTCGAAGCGGGCATGGCCTTGTGGAAAGCCGGCTTCTACGTGCGCTTTGGCGGCGACACCCTGCAGTTCGGCCCAACCTTCAACAGCAAGCCGCAGGACCTGGATCGCTTGTTCGATGCGGTCGGCGAAGTGCTGAACAAGATCGACTGATTTCTCCTTCTATATAGAACAACTTTTCAGGAGCCCTGCATGAGCCTCATCCAGCATTTGATCAACGGCCAATTGGTCACCGAAAACGGTCGCACTGCCGACGTGTACAACCCGTCGACTGGCCAGGTGATTCACCAGGTGCCGTTGGCCAGCCGTGAAACCATTCAAAGCGCCATCGATTCGGCCAAGGCAGCTTTCCCGGCCTGGCGTAACACGCCACCGGCCAAGCGTGCCCAGGTGATGTTTCGTTTCAAGCAATTGCTTGAGCAGAACGAAGCGCGTATCTCCCAGCTGATCAGCGAAGAGCATGGCAAGACCCTGGAAGATGCGGCTGGTGAACTCAAGCGCGGGATCGAGAACGTGGAGTACGCGTGCTCGGCGCCGGAAATCCTCAAGGGCGAGTACAGCCGTAACGTTGGCCCGAATATCGATGCCTGGTCTGACTTCCAGCCGTTGGGTGTGGTGGCCGGTATTACGCCGTTCAACTTCCCGGCGATGGTGCCGTTGTGGATGTATCCGCTGGCGATCGTCTGCGGTAACTGCTTCATCCTCAAGCCGTCGGAGCGTGATCCAAGCTCGACGCTGCTGATTGCACAACTGTTGCAGGAAGCTGGCTTGCCTAAAGGCGTGCTGAGTGTGGTGCATGGCGATAAAGGCGCGGTGGATGCGCTGATCGAAGCGCCGGAAGTCAAGGCGTTGAGCTTTGTCGGCTCGACGCCGATCGCCGAGTACATCTATTCCGAAGCCACCAAGCGCGGCAAGCGTGTACAGGCGTTGGGCGGGGCGAAGAACCATGCGGTGCTGATGCCGGATGCGGATCTCGATAACGCTGTCAGTGCCTTGATGGGCGCGGCGTATGGTTCGTGCGGTGAGCGTTGCATGGCGATCTCTGTTGCCGTGTGTGTCGGCGACCAGGTGGCTGACGCATTGGTCGCCAAGCTGGTGCCGCAGATCAAGGCGCTGAAGATTGGTGCGGGCACCACGTGTGGATTGGACATGGGGCCGCTGGTCACTGGCCAGGCGCGCGATAAAGTCAGTGGCTATATAGAGGACGGCGTTTCTTCGGGTGCTGAGTTGGTCGTCGATGGTCGTGGCCTGAGTATTGCCGGTAATGAAGATGGCTTCTTCCTGGGGGGCAGTTTGTTCGACCGCGTGACCCCGCAGATGCGCATCTATAAAGAAGAGATCTTCGGGCCGGTGCTGTGTGTGGTTCGGGTGAACAGCCTGGAAGCGGCCATGCAGTTGATCAACGATCACGAGTACGGCAACGGCACCTGTATCTTCACCCGTGACGGTGAGGCGGCGCGGTTGTTCTGTGACGAAATTGAAGTGGGTATGGTTGGCGTCAACGTGCCGTTGCCGGTGCCGGTGGCTTATCACAGCTTTGGTGGCTGGAAGCGCTCGCTGTTTGGCGACTTGCATGCCTATGGGCCGGATGGCGTGCGGTTCTATACGCGTCGCAAGGCGATTACCCAGCGCTGGCCGCAACGGGCCAGTCATGAGGCGTCGCAGTTTGCCTTTCCTAGCTTGTAGGTTCGGTAAGTAGAAGGCCGGCCCTTTGGGGCCGGCCTTTGCTTTTCAGGGCTTTTTTGACCGATATGACAGTATTGTGAAAAAAGGTGTTGACGGCAGATTCTGGAAGTCTATAATTCGCCCCACTTCCGGCGCAGTCGAAACGGAAAACTCCTTGGTAAACAAAGAGTTATGTAGGTTTCGACAGCGAGCTGCTTCAGATCATCGAGGCCCAGAAGGAGTTGATGGAGCGGTGTTGTTTGGCTCTATTAACGGTTCGATCTTCT